>CP063848.1:0-311915 GCA_015277795.1 Massilia sp. UMI-21 | reverse complement strand
TGGTCGGCCTTCCTTTGTTGTTATGGATGCCGCGACTGTACGTACCGGGCGGCGCCTGCCGCAATCGGGAGCCGATCAGTGGTCGTCCGGATGGGCCGAGTGGTCGCCAGCCGGGGGCGAACGAAAGCGCCGCACGATGCTCAGGACAGCTTGGCGTAGGTCAGGAACAGCCAGGTCACGGTCATCACGACGATGCCGGTGACGGTCACGCAGGAGCCGGTGAAGAACACGGCCGACAGCATGGTGGCGGACAGCACCCGCTCGAACAGGAAGCCGAGCGCGAAGTCGAAGGTGGCCAGCACCGACCAGCGCCGCATGTAGACCGGCAGATAGCGGCTCATGCGCCGGTTGTGTTCGCGCGCGGCGTGGCGTTCATATAGGTTGCGGGCCCGGCTCACGTCGCGGAACAGCCAGTCGAAGAACAGGAAGCGGTACAGGGTCTGGCCGAAGCGGGCGTCCGGCGGCAGCGCGCAAGCCGCGTTCTCGGCTTGCTGTTCAGGGTGTTCTGGAGGGATTGCCATGGTCCGGCCCGACGCGTCTCATGCTGGAGAGCCGATACTAAACCGGAACGCGGTGCCCACCCGTGCGCTGGCTAACCGTGCGCTGCTTTCGATGACAGCACCACTTGCAGTCTGCGCTCACCGGTAGGGTGGGCGGCTCTACCCTGCCGGGTGAGCAGCCGGGCCGCGGACGCCGCCCACGCGTCCAATCATCATATGCATTGTCGTCCCATCTGCTCGAGGGGGATGTGAACGCGCGGGCGGCAGCCAGGATCCCGGTATGCCAGGCCGTCGGGTGGAGCCGCCCACCCTACAAACCGTGATCAAGCTGGACAGTGCTAAAAAAAAAGGCAGCCCGCAGGCTGCCTTCTTGTACCGCAGGAGCGGATGCTTAGCGTCCGCGCGTGCGCAGCTTCTGGATCGCCGCCAGCTGCGCGATCGCCGCGGCCATTTCGGCCTGGGCTTTCGCGTAGTCGATCTTCGATTCCTTGTTCAGCATCAGCTCTTCGGCCTGCTTCTTTGCTTCCAGTGCCTTCGCTTCGTCCAGGTCGCCACCGCGGATCGCGGTGTCGGCCAGCACGGTCACGCCGTTCGGCTGCACTTCGAGGATACCGCCTGCGACGAAGACGAACTCTTCGCCGCCGCCGGCGACCTGGATCCGTACAGCACCTGGCCTGATGCGCGTGATGAGGGGGGTGTGCTTCGGGTAGATACCCAGCTCACCCGCTTCACCCGGCAGCGCGACGAATTCGGCCTGGCCGGAGAAGATACTCTCTTCGGCCGAGACCACGTCCACTTGAATCGTATTTGCCATGTCTGTCCTCAGGTTGAAGCCGGCTTAGGCAGCCAGTTTCTTGGCCTTCTCGATCGCTTCCTCGATGGTGCCGACCATGTAGAAGGCCTGCTCCGGCAGGTGGTCCAGTTCGCCCGACGCGATCATCTTGAAGCCCTTGATCGTGTCTTTCAGCGAAACGTACTTGCCTGGTGCGCCGGTGAAGACTTCGGCGACGTGGAACGGCTGCGACAGGAAACGCTGCATCTTACGAGCGCGTGCGACGACCAGCTTGTCTTCCGGCGCCAGTTCGTCCATGCCCAGAATCGCGATGATGTCACGCAGTTCCTTGTAGCGCTGCAGGGTGTTCTGCACGGCGCGCGCGGTGTTGTAGTGCTCTTCACCGACGACCAGCGGGTCCAGCTGGCGCGAGGTCGAGTCGAGCGGATCGACTGCCGGGTAGATACCCAGCGAAGCGATGTCACGCGACAGAACGACGGTCGAGTCCAGGTGGGCGAAGGTGGTGGCCGGCGACGGGTCGGTCAAGTCATCCGCAGGGACGTACACGGCCTGGATCGAGGTGATCGAACCGGTCTTGGTCGAGGTGATGCGCTCTTGCAGGCGGCCCATTTCTTCGGCCAGGGTCGGCTGGTAGCCCACCGCGGACGGCATACGGCCCAGCAGTGCCGACACTTCGGTACCGGCCAGGGTGTAGCGGTAGATGTTGTCGACGAAGAACAGAACGTCCTTGCCTTCATCGCGGAAGGCTTCCGCCATGGTCAGGCCGGTCAGCGCGACGCGCAGACGGTTGCCCGGCGGTTCGTTCATCTGACCGTAGACCATTGCCACTTTCGAGTTGGCAGGGTTTTCCAGGTCGACCACCTTGGCATCGGCCATCTCGTGGTAGAAGTCGTTACCTTCACGGGTACGCTCACCCACGCCGGCGAACACGGACAGACCCGAGTGTGCCTTGGCGATGTTGTTGATCAGTTCCATCATGTTGACGGTCTTGCCGACGCCGGCGCCGCCGAACAGGCCGACTTTACCGCCTTTGGCGAACGGGCAGACCAGGTCGATGACCTTGATGCCGGTTTCCAGCAGGTCGGTCGACGGCGACAGTTCGTCGTAGGCCGGCGCATCGCGGTGGATCGATGCCATGCGCTCGTGGCTGACCGGACCGCATTCGTCGATCGGGTTGCCCAGCACGTCCATGATGCGGCCCAGGGTCGGGGTGCCGACCGGAACCATGATCGGGTTGCCGGTGTTCTGGATGATCATGCCGCGACGCAGGCCTTCCGAGCTGCCCAGTGCAATGGTACGGACCACGCCGTCGCCCAGCTGCTGCTGGACTTCCAGGGTCAGTTCCGAACCTTCCATTTTCAGTGCGTCGTACACTTTCGGCATGGCGTTACGTGGGAATTCCACGTCGACCACTGCGCCGATACACTGAACGATTTTGCCATCAGCCATGTTCGTTCCTTCAGATATATAGTTAAATTCTTTTACTGTTGATCGGTCCGGCGCGCTTAGACAGCTGCTGCGCCCGAGACGATCTCGGAGAGTTCTTTGGTAATCGCCGCCTGGCGGGTCTTGTTGTAGACCAGCTTCAGGTCGCTGATGACACTGCCGGCGTTATCGCTCGCGGCCTTCATCGCGACCATGCGCGCCGATTGCTCGGACGCCAGGTTTTCTGCAACCGCCTGGTACACCAGCGCTTCCACGTAACGCACCAGCAGTTCGTCGATGACGACGGCCGCTTCCGGTTCGTAGATGTAGTCCCAGCTGTGTCCGCCAGCTTCCGCTTCCATGTGCTTTGCGGGCAGCGGCAGCAGTTGCTCGACCATCGGTTCCTGCTTCATCGTGTTGATGAACTTGGTGTAGCACAGGTAGACAGCGTCGAGCTTGCCTTCCTGGTACGCGTCCAGCATCACTTTGACCGGGCCGATCAGCTTGTCCAGGTGCGGGGTGTCGCCCAGCTGGGTCGCTTGCGAGACCAGCTTCATGCCCATGCGGTTCAGGAAACCCAGGCCCTTGTTGCCGATGGCAACTGCCTCGACACGCTTGCCTGCCTGTTCCATTTCGCGCGCCTTCATGGTCACCTGGCGCAGCACGTTGGTGTTCATGCCGCCGCACAGACCCTTGTCGGTCGTGACGACGATGAAGCCGACGGCATTCGCCTTCACATCCTTGGCTTGCGCCATGAACGGGTGGGTGTACTCCGGGTTTGCGCCGGCAAGATTGGCGGTGATGCTACGAACCTTCTCACTGTAGGGACGGGCGGCGCGCATGCGATCCTGCGCCTTGCGCATTTTCGATGCCGCGACCATTTCCATCGCCTTGGTGATCTTCTTCGTATTTTCTACGCTCTTGATCTTGCCACGAATCTCTTTGCCTACTGCCATGAGTCCTTACTCCTTCCGCGCACCGGCGCCGTGCGTACACGGCGCCGGCTTGACGATTAATATGCGCCGGATTTTTTGAAATCAGCAATGGCGGCGGCCAGCGCAGCTTCGCTGTCCTTGTCCAGTTGCTTGGTTTCGTCAATCTTCGACAGCAGGGCAGCGTGGCCCGACTTCAGGAAGTTGTGCAGTCCGTGCTCGAACGGCAGGACTTTCTTGACTTCGATGTCGTCCAGGTAGCCTTTGTTGACGGCGAACAGCGAAGCGGCCATCAGCGAGGTCGACAGCGGCGAGAACTGCGGCTGCTTCAGCAGTTCGGTCACACGGGCGCCGCGGTCCAGCTGCTTGCGGGTCGATTCGTCCAGGTCGGAGGCGAACTGCGCGAACGCAGCCAGCTCACGGTACTGGGCCAGGTCGGTACGGATACCGCCCGACAGGTTCTTGATGACCTTGGTCTGGGCTGCGCCACCGACGCGCGACACCGAGATACCGGCGTTGATCGCAGGACGGATACCGGCGTTGAACAGCGAGGTCTCCAGGAAGATCTGGCCGTCGGTAATCGAAATCACGTTGGTCGGCACGAATGCCGAGACGTCACCTGCCTGGGTTTCGATGATCGGCAGTGCGGTCAGCGAACCGGTCTTGCCGGTGACGGCGCCGCCCGTGAACTTCTCGACGTAGTCGGCGTTCACGCGTGCTGCGCGCTCGAGCAGACGGCTGTGCAGGTAGAACACGTCGCCCGGGTAGGCTTCGCGGCCCGGCGGACGGCGCAGCAGCAGCGAAATCTGGCGGTAAGCGACAGCCTGCTTCGACAGGTCGTCGTACACGATCAGCGCGTCTTCGCCGCGGTCGCGGAAGTATTCGCCCATCGCGCAGCCCGAGTAGGCCGAGATGTACTGCATCGCAGCCGATTCCGACGCCGAAGCGGCGACCACGATGGTGTATTCCATCGCGCCGTGCGTTTCCAGCGAACGCACGATGTTCTTGATGGTCGATGCCTTCTGGCCGATCGCGACGTACACGCAGGTGACGCCCTGGCCCTTCTGGTTGATGATCGCGTCGACTGCGACAGCCGATTTACCGGTCTGGCGGTCGCCAATGATCAGCTCACGCTGGCCGCGGCCGATCGGCACCATCGCGTCGATCGACTTGATGCCGGTCTGCATCGGCTGCGAGACCGATTCACGGGCGATGACGCCCGGTGCGATCTTTTCGATCGGTGCGGTCAGTTGTGCATTGATCGGACCCTTGCCGTCGATCGGCTGGCCCAGTGCGTTGACCACGCGGCCACGCAGTTCCGGACCGATCGGCACTTCCAGGATGCGGCCGGTGGTCTTGACGGTGTCGCCTTCCGAGATGTGCTCGTAGGCACCCAGGATGACCGAGCCGACCGAGTCGCGCTCGAGGTTCATCGCCAGGCCGAAGGTGTTGCCAGGGAATTCCAGCATCTCGCCCTGCATCACGTCCGACAGACCATGGATGCGGCAGATACCGTCGGCCACGGAGATCACCGTGCCTTGATTGCGAACTTCAGCCGAACCTTCCAGACCCTGGATGCGGCTCTTGATCAGTTCGCTGATTTCAGAAGAATTAAGTTGCATGAGTGCTAACTCCAAATGTTTTTGATGCGTAGGGCAAGGGCGCTAGCGCCGGCGCGTGCTGCCAGATATCGATCGATTACGAGGCCAGCGCAACATGCATCTGTTGCAGCTTGGCGCGTACCGAGGTATCGAGCACTTCGTCGCCGACGACCACGCGCACACCACCGATCAGCGAAGGATCCACTGTCACCGTTGGGTTCAGCTTGCGGCCAAATTTCTGTTCCAGCTTGGCGACCAGCTGCGACAGCTGGTCACCCGAGATCTCGAAGGCGCTGAAGATCGCCGCATCGGCGGCACCTTCGTTGGCGTTCTTCAGTGCCGCGAACTGGGCGGCGATTTCGGGCAGCAGGTTGACGCGGCCGTTATCGGCCAGCATCGCGATAAAGTTCTTCGCTTCAGCGTTCAGCGGCGACTTGACCAGGGACGCAATCGTGTCGGCCAGCTGGGCGGTGGTGACCTTCGGGTTGCTGGCGAAAGCCTGCACTTCCGAATTGGCGCCGATCTGGCCCAGCTCGGCGGTGACGGCCGACCAGGCGGCCATGTCGCCCGACTGGGCAACACGGAACAGCGCTTCGGCGTAAGGACGGGCGACGGTTGCGAGTTCAGCCATGATCAGAGCTCGGTCGACAGTTGCGACAGCAGGTCGGCGTGGACCGCTGGGTTCACTTCACGCTTCAGGATCTGCTCGGCGCCTTGCACTGCCAGTGCGGCCACCTGGCCACGCAGTTCTTCGCGGGCGCGGGTCACTTGCTGCTCGGCGTCGGCGTGGGCGGCAGCGACGATACGGGCGGCTTCTTCGGCGGCGGTCGCCTTGGCTGCGTCGATGATCTGGGCAGCGCGCTTTTCGGCGTCGGTGATGCGCTTCTGGACTTCGTCACGGGCGCCGGCCATTTCGGCCTGCACGCGCTTTTCGGCGGCGGCCAGGTCGGCCTTGCCACGGTCGGCGGCTGCCAGGCCATTCGCAATCCTCTCAGCACGCTCGTCGAGTGCTTTCATCAGCGGCGGCCACACGAATTTCATCGTGAAGGCGGCCAGGATGAGGAAGACCACGAGCTGTGCAAACATCGTTGCGTTAAGGTTCACGGTATTTTCCTTATTACAGAAACACGGATGCCGAACCGGAGTCGGTTCGGCTCTTCAATACGTCAAGACGTGTGTCTTAGCCGGTGAACGGGTTCGCGAAGGCGAACAGCATGGCGATACCGACACCGATCAGGAATGCCGCGTCGATCAGACCAGCCAGCAGGAACATCTTGGTCTGCAGGGTGTTCATCAGTTCTGGCTGACGTGCAGAAGCTTCGAGGTATTTACCGCCCATCAGTGCGATACCGATGCAAGCACCGATAGCGCCGAGGCCGATGATCAAACCGCAAGCCAGTGCAACAAAAGAAAGGTCAGTCATGTGTAACTCCAAAAGTTAATTTAAGAACTAGATTAAAAACTACAACTTCTTTACAACCACTATCTGTTCGATGCTTGCGGCGCCGATCAGTGGCCTTCATGGGCCTGACCGAGATACACCAGCGTCAGCATCATGAAGATGAATGCCTGCAGGAACACGATCAGGATGTGGAAGATCGCCCAGATCGAGCCTGCAATTACCTGGCCGACGAAACCGAAGATGGTGGCGGTCGAACCAAGCAAAGCGATCAATAGGAACAGCAGCTCGCCGGCGAACATGTTGCCGAACAGTCGCATACCGAGCGACACCATTTTTGCTGCGTATTCGATGATGTTCAGGAGCAGGTTGAACGGCGCCATCCAGATGCCAAACGGTGCTGCGAACAGTTCGTGGATCCAGCCGCCGAAGCCCTTGATCTTGATGCCGTAGTACAGCATCAGGAGCAGCACGCCGAGCGAAATGCCGATGGTGCCGTTCAGGTCGGCGGTCGGAACCACGCGGTGATACGGGAACAGGTGCTCCACGCCGAAGGCGGCGAAGGCAAACGAGAACATGTCGACCGGCAGGAAGTCCAGCGAGTTCATCAGGGCAACCCAGACAAACACGGTCAGTGCGGCTGGTGCGATGAAGCTGCGGTCGCCATGGACGATCGACTTCGACTGGTCTTCGACCATCTCGACCAGCATCTCGACGGCAGCCTGGAAACGGCCTGGCACGCCCGAGGTGGCTTTACGTGCTGCCATCCACATGATCAGGCAGCCGAGCACGCCCATGGCGATCGACCAGAACAGGGTGTCGTAGTGGATGACCGAAAAATCAACCGGACCGTGCTGATGCTGGTTCGACAGATGGCCCAGGTGGTGCTTGATGTATTCTGAAGCGGTGGGCGCGTGCGCTGCGCCTTCGATTGGAGTCGCCATTTTTCAGTGCCTAAATAATAAGAATATGTAACTTTTCAGCGCCACGATGAACCCGGCAAGTAGCGCCAGCCAGTTCAGATCGTGGTACAGCCACGCGGTAGCACCCAGCAGCACCAGCGTTAGAGCAATCTTTATAAATTCCCAGATGAAGAATGTTGCAGGACTGGCGCCACCGGCCCGTTGGGCGCTGGCGAACAGCCGTACTGCCATGATGCCGTTGGGCACTACACAACACAAACCGCCCAGTACTGCCGAAAACATCGCAGACCATCCCCCCAGCAGTGCGGCGATGGCGCCGGCGACTGCTGTTGCAATCAATTGCAGGGAGACGATGCGCAACATATTGTTCTGGTTTCTCGCCGCGCGATCGGACAGTTACGATGTGGTAATTACATGAATCAGCGGAATTATAAGTGGTTATACGGACGCGAGTCAAACGATTCCGCGCTTATAACTGCTACGTAAAGATGTGATGGGAGCAACATGGGCCCGGATAAAAAGCCCATATTTTCAATTACTTAACTCGTGGGTCAGTAGGATGGCCGAAGGCGCCGGCGGCGCTTGCAAACGCGCTTCGCCTTGAGCGGGCGTGGCATGCATACGTCAGTTGCACGCGGGGCAGGCAAGCCCCGGCCACCCCTGTTCAAGACACAATTCAGGCGCGCAGGCGGGCCAGCACACCATCCAGGATGTCGAGGTCGGCGAAGTCGATGATCAGCTGGCCTTTACCCTTGGCGCCCATCTTGAATACCACCGGCGTCGCCAGCTTGTCCGACAGTTCCTCTTCCAGGCGCACGATGTCGCCCGGCTTGTCCTTGGCGCGCGCCGCAACCGCCGGGCTCGACTGCTCTTCGAGCGCGCGGGCCACCAGCTTTTCGGTTTCGCGTACCGACAGGCGCTTGGCGATCACCTGGGTGGCCAGGGTGATCTGTTCGGCACTGTCGACCGCCAGCAGCGCGCGCGCGTGGCCCATGTCGATGTCGCCGGCCATCAGCATGGTTTGCACCGGCTGGGCCAGGTTAATCAGGCGCAGCAGGTTCGAGACGGCGCTGCGCGAGCGGCCGACCGCGGCGGCGGCCTGCTCGTGGGTAAAGCTGAAGTCGTTGATCAGGCGCTGGATGCCCTGCGCCTCTTCGAGCGGGTTCAGGTCTTCGCGCTGGATGTTCTCGATCAGGGCCATGGCCGCGGCGGACTGGTCGTCGACGTCGCGCACCAGCACCGGGATCTCGTCGAGCCCGGCCATTTGGGCCGCGCGGAAGCGGCGCTCGCCGGCAATGATCTCGTACGGCACCTGGGCGCCCTCCCCCAGCGGACGCACCAGCACCGGCTGCATGATGCCCTGGGTCTTGATCGAGGCGGCCAGTTCGCTGAGCGAGGTTTCGTCCATGCGCGTACGCGGCTGGTACTTGCCGGCCTGGATCTGGTCGATCTTCAAGGAAGAAGGCGCTTTCACCGGGGCCGGCTGGCTGTCGCCGCCGAGCAGCGCGTCGAGGCCGCGTCCGAGGCCCTTGAGTTTTTTGCTTGCCATATCTGTGTCAGCTTTCAGAACTAGTTTTTACGGTCACATCGTCTTGATGCGCTCGACCATCTCCGCGCCGAAGGCGATGTACGCCTGCGCGCCCTTCGAGGACGGATCGAACACCACGCCCGGCATGCCGTAGGACGGCGCTTCGGCCAGACGCACGTTGCGCGGAATGATGGTCTTGAAGACCTTGTCGCCGAAGTGCTGTTCGAGCTGGCTCGACACCTGCTGCGACAAGGTCATGCGCGGATCGAACATCACCCGCAGCAAACCGATGATGCGCAGGTCGGTGTTCAGGTTGGCATGCACCTTCTTGATCGTGTTGACCAGGTCGGACAGTCCTTCGAGCGCGTAGTACTCGCACTGCATCGGGATGATCACGCCGTGCGCCGCGCACAGTCCGTTCAGGGTCAGCAGCGACAGCGCGGGCGGGCAGTCGACCAGGATGAAGTCGTAATCCTGGTCCACCGCCGCCAGCGCTTCCTTGAGACGGCGCTCGCGGTTTTCCAGGGCGACCATCTCGACCTCGGCGCCGGCCAGCTCGCGGTTGGCGGGCAGCACGTCGAAGCGCCCTGCCTCCGAGCGCTGGCGCGCGGCGGTCACGTCGAGCTCGCCCAGCAGTACCTGGTAGATCGAGCCTTCGAGCGCGGCCTTGTTGATGCCCGCGCCCATCGTGGCATTGCCCTGCGGGTCGAGGTCGACCAGCAGCACGCGCTGGTTCAGCTTGGCCAGGCCTGCCGACAGGTTGACGGTGGTGGTGGTCTTCCCGACCCCGCCCTTCTGGTTCGCTACGCAAAAAATCTTCGCCATCTATTCTCGTCCGTATGTATGCAAGGCGCCATACCGTTCATACCATACAAACCGTTTTAACGATTTATATTGAATAAACGGTA
Organism: Massilia sp. UMI-21; assembly: GCA_015277795.1. Taxonomy (NCBI): domain Bacteria; kingdom Pseudomonadati; phylum Pseudomonadota; class Betaproteobacteria; order Burkholderiales; family Oxalobacteraceae; genus Massilia; species Massilia sp. UMI-21. The sequence continues at coordinate 301,906 of CP063848.1, read as the reverse complement.
TAAACTATTTATACGATTTATTTAGTTTATGCCGATCTCTCGACGAAAACCAGGTGTCGTTCCGCTCCCAGCCTTGGCACCTGCAGGGGCTGCAAACCCGTCACTTTCCATTCTGCCGGCACCCGCTCCTGCTCTTCCGCCGGCGCCGTGCCTTTCAGGGCGATGAACTTTCCGTCCGGCGCCAGCAGGTGTCCCGACCACTCCAGGAAATCCGACAGGTCGGCGAAAGCACGAGAGGTGATGACGTCGAATTTGTCGCTCAAGGGCGTAGTCACCCCGAGATCCTGCACTTTCATCGTGTACACGGTGACGTTGGCCAGTTCCAGCTCGGCCTTTACCTGCTTGAGGAAGGCGGTCTTCTTGTGCACGGTGTCGATCATCGACACCCGCATGTCCGGGCGGCTGATCGCCAGCACGATGCCGGGCAAGCCGCCGCCGGCGCCGACGTCCAGCACGTTGCGGGCGGACGCGAAGGCGGGCACCGCGGCCAGCGAATCGAGAACATGGTGGGTCACCATCTGCATCGGGTCGCGTAGCGAGGTGAGGTTGTAGACGCTGTTCCACTTGTTCATCAGTGCCAGGTAATCCAGCAGTTTTTCCTGCTGGGCCGGAGTGACGTCGAGCTTCATGTCGGCGATGCCGTCGGCCAGCACCTGCGCCAACGCGGCGCGGTCGAAAAGCTTCATTCTGCTTGCTCCGCGGGTGCATTGGTAAAGCCCTTGGCGCCCCGTTTTTTCAGGTGTACCAGCAGCAGCGAGATGGCCGCCGGGGTAACGCCCGAAATGCGCGAGGCCTGGCCCAGGGTTTCCGGGCGCTGCTTGTCCAGCTTCTGGCGCACCTCGATCGACAGTGCCGCGATCTCCAGGTAGTTCAGGTTCTCCGGCAGCTTCAGGTTCTCGTAATGGTCGTGCCGCTCCACTTCGCGCGCCTGGCGGTCGATGTAGCCGGCGTACTTGAGCTGGATCTCGATCTGCTCCTTGACCGCCGGATCCTCGACGCCCGGGCCGGCCAGAGGCTGGCCTTCGACGCCGATCATGCTCATCAGCGTGTCGTAGGCAACGCCCGGACGGCGCAGCAGGTCGGCCAGGTTGTATTCGCGCTCGATCGCCTGCCCCACCACCCGCTCCGATTCGCTTGCCGCCAGAATGCGCGGGTTGACCCAGGTCGCGCGCAGGCGCTCGAGTTCGCGGGCCACTGCTTCGCGCTTGGTCTCGAAGGCTGCCCACTGGGCGTCGCCGACAATGCCCAGCTTGCGGCCGATCTCGGTCAGGCGCATGTCGGCATTGTCTTCGCGCAGCGACAGGCGGTACTCGGCGCGGCTGGTGAACATGCGGTACGGCTCGGCCACACCCTGGGTGGTGAGGTCGTCGACCAGCACGCCCAGGTAGGCTTCGGATCGGCCCGGCGTCCAGGCATCCTTGCCCTGAGTCTGCAGTGCGGCGTTCAGGCCGGCCAGCAGGCCCTGGGCTGCGGCTTCTTCGTAGCCCGTGGTGCCGTTGATCTGGCCGGCAAAGAACAGGCCCTTGATCGCCTTGGTTTCCAGCGAGGCTTTCAGGCCGCGCGGGTCATAGTAGTCGTATTCGATCGCATAGCCCGGGCGCAAAATGAAAGCGTTTTCCATGCCGCGCATCGAGCGCACCAGCTCCAGCTGCACGTCGAACGGCAGGCTGGTCGAGATTCCGTTCGGGTAGAACTCGTTGGTGGTCAAGCCTTCCGGCTCCAGGAAGATCTGGTGCGACTCCTTGGAGGCGAAGCGGTGGATCTTGTCTTCGATCGATGGGCAATAGCGCGGCCCCACCCCCTCGATGACGCCGGTGTACATCGGGCTACGGTCGAGGCCGTTGCGAATGATCTCGTGGGTCTTCTCGTTGGTGTGCGTGACCCAGCACGGTACCTGACGCGGGTGCATGGCGGTATTGCCCATGACCGAGAACACCGGCACCGGATCGAGGTCGCCCGGCTGCTCGGACAGCACCGAAAAGTCGATGCTGCGACCGTCGATACGTGGCGGGGTGCCGGTCTTCAGGCGGCCCTGCGGCAGCTTGAGTTCCTTCAGGCGGCTCGACAGCGACACGGCTGGCGGGTCGCCGGCGCGGCCGCCCGAGTAATTCTGCAGGCCGACGTGGATCTTCCCATCGAGGAAAGTGCCGGCGGTGAGCACCACGGCGCGGGCACGGAACTTCAGTCCGACCTGGGTCACGGCGCCGACCACGCGCTCGCCTTCCAGCATCAGGTCTTCCACGGCTTGCTGGAACAGCCACAGGTTCGGCTGGTTTTCCAGGCGCGAACGGATCGCCTGCTTGTACAGCACGCGGTCAGCCTGGGCACGGGTGGCACGCACGGCCGGCCCTTTGGACGAATTCAGGATGCGGAACTGGATGCCGGATTCGTCGGTGGCGATCGCCATGGCGCCGCCGAGGGCATCGACTTCCTTGACCAGATGGCCCTTGCCGATGCCGCCAATGGAGGGGTTGCAGGACATCGCACCGAGGGTTTCGATGTTATGGGTCAGCAGCAGGGTCTTCTGTCCCGTGCGTGCGGACGCGAGCGCGGCCTCGGTACCGGCATGGCCGCCGCCGACGACGATGACGTCGAATTCAGTTGGAAATAGCATGATGGAAGAGTGGGGCGAGGAGTCTAATGCGCGATTATAGATTCTTTTTTCTGGTGGAAGCTTTGGAGGGCCTGAAAACGACAGAAATTGTTTCACGTGGAACGGTCAGCCTTTGCTATCCACGATGTTTCACGTGGAACAAAGAGAAAAGCCGGGCGAGCCCGGCTTTGCTGTTTCACGTGGAACAATCACCATCCGATCCTGGTGGAGGCGTCATACGCGGTCTTCAGGATCAGTCCGGAAACCACTACCAGGAACAGCTGACGTACGAAGCCACTGCCATGCTTGAGCGCCAGCCTGGTGCCAATCAGGGAGCCGGCCACCTGGCAGGCGGCCATCATGAGACCCAGTTGCCAGAGCAAATGACCGCTATACCCAAACCACAACAGAGCCGAAAAATTGCAGGCAACATTCACGATCTTGGCCGCGGCCGAGGCGCTCAGAAAATCGAAGCCGAAAAAACGCACGAACAGGAAGATCAAAAAGCTGCCGGTACCCGGACCGAAAAAACCGTCATAAAAACCGATCGCGGCGCCGATGCCGATGGCCCAGTAGCGCTCGGCCAATCCGCTATGTACCGGCGCGTGGACCGCACCCAGATCCTTCTTCTTGAAGGTGTACACCGCAACGGCAACCAGGATGATCGGTAGCAGCGTACGTACAAAGTCGGCCGGCACCCGCGTTACGGTCCAGGCGCCTGCGAAGGACAAGGCAAATGCGGCCATCGCCGCCGGGGCGGCGGTGCTCCACGCTACCCTCACCCGCCGTGCGTAATTCACTGCGGCAGCACTGGTCCCGAAGATGCTGGCGAACTTGTTGGTTCCCAACAGGGTTGCGGGAACCTCTTTCGGCAGCACGGAAAAAATCGCAGGAATCTGGATCAGGCCGCCGCCACCAACGACGGCGTCGACCAAGCCGGCGGTGAAGGCAGCAGCGCCGAGCCAAGCAAAATCAATCATGGAAACAACACCGGAGAAATGCGGAGGCTGCATTGTACGGCGATGCCTCAGGCTTGTGCGATCACAGTGATGTCGATCTGGCGACACTCGACGGACTGTCACACCCGCTGGTGCCGCCGCATGTCCAGCGCTTCGCCTTGCAGCTGGCCGCCAGCTGGCAGGCGGAACCGGCCGGCGTCGCGGCGACCCAGGTCGGCACGTATGGAGGCGCTCATTGTTGCGACGCAACAACCAGCCAGGACGGCAGGCATCGAACCCAGCCGGTGCAAGGTCGGCCCGACGGAATGGACCTCGATCGCCTGGCGGACGGTGCCATGCTCCAGACCAGGCGGCTCCACACCAATCCGCACATGTTTACTCGCGCGGGTGATGACGGTAAGGGTAATCGCTAGGCGACCAGGAAGTCCAGCAGCAGGGCGTTGAGGCGCTCGGTAGCGGACAGCTGCATCCAGTGCCCCACCCCGCTCAGGCGCTCGTAGCGAAAGCCGGCGCGGCAATGGTGGGCCGAATCGAGCATCTGCTTTTCACCCAGCGCCGGGTCGCGGTCGCTCCACACGCCCATGACCGGCAGCTCGACCGGACGCCAGTGATGGGGGCGACCCAGCTTGATGTTGGCCCGGTAATAGTTGAGCGCGGCGGTCAGGCGCCCTTCGGGTTCCAGCGCCGCGCGCCAGATCGCCAGCTGTTCGGGCCGGCGCGTCATCTGGCGCAGGAAGAACCAGTCGTTGGCCCGGATTGCCGTCTCGGCCACCACCGGCATCAAAAAGCCCAGGATGTACCAGAAGCGCATCTGTTGGGTGACGCCGGCATTGGCGATGGCTGCCGGGTGCCCGGTGGACAGCGCCACGAAGCGCTCGAAGCGCTGCGGCGCGTCCATGCACAGCTGCCAGCCCACCAGCCCGCCCCAGTCGTGGCCGACGATGGACGCTTTTTCCACACCGAGCTGGTCCATCAAGCCGAGGATGTCCGCACACAGGAACTCGATGGCATAAGCGCCAGTACTGGCCGGCGCATCGGTCTTGCCGTAGCCGCGCATGTCCGGCGCGATGACGCGAAACCCCTTGGCCGCCAGCACCGGAATCTGGTGGCGCCAGATCTCATGGGTATCCGGGAAGCCGTGCATCAGGATGACCGCCGGGCCCTCGCCCGCGCTGATGTAATGCATGCGCAGGCCGTGTACGTCGACGAAATGCGATTCGAGGTTCATGCTCGCTCCCATGGCTGCGTGCACCCGCTCACGCGTTCGAGCAGCGCACCTAGTACCCCAACAATACCACGCCGGACCAGGAGTAGGCAGACCGACGCGCCCAGGGTCCGCCCCTCCTCGTGCGCTTTCGCACTAGGCTTTCCCGGCCAGCCCGCCGAGGATGTCTTGCGCAGCTTTCTCGGCAATCATGATGGTCGGCGAATTGGTGTTTCCCGAGGTGATGAAGGGCATGATCGAGGCGTCGACCACCCGTAGCCCGGCGATGCCGCGCACCCGCAAACGGCTGTCGACGACTGCCTGCGGATCGTTTTCTTTTCCCATGCGGCAGGTGCCCACCGGATGAAAAATCGTGGTGCCGACCAGCCCCGCTGCCTGGGCCAGTTCCTCCTCGGTCTGGTAGTGCGGACCCGGCAGGTACTCCTCGGGACGGTAGGGTGCCAGCGCCGGCGCGGCCACGATGCGGCGCGTCAGCGCCAGCGCGGCGGCGGCGGTCTTGCGATCGGCCTCGGTGCTGAGATAGTTCGGCGTGATCTTCGGCGGCGCGTAGCTGTCAGGCGAGGCGATGCCGACCACCCCGCGCGAGGTCGGCTGCAGCTTGCACACGCTGGCGGTAAAGGCCGGAAACCGATGCAGCGGATCGCCGAATTTGTCGAGCGACAGGGGCTGCACGTGGTATTGCAGGTCCGGCGCCGCCAGCGCGGGCGACGTCTTCGCGAAGACGCCGAGCTGGGACGGCGCCATCGACATCGGCCCACTCTGGAACAAGGCGTACTCGAGTCCGATGAGCGCCTTGCCGAACCAATTGGTGGCGCGCGTGTTCAAGGTCGGTACACCCTGGACCCTGAAGATCATGCGCAGTTGCAGGTGGTCTTGCAGGTTGGCGCCGACGCCTGGCAAGTCCGCTACCGGTGCGATGCCGTGGCGCTGGAGTTCGCCTGCATCACCGATGCCGGACAGCTGCAGGATCTGCGGCGAGCCGACCGCCCCTGCCGCCAGCAGGGTTTCGCGATGCGCCGTCGCCGTGTAGGCGCGGCCGCCGCCGGTAAAACGAATGCCGGTGCAGGCCTTGCCTTGCGGCGTATCCTCGACCAGCAGGCGCTCGACGTGGCAACCGGTCATGATCGTCAGGTTCGGCCTTTGCGCCGCCGGTCTCAGGAAGGCTTTCGCCGTATTCAGGCGGATACCGCGCCGCTGGTTGACCTCGAAATACGCCGACCCTGCACCACGGCCGGCATTCAGGTCGTCGATTTTCGGGATGCCCGCCTGCGCCGCAGCCTCGCGAAAGGCGTCCAGGATGGACCACGACAGCCGCTGCTTTTCCACACGCCACTCGCCGCCCGCGCCATGCCATTCGCTCGCGCCCAGGTAATGATCCTCGCTGCGCCTGAAGAGCGGCAAGACCCGCTCCCAGCGCCACGAATCGTCGCCCGACACCTCGGCCCAGCGCGCGTAATCCGCCGGCTGGCCGCGCATGTAGATCATGCCGTTGATCGACGAACTGCCGCCCAGTACCTTGCCGCGCGGGTAGATCAGCGCCCGTCCATGCAGGCCAGGCTCGGCCTCGGTGCGAAACAGCCAGTCGGTGCGTGGATTGCCGATGCAGTGCAGGTAGCCGACCGGGATGTGAATCCACAGGTAATCGTCGCGCCCGCCCGCTTCCACCAGCAGCACCTCGATCCCGGGATCACGCGTCAGCCGATTCGCCAGCACACAGCCGGACGTGCCGCCACCGACGATGATGTAGTCGTATGCGCCGGCCGATTCCACGGGCTGGCGTCAGGAAATGAATCGGATGAACAAAGGACGCAGGCCCGCGCTCCCCGGTACACGCAATTCGGGCTGTCGAAACGTCGCGTCGAGATCCACCAGCCCTCCGTTCCTGATTCGTTGAGGCAAGCTTACCAGATCGTAAACGGAAGTCCATACCCCCTCTGTGGATAAGCCTCTTGATATCCACAGGCCTGATTTGTGCAGAACCGGGGCAATTGCGGGGTCCCCAAAATCTTGTCCAGTTTTTACAAGGCTTCCACGCGCCATTGATGCACTGGCTTATACGGTCGGTAAGTACATGATTACTTGGACGTTAACCCTGTTTTCCACAACTTGGTGCCAGCGTTAACCACTACTACTACCGTTGTATACATACTTAGCTTGTAAACCTTTGGGATGCGCTTCAAAAAAAATTTTGTTCGCGTCGCATCGAGCGGACACATGCAGCTCCAGCCCTCGCTGGCCGCATGTGCCTGCAAGTGAAAGCCTGCAAGCAGGCTGACGACGAAAGGCTGCCGAAAAAGGCTGCGACGATTGACTTCGCCAGGCCGGTAAGACCGCCAACGCCGGCATCTCCACTTGCAAGCCTGGCTGGCGTCGGCAGCGCGCAGACGAGCATTGCCGCCAAGAACAACGTCTTGTGGCTGGCATCTGTGGAAAACCGCTGGGATATCCACAGGAACGAATGTGTAGAACAGCCCGCTAACTTGGTCTGTCAAAATTCTGTCCAAGTTTCCTACACGTCAAACCGAGGTCTTGTACAGCGTGTTAACGCCACCGTAAACCATTGACGTTGTGGAGAAAACTCTTGTTATCCACAAGAACGGGCTCGTTTACTATTACTACCAGTTTGTATACAAACTTGTTTACTACAACAACACTGATAACGCGCATGCCGCGCTTTCACTGCCGTCCCTGCACCAGGTCTGGACAAACTGCCAGCGAAAAAAAAAGGCGCTGTCACCTTTAAATGTTGATGACGCCGATTGCGATGCGTAAGAACTGTTCCGCAGCAATTACCCTTGCGCCGTCGAGCGCCCGGTGCCAACCCAGGTAATTCGGCAGATAGCGCGATGCCACGCCGCGAAAGCGGGCCAGCCAGTCGCGCAGACGCTGATGGAAGGCGTTGACGTTCTGGACGTGGATGGCGATGGCGGCGTGACGGCGCACCCGCACGCCGGCGCGCAGGTTGACCGCCTGGTGGGCAATCCCATGTTTGCGTGAGAAGGCCCGGTAGGCGGCATTGGCGTCGCTGACCAGGAGTGCTTGCCGGTCGAGCCTGGGCAGCAGGTGGCGTTCCAGGTGCACCGCCTTCAAGGCCCCGCGCCCGACCAGTGCGCCGATGGTCTGCCTGGCGCGGTCGCGCGCCACCAGGATGCAGTCGAGCTCGCTCGAGATGCCGCGTTTGCGCGCCGCGCCGCCACGCTTCCTCGGCGCCCGGTCCAGCTTGCGCGCGCCCTTTTGCGATTCCAGGATGAACATTTCATCGGCCTCGACGATGCCGCTCAGTTGTTGCGGCTGGTCGTGCTTGACCCGGTCGACGAAGCGGTGGCGCCAGCGAAACGCGGTGTTGCGGTGCACGTCGACGTCAAGGGCGGCACGCCGCACCGATTTGGCCTCGATCAATGCGTCCAGGTAGTCGAGCCATTTTTCGCGCAGCCGCAACCGCGCAAAAGGCGTGCCGCTCAGGTCGTTGAAGCTGCGGCCACATTCCCGGCAGCGGTAGCGCTGCAGGCCGTTGGCATGGCCGTGCCGATGGCAGCGCGTGCAGGCGCAGCGCGGACACGCGCGTTGGGGTGCGCGGATCTGCTCGATGAGCGCGACGATCCGGTCCAGCCCCGCGGCCGGATGCAATGCCGCCAGTGTTTGTTGGCGCTGCGCCCCGTTCAGCGCGGAAACGCGCGCGAACCACTTCCTGAAGCTGGGTGTTTTCATGGCCGCTTCCTGTCGATGGAGACAGGTGTTCGACCATCGAGGAGCTCAGCAGTTCAGGCCTCATCCATAGTCAACGCTGACAGAGCCAAAAAAAAACGATTGCTGCCAACTCGACTGCATGCGCATCGGAACACCGTCGTGCCTTCGAACTACCGGCGACACGGTCTGCAAGCTGTTCTTGCCGGCTTCTGCCGGCGCCACTGTGGAAAAGTCGATGTATATCCACAGGATCGGATGTGCAGAACGCTGCATTTCCTGGCAACGCCAAAATCTGTCCACCTTCCGTCCCAACACCATGCAGGCTTTGTACAGCCGGTAAACGCATCTGCAAGTTCTTGATCCTGTGGAGTAAACGCAAGTTATCAACAGAAGAGGCCGCGTTTACTATCTACTACCAGTTTGTATACAAACTTTAGTTAACTAATACCGTAAAAGCCCTGCACTGCCAGAAAAGCCGAAAAAGCCGAAAAAGCCTTGAAAACACGGTTTTTGCTGGTCTCACATCCGTAAGACAAGCAAAATGCACGCTCGACACTCAAAAACGGCAGCCTCATGAGCTCGATCAAACCGTGCGCAAGCGTTGAACAAGCCGGCTGGTTGCAGCTGCGCATGGCCTTATGGCCTGCAGATCCAGCGGAGCACCTGCATGAGATGCAGGATCTGTGTGGACAAACCGGCCGTTATGCACAGTTCATTGCCTATTCCGATACTGGAGAGCCCCAGGGACTGGTCGAAGTGGCGCTGCGCAGCGATGCCGTGAACGGGACGGTCTCGTCTCCAGTCGGCTTCCTGGAAGGCCTGTACGTGGATCCGGCGTCTCGCCGGCGGGGCATCGCCGCCCTGCTCGTCAAAACTGCCGAGCAATGGGTAAGGGAACAGGGCTGCACCGAGATGGCATCCGATGCCTTGCTCGAGAATACGGCCAGCCATGCGATGCATCGGGCGCTCGGATTCGTGGAAACCGAGCGTGTAGTGTATTTCTGCAAGCTCTTGGCGTAACAAGAACACAACAAAAACAGGGAAAAACATGCGACTGGGGATCATCAGCGCGCTGCACGAAGAACAGCTGGGGCTCGTAGAAGCCATGAGAGGGCCCGCCAAGCTCATCCATGGCATGCGCGAGTACTGGGCAGGAACACTGTGGGAAATCGACGCTGTGTGCGTTTTATCGCGAATTGGCAAGGTTGCCGCTGCGATGACAGCCACAACGCTTGTGGAAAAGTTCGGAGTTACCCACATCCTCTTCACCGGCGTGGCCGGTGCGGGCGATAAAACGGTGCAGGTCGGCGATATCGTGGTGGCGGAAGCCCTGGTCCAGCACGACATGGATGCGAGTCCGCTGTTTCCGCGTTTCGAGGTGCCGCTCACCGGCCAGACCCACTTCCAGCCCGACCAGGGGCTGTCGATGCGCCTGTCGCGCGCCGCCCACGATTTCCTGGAGCTGGACTTCATGGAGGCGATCGGCGAGAGCGAACGGCGGGCATTTCGCCTGGTGCAGCCGCGCGTGCACCGCGGCCTGGTGGCAAGCGGCGACCAGTTCATGACCGACCGGGAGCGCCTGAACGGGCTCAATGCGGCCCTGCCCGGGCTGGTGGCGGTCGAAATGGAAGGCGCCGCGGTGGCGCAGGTGTGCTACGAGCTGGGCGTGCCCTGCGCGGTGATCCGCACCGTGTCGGATAACGCCAATGAAAACGCGGCGACCGATTTCATGCGTTTCGTGAAATCGGTCGCCGCGCAGTATGCCCTGTACGTCACCCGGCGGGTGTGCCGGGATCTGGCAAGCTCACCGCTTCAGCCGAGCAGGGACTCGGCCGGCACGTAGTCGTAGTCGAGGTCTTTCGCCACCGCCTCGTAGGTCACCTTGCCCTGGCAGACGTTCAGGCCCTTGCGCAGGTGCGGATCGAGCGACAGCGCCTGGCGCCAGCCCTTGGTCGCCAGCGCCACGGCGTGGCCGATGGTGGCGTTGTTCAGGGCAAAGGTCGAGGTGCGGGCGACCGCGCCCGGCATGTTCGCCACGCAGTAGTGGATCACGCCGTCGACGACAAACGTGGGATCGGCATGGGTGGTGGCGTGCGAGGTCTCGAAACAGCCGCCCTGGTCGATCGCCACGTCCACCACCACCGCGCCCTTCTTCATGCGCGCGATCATGTCGCGGGTGACCAGCTTCGGCGCCGCGGCGCCCGGCACCAGCACGCCCCCCACCACCAGGTCGGCCGATAGAACCGCCTCTTCGATCGCATGCGCGTTCGAATACAGCGTGGAGATGCGGTTGCCGTAGACCAGGTCCAGCTGGCGCAGGCGGTCGAAGTTCTTGTCGAGCACCGTCACGCGGGCGCCGGTGCCCACCGCCATCTGCAGCGCATTGGTGCCGACCACGCCGGCGCCGATGATGACCACGTGCCCGGCGGCGACGCCCGGCACGCCGCCCAGCAGCAGGCCCATGCCACCCTTGGATTTTTCCAGGTGGGCGGCGCCGGCCTGGATCGCCATGCGGCCGGCCACTTCGCTCATCGGCGCCAGCAGCGGCAGGCCGCCGCCCGGGCCGGTGATGGTCTCATAAGCGATGCAGACCGCGCCCGACTTCACCAGCGCGGCGGTCTGTTCGGGATCGGGCGCCAGGTGCAGGTAGGTGTACAGGACCTGCCCTTCGCGCAGCATCGCGCACTCGAGCGGCTGCGGTTCCTTGACCTTGACGATCATGTCGGCGCGGCTGAACACCTCCTGCGCCGTGTCCACGATGCTGGCGCCGGCCGCCATGTATTGCTGGTCCGACAGCCCGATCTGCTCGCCGGCGCCCTGCTGCACGATGACGTCGATGCCGCGCGACGTCAGTTCGCGCACCGAGGGCGGGGTCATCCCGACGCGGTACTCGTGGTTCTTGATCTCCTTTGGTACGCCAACAAGCATGTCTACCTCCAAGTTTTATAAGAATGTCTCTTGTACGGCTGCTGCTGCTACGAACATGGTGAAACCGGGCGCGTCGTCCATGCATGCGCTGCTTGAACGCGCGGACGGCGAAGCCGTCCACCCTACGGTACTCCTGTTGCCCTGGTTTGGGTCGAAAAAAAAGGTTCATCGCGCTTTGCCGGGGAACGCATCCTTGATTTTCAGGAAGAAATAAGATGCATCCCGAAATCCGTAGGCCATGCGCTTGATGACCTTGATGCGGTTGTTGACGCCTTCCAGGATCGATGAGCTCATCGGATAGATGGCCGAAGCCAGGATGCCGCGCCGGTATTTGGCCAAACGTTTGGCGAATTGGATTACCGGAGCGATTTGGCTTTGAAGGGCGAGTTTGAGCCAGGTTTTCCATCGACGAGCACCTTCCCGGACCGATGGGGCATACCAGATTTCCTTCAACTCGGTCTTGAGCAGGTAGACCGTCGCCAAAGGCTGGTTGGCAGCCAGCAGCTCCTCCAGTTTGACGGCCTGTTCGGCTTTCAGGTTGTCGCGGTTGCGCAGTAACAGCCAGCGGCTACGCTTGATGACCTTGCGGGCCTTTGATTCGGCACGCAAGGCATTGGCTTGGTCGACGCGAACCCGGTCTACCACTTCGCGGCCGAAGCGGGCCACCACGTGAAACAGGTCGTAGACGACTTCCGCGTTCGGGCATTGCTGGCGAACTTCGAGGTCCATCGCCGTGTTCATGTCCATGGCTACGGCTTCGATTCGCTGACAGCCTTGCTCTCCCAGCAGCTCGAAGAATGGTCGGATCGCTTCCCGGCTATTACCCTCTCCAACCCACAGCACCCGCATTCGCTCGGCATCCAAGGCCACAGTGGCATAGCGGTGGCCTTTGTGCAGCGCGAATTCGTCCATGACCAAGCGCTGAACGCCTTCTGCCGAGAAGTCACCATGCAGGTGTTTCAGCCGCCGATGATCGATGTCCTTGATGGTGTGCCAGTGCAGGCCGGTCAGTCGGGCCACATGGGCTATCGGGAGCAGCTGCGCCAACGCCTCGACCCAAAGGCGCACGCGGTGCGTAATGCGAGCTCCCCGGTCAAGCCAAACAATGTGCTCGGCCACCCGTGCATTGCAGTGATGACAGTCCAGCCGCCGAACCGGCACATCGAGCCAGACGCGCTTGTCCAGAACGTCACGATCGCGCACCTTACGCCTTCGGCGTTCATGCACCAGGGCACAAGGCTGGAGGCACGCTCCGCACACGGCATCACTTGCCGGGCAGGTGTCGAGAACGATTAACAGCGACCCGTCTTCTTGTTCCTGGACGGTGTCGACAATATGGCCTTCCCAAAATGAGACAGACGACATAGCATTGAGCATGGCGGTGGTTTGACAGACTGATTTGTTTGGCGACTATCAATCTACCAACATCAGACCTCCGCCACCACCTCCCGCTCAGCCAGTCAATACCGTCTTCCCCCATTTCCCGCGAAGAACCAAAAAAAAGGGAGCTTGCGCTCCCCGTGATGATTACATTCCCAGCGTCATCAGGCTTGCGTTGCCGCCAGCCGCGGTGGTGTTGACGCAGACCGCCCGTTCCGCCACCAGCCGCCACAGGGCGACCGGTTCGTGGGCGCTGGTGTCGACGATGCCGACGATGGCGCCAGGCCGCGCCGCCAGCCTGGTGCGCAGCGAACCGGCCAGGCCCGCTTCCAGCAGGGCGATCTGGAACTCGCTGGTGTCGATGTCGGCGTCACCCACGAAGCGCACGCGCTCCTTGACCAGAGCCGGCAGGTCGGCCGGGATCAGTTCCGGCGCGGCCAGCACCAGCGCGCGGTTGCCGTTGGCGAGGCTGGCGGCCACCTGGTTGAGCAGGCCGGCCGCGGTCTTCGGCGCGCACAGCACGGTGCCGCGCGGCGTGAAGGCCAGCGTGTTGCGTTCGCCGGTCGGACCCGGCAGGGCGATCTCGACGCCGTTCAGGGCAGTGCGGCCGTAGCCCTGGGCCAGCGTGGCGAGATCAAGCTGGCCCTTGTTGCGCAGCCAGCCCAGCAACGCATCGAGGCCGGCGTCGAAACGACGGCTGTGTTCCATCAAGGGCGCGGCCTGGCGCTGCAGGCGCTTCAGGTAGAGCGGACCGCCCGCCTTCGGGCCGGTGCCCGATTTACCTTCGCCGCCGAAGGGCTGCACGCCCACCACCGCGCCGACGATGTTGCGGTTCACGTAGATGTTGCCGACGTGGGCGCGCGACACGATGAAATCGATGGTTTCGTCGATACGCGAATGCACGCCCAGGGTCAGGCCGTAGCCGGTGGCGTTGATGGTATCGACCACCTTGGCCAGGTCGGCGCGGCGGTAGCGCACGATGTGCAGCACCGGGCCGAAGACTTCGTGCGTGAGTTCCGCCATCGAGCCGATTTCCAGCACGGTCGGCGCAACAAAGGTGCCGGCCTGGTTCACGCTGCTAGGTAGTTCGAGCGCGAAGTAGCTGCGCGCGGTGGCGCGCAGGCGCTCGATGTGCGCCAGCAGGTTGCCCTTGGCCTCGGCATCGATCACCGGGCCGATGTCGATGGCCAGGCGGTCGGGGATACCGACGCGCAGTTCCTGCATCGCGCCCTTGAGCATCCTGATGGTCTTGTCGGCGATGTCTTCCTGCAGGAACAGCACGCGCAGCGCCGAGCAGCGCTGGCCGGCGGAGTCAAACGCCGAGGACAGCACGTCCTGCACCACCTGCTCCGGCAGCGCCGAGGAATCGACGATCAGCGCATTCTGGCCGCCGGTTTCGGCCACCAGCGGAATGTCGATGCCTTCGTGTTCGGCACGCTTGGCGAGCGTGCGGTTGATCAGCTGCGCGACCTCGGTGGAGCCGGTGAAGATCACGCCTTTTACGCGCGCATCGGCGGTCAGGGCGGCGCCCACCACTTCGCCGCGGCCCGGCAGCAGCTGCAGCGCCGCGCGCGGGCAGCCGGCTTCGATGAACAGCTCGACGGCGCGGTAGGCGATCAGCGGGGTCTGCTCGGCCGGCTTGGCCAGCACCACGTTGCCGGCCGCGAGAGCGGCCGCCACCTGGCCGGTGAAGATCGCCAGCGGGAAGTTCCATGGGCTGATGCAGGTCACCGGGCCCAGTGCGCCGTCGGCTTTCGATGCACGCACCTGCACCGCGTAGTAGCGCAGGAAGTCCACCGCCTCGCGCAGTTCGGCGATCGCGTTCGGCAGCGATTTGCCGGCTTCGCGCACGGCCAGCGCCATCAGCTCGGTACTGTTCTGTTCGAACAGGTCGGCGCTGCGTTCCAGCATGGCGGCGCGGGTCTCGGCCGGCGTCGCTTCCCATTCGCCGGCAAAGGCGGCGGCGGCCGCCAGCGCGGTCTCGACGTCCATGCGCGACGCTTCGACGACCTGGCCGACCACGTCGCTGGACAGGGCCGGATTGACGACGTTCGCCGGCGCGCCGCCTTCCACCGGGCCTGCGATCAGCGGCGCCGCACCGTGCTGGCGCTGCAGGGCCAGGCCATCGGCCAGCTTGCCCAGGGTGTTTTCGTTGGCCAGGTCCAGGCCGGCCGAATTCTGGCGCTCGGCGCCGAACAGCTGCAGCGGCAGCGCAATCGCCGGGTGCGGCTTGCCACCGGCCGCGCGCGCCTGCTCGAAAGGATCGGCCAGCAGGGTGTCGATCGCCACCTTCTCGTCCACGATCTGGTTCACGAAGGACGAGTTGGCGCCGTTCTCCAGCAGGCGGCGCACCAGGTAGGCCAGCAGGGTCTCGTGCGAACCGACCGGCGCGTAGATGCGGCAGGCCTTGTCGAGCTTGCGCGGCCCGACCACCTGGTCGTACAGGGTCTCGCCCATGCCGTGCAGGCACTGGAATTCGTAATTGCTGATGCCCTCGGCCTTGGCCCAGGTGTAGATGACGGACAGCGAGTGCGCGTTGTGGGTGGCGAACTGCGGATAGATGATGTCGGAAGCAAGCAGCAGCTTGCGCGCGCAGGTGAGGTAAGACACGTCGGTGTACACCTTGCGGGTGTAGACCGGATAGCCCGGCATGCCGTCCACCTGGGCGCGCTTGATCTCGGCATCCCAGTAGGCGCCCTTCACCAGGCGCACCATGAACTTGCGGCCGCTGCGTTTGGCCAGGTCGACCACGTAGTCGATCACGAAGGGGCAGCGTTTTTGATAGGCCTGCACCACCAGGCCGATGCCGTCGAAGCCCGCCAAGGCGGGATCGAAAGCAAGTGATTCGAGCATGTCGAGCGAGATCTCGAGGCGGTCGGCTTCTTCGGCGTCGATGTTGATGCCGATGTTGTAGCCCTTGGCCAGCAGCACCAGGCTGCGCACGCGCGGCAGCAGCTCGTTCATCACGCGCCAGTACTGCGCGCGGCTGTAGCGCGGGTGCAGGGCCGACAGCTTGATCGAGATGCCCGGGCCGTCCTTGATGCCGCGGCCGTTCGATGCCTTGCCGATTGCGTGGATCGCGGTCTCGTACGAGGCGTAGTAATGCTGCGCGTCGGCGTCGGTGAGCGCCGCTTCGCCCAGCATGTCGTAGGAATAGCGGTAGCCGCGGCTTTCGTTCTCGCGGCTGTTCTTGAGTGCCTCGTCGATGGTCTGGCCGGTGACGAACTGGTTGCCGAGCATGCGCATCGCCATGTCGACGCCCTTGCGGATCAAGGGTTCGCCGCCCTTGGCGATGATGCGGGTGAGCGCCGAGCCCAGGTTCTTGTCGCTGTTGGTCGAGACCAGCTTGCCGGTGATGAGCAGGCCCCAGGTGGCCGCGTTGACAAACAGCGAAGGCGATTCGCCCAGGTGCTTCTTCCAGTCGCCCCTGCTGATCTTGTCGGCGATCAGGCGGTCGGCGGTTGCGCTGTCCGGGATGCGCAGCAGCGCTTCGGCCAGGCACATCAGCGCCACGCCTTCTTCCGACGACAGCGAGAATTCGTGCATCAGCGCGTCCACGCCCGAGGAGCGGGTGCGCTTCTCGCGCACGCTCGAAACCAGGCGGTGGGCCAGCATGTAGGCGTCCGCGTTGGCGCCGGCCCCCTGCGCGAGCAGCCACTGCACGGCGTCGATTTCATCGCGGCGGTAGGCGTCGGTGATGGCCTGGCGTAGCGGGGTCTGGTCGCGCTTGACCTCGAGCTGGAGCGCATCGAAAGGGACGACATGGGGGGCCGTGGTGCTAACCAGGGCGGCGGCAGTCTGCATGGTGACTCTTCTAAAAAGGAAATCGGATTACCTGCGCCACACAGCAAAAAACGCCGTACCGCTCAAAGGCGATCGGCGCGCTGCGCGTTACATGGAATGATTCGATTGTAGAAGGAAATCTTCTGGATTAATTCTGTTTTTACGACAGACTAGCAAAAGATAGTTTTTGATGCGACAATCTGACCGAATAATATTTACATGGCAGGAGACGACCATGCTTGACAAGATCAGTAAGAAGATTCTGGCAGAACTCCAGAACGATGGACGAATCAGCAACGTCGAACTGGCCGCACGAGTCAACCTGTCTCCGGCCGCCTGCCTGGAACGCGTGCGCAAGCTGCACGAGACCGGCTACATCATGGGCTACACCGCCCAGCTCAACCCCCAATTGCTGGACGTATCGCTGCTGGTATTTATCGAAGTGGTGCTCGATCGTACCACTCCCGAGGTGTTTGATGCATTCAAACAGAGTGTCCAGATGATACCGGAAGTGCTGGAATGCCACATGGTGGCCGGCGGTTTCGACTACCTGGTCAAGGCGCGCGTGAAAGACATGGCCGCTTACCGCGAATTCCTCGGCAAGACCCTGCTGCAGAAAGGCGTGCGCGAGACGCACACCTATGCGGTGATGGAAGAGGTCAAGAACACGACCAAGCTGCCGATTCGCTGAGCGGAGCTGCTCATCCGCCGGATTCATGGTTTCGTAGGGTGGGCGGCTTCGCCGTCCGCGCGTTCAACCAGCCGTAGAACAGCCGATTCGGGTCATCTCAACGGGTATTTGAACGCGTGTGCGGCGAAGCCGCACACCCTACAAAAAACGAGCAGATCCGGGCCGCGTATCGCCCAATCCGGTTAGACGACCTTGCGCGCGCCCGTCTTCGGCGCCGCGCTCTCCGCCATGCTTTCCAGGTTCTTGCGCAGCCAGCGGTGCGCCGGGCTGCGGCCGTCACGCTCGTGCCAGAGCATGTCGAGGTGCACCGCCGGCAGCTGCAAGGGCAGCTCGCGCCACACCAGCGCATCGGTCATGCCGGTCGATACCATCAGGTGCTTCGGCAGCACCGTGATCAAGTCCGAATTCGCCACCACCCGGCCCGCCGTGAAGAACTGGTTCACCGTCAGCAGGATGCGGCGCTCGCGGCCGAGCTGGGCCAGCGCTTCGTCGACCAGGCCATGGGCGCGCCCCGAAAAACTCACCAACAGGTGGTTGGCCTTGCAGTAGGTGTCGAGGTCGAGCTTTTCCTTGGCCAGCGGATGGTCCTTGCGCATCACGCACACGTACACGCCGGAATACAGGCGTTCGTGGCGGATCGGCGAGCCCGTCTCATACGACAGCTGGGCCGCCACGCCCGGGAAGAAACCGACCGCCAGGTCGATGTCGCCGCGCAGCAGCATCGGCCGCGGTTCGCGCGTCGTCAGCGGCACCATGCGGATGTTCACGCCCGGCGCTTCGCGTTCGATCGAGCGCATCAGCGAAGGCAGCCACAGGGCGGCGGTGGCGTCCGCCATCGCCATCCGGAAGGTCGCCTGGGCTTTCGACACGTCGAAGGTTTCCGGCATCACGGCCGCTTCCAGCGCGGCCAGGGCCTGGCGCACCGCCGGCCACAGCGCTTCGGCGCGCGGCGTCGGCTTGACGCCGTACGCGGTGCGGATCAGGAGTTCGTCCCCCAGACTTTCGCGCAGGCGCTTGATCGCGTTCGAGACCGCCGGCTGGGTCATCGCGAGGTGTCCGGCGGCGCGGGTCAGGTTTTGCTCGGTCATCACTGCGTCGAATACGCGCAGCAGGTTCAGGTCAAGCGTCAGGAAGCTCATGGGAACTTATTTGGCAGTACAGAAGGTGTTCCCAGTGTACCTCAAGTATTCACAGAATGCATAAGCATCATCAGTGAACAAAATTAGATTTATATGTTGCATCGCACTATATTGCTCACAACTGAACATTTATCCATATCATGTCTGCCGTCATCACCCTCATCCAGACCACCGGCGCTGCCATTGCAGCCGTTCCTGTCGGTCAGGTTCTCCGTACCGCCTCCGGCATCGCGCTGCTGGGCGGCGTTGCCATGGTTTTTCGTCCGCTGCTGGTCGGTATTGGCCGTGCCACCGTGCTGACCCTGCGTCCACGCCCGCCGAAGGCGCACCTGGCCGAGCACCACTGATTGCTTCATTCTCCGTTTGACGCGGCCTCCTGAACGGGACGCGTTTTTTTACGTCCGCTGTTCCGGCGTTGACGTTTGCCTTCCTCGCCCTCCTTCCCCTTCCTCCCTTCATCGATCCGGTTTCGGGTTGACGCAGACCGTTTGGCCCCTTGCCTTGGTGACTCTTCGTTACCCGGCTTTTCGCGTCGGTTTGATTTAACAAAGTTCACGAAGAGTCACTCTCGTCCCTGTGGCGTAGGACGGATGGAAATTAGAAAAGACGGGCGATGGCATCCGAATGACCCCACTTTGCCGCTAGATAGAGAAAATTGGCAGCTATGATTGATTTGGGAATTCGGCTTAATCGAACCTCATCTTTAATAGCTAGTTGCGCGATGTTGGCTGTAAAAAAATACATATACGGTCAATATCTATGCGGTTCAACACAGTTCACGTTCTATGATTTTATATGGATGAGTATTGGTTGCAAGTAAGATGCAAAGACGCCGCTCCCTGCTTTTGGGGCAGATTGCGCCATGTGCAGTCAGTAACTGGCATTTACTGGCGACGAAGATGGGCAGGCCGCGGCGGGGCTTCCAGACGGGGTGCTGGATCGGAGGTTCGAGGTGGCGTCGCATCGGCGCGATGCGGGCAGCGGGGAGGTAGTCGGGCGCACAGCCCCTGCAGCCGCCAGGAAGGCGGCCGCGGCATGTCTGCGTCAGCGGATAGAGAGAAAAGAAGGGCGGAAACAAAAAAGCCGGCATTAGCCGGCTGGGGGAATCAGGTCTGTGCCTTGGGGGCAGTCAGGCGTTCATATTTGGCCTGCAGTTCTTCGGGCGTTTCGCGCCACTCGGGATTGAGGGGAATGCATGCGACCGGGCACAGCACCGCGCAGGTCGGCTCGTCGAAATGGCCGACGCATTCGGTGCACTTGTGCGGGTCGATCTGGTAGAACTCGGCGCCCATGGAGATGGCGTCGTTCGGGCATTCGGGTTCGCAGACGTCGCAGTTGATGCAATCGTCGGTAATCATCAGTGCCATGGTCGTGCTCGTTCCTTGCTGCTGGTGGGCTGCGCGTTCAGGCTGCCGGCGCCGCTTTGATCGCTGCGATCTTCTTCTGCAGCCAGCGGTCCACCGACGGGAACACGAATTTCGATACGTCGCCGCCCAGCATGGCGATCTCGCGCACGATAGTGCCCGAAATGAACTGGTACTGGTCGGACGGGGTCAGGAACAGGGTTTCGACGTCGGGGAGCAGGTAGCGGTTCATGCCGGCCATCTGGAATTCGTATTCGAAGTCGGACACCGCGCGCAGGCCGCGCACGATCACGCGCGCATCGTGGTCGCGCACGAAATCCTTCAGCAGGCCGGAGAAGCTCTCCACCTGCACGTTCGGATAATGGCCAAGCACTTCGTTGGCGATTTCCAGGCGCTCGTCGAGCGAAAAGAAGGGCTTCTTGTTCTTGCTGTCGGCGACGCCCACCACCAGGCGATCGAACAGGCCCGATGCACGGCGCACTAAGTCTTCGTGCCCCCGCGTGAGCGGATCGAACGTACCTGGATAAACGGCTACAACCATTGCGGCTCCCTTGGAGAATCACCCTGTCAGAACGCGCATTATGCCTGAAAATCCGGCACCTGCCCCAGCCTGGGGCGGCGTTTGCCCAATCCTTGTGCAGTTTCGTCGATCAGGCGACGCCGTCGTTCAATTTCAGCAGGTAGTAATAGACCATGCCCGCCTTGTCCTCGCGGATGGCATCCCAGCCGGTGAGCCAGTCGGGGCGTTCTTGTTCCAGCGGCAGCGGCTCGCCGGTTTCGGCATAGACCAGGCCGCCCTCGTTCAGGATGGCCGGGCACAGGGGCAGGATCTGGGTAAGCAGGCCCAGCTGATAGGGCGGATCGAGGAAGATCACGTCGAAGCGCTGGCCGCGGGCGGCCAGGTCGCGTACCAGGGCCAGGGCGTCGGCGCGCAGCACCTTCACGTTGCCGGCCTTGAGCTTGTCGCGGTTGCTTTCCAGCTGGCGTGCCGCCGGGCCATGGCTGTCCACCATGGTCACCGATGCAGCACCGCGGCTGGCCGCTTCGAAGCCGAGCGCACCGGACCCGGCGAACAGGTCGAGGAAGCTGGCGCCATCGAAATCGCCACCGAGTTGATGCCTGATCCAGTTGAACACGGTCTCGCGGACACGGTCCGGGGTCGGGCGCAGGCCCTCGGCGTCCAGGACCGGCAGCAGGGCGCGTTTCCAGGCGCCGCCGATGATGCGTACCTGGCGTGGCGCCAGGCGGGGAGCCCGATGGGGAACACGATTGGCTTGGGGTGTGGAGGACTTCTTTTGCATGGGCGGCACTATAACATGGCCCTTGCGGCGCCCTTTCCTCGCTTATTTCCCTGCCGCCAGGAGCTGGAAATCATTGATCCAGCCTTGCATGCGTTCCTGCGCATGTTTCTTCTGCGCCGGTGTCGCGATGCGGATCGCGGTCAGCATGAATTTGGTGGTCTGGTCGAGATAGTTGTCGTAGAAGGCCTTGCGCTCGGGCGATTCCGTACGGCCGAAGAGTTCGCGCTGCATCGCTGCGATCTGGGCCGCCGCCTGCTCGCGGTTCGGCTTCTCCTGTTGGAACTTGCGCAGCAGGCTGAGGATGCGGCGCTGGCGCCAGACCCGTTCGTCCAGCCAGGTATCGCTGTCGAGCGGGCGCGCATCCGAGGCCTTGCGCAGGATGGCTTCCTGTTCCCTGCTGAAGTTGCCGAACCATAGTTCGAGTTGGTCCATCGCCTTCTTGAAACGGGCGCGCTGGCGCTTCTCGGTACTACCTTCGACAAATTTCTTGCGGTAATCGGCGTTTTTCGAAATGAACTTGCGTTCGATATCGGCGATCTGATCCGGTTTGATGGACAGTGCGAGGGTGGTCAACTCGGGCAGCGCATGGCTGGCCAGGCGCTCGCCGCGGACGCGCACCTCCTTGTACAGGGTGATCAGGTCGGCCTGGGTCGGGTTGCCGGCGAGCTGGCGCTGCATGTTGCCGAGCAAGGCGGCGTAGTCGCGCAGCTGGGTCTGGCGGTGCCAGCGGAACAGTTTATCGATGTCGCGCTTGGCGATATCGGCCTGCTCGCCTTCCAGATCGGCATAGGAATCGAGCCACCAATACAGTAAGGTATCACCCTGGTTGTAAGTGAAACGTACAGAGCTGCAAGCAGCGAGCAGGGCGAACAGCGCCACCATGCAAAGCGCAATAGTGCGCCGGGACAAGGACTCTTGCGTGTTAAACTTTTTCATATTTTCAACTTTTGAGATCGGCTTATGAACGTTGTCATCCTCGCCGCTGGCATGGGAAAACGCATGCAGTCCGCGCTGCCGAAGGTCTTGCATCCGCTGGCGGGGAAACCGCTATTGCGTCATGTTATCGATACCGCACATAGCTTATCGCCGAGTAAATTATGCGTGATTTACGGGCACGGAGGCGCAGCGGTGCCGGAGATGGTCGGCACGTTGGCCGAGCAGACCGGCACCACGATCGACACCGCCCTGCAACAGCCGCAGCTCGGCACCGGCCATGCCGTGATGCAGGCCGTGCCCCAGCTGGATGAGAGCGTATCGACCCTGGTGTTGTACGGCGACGTGCCGCTGACCACCGCCGCATCGCTCGGCCGCCTGGTCGAGGCCGCCGGCACCGACAAGCTCGCCATCCTGACCGTCGAGCAGGCCAATCCCTTCGGCCTGGGCCGCATCGTGCGCGAGGACGGCAAGATCGTGCGCATCGTCGAAGAAAAGGATGCCAGCGAGGCCGAGCGCGCGATCCGCGAAATCAACAGCGGCATCATGTGCGTCCCGACCACCCACCTCAAGAAGTGGCTGGCCGCGTTGTCGAACAACAATGCACAGGGCGAGTACTACCTGACCGACATCGTGGCCCAGGCGGTGCTGGACGGCGTGCCGGTGGTCTCGGCCCAGCCTTCGGCCGAATGGGAAGTGGCCGGCGTCAACAGCAAGGTGCAGTTGGCCGAGCTCGAGCGCCGTCACCAGCTGAACATCGCCAATGCGCTGCTCGAGAAGGGCGTGACCCTGATGGATCCGGC
Source organism: Massilia sp. UMI-21 (assembly GCA_015277795.1). Lineage (NCBI taxonomy): Bacteria > Pseudomonadati > Pseudomonadota > Betaproteobacteria > Burkholderiales > Oxalobacteraceae > Massilia > Massilia sp. UMI-21. The sequence continues at coordinate 279,120 of CP063848.1, read as the reverse complement.
GCGCATCGACGTGCGCGGCGAACTCGTCTGCGGCCGCGATGTCGTGGTCGATGTCGGCTGCGTGTTCGAAGGCCGGGTCGAGCTGGCTGACGGCGTGACCGTCGGTCCGCATTGCGTGCTCGTCAACGCCAAGGTCGGCGCCGGCGCCCAGATCAAGCCCTTCTGCCACATCGAAGACGCGGTGGTGGGCGACAAGTCGCAGATCGGCCCCTACGCACGCCTGCGCCCGGGTACCGAGCTGGGCGAAGACGTCCATGTGGGTAACTTCGTCGAGATCAAGAACAGCCAGGTTGCCGCGCACAGCAAGGCCAACCACCTGGCCTACGTGGGCGACGCCACCGTCGGCTCGCGCGTGAACATCGGCGCCGGCACCATCACCTGCAATTACGATGGTGCCAACAAGTTCCGCACCGTGATCGAGGACGACGCCTTCATCGGCAGCGACAGCCAGCTGGTGGCGCCGGTGACGGTGGGCAAGGGTGCGACCCTGGGCGCCGGCACCACGCTCACCAAGGATGCGCCGGCCGGCAAGCTGACCATCTCGCGCTCGAAGCAGATGAGCATCGAAGGCTGGTCGCGTCCGGTGAAAACGAAGAAATAATCCACCGATACCGACAGGGTAATCACAGGAAAAACACAGGCTAATCACATGCTTATCCGGTGCTTTTCCGGGTGCTTACCCACAAAGTTTTCCACAGGTTTCTTGTTCATCTAAACCACGATCCGGGTGTCGAACTTGGATCGGTGGGTGGAAAAATAGGCTTTGACGTTGCGCACGTTGGCATGCGCCGTAAACAGCCGATGGGCCAGCGCATGGTAGGCCGGCATGTCGGCCACCTGCACCACCAGCACGAAATCCGGGCCCGGGCTGACGCGGTAGCACTGCAGGACGGCGGTATCGGGCGCCACCAGGGTTTCGAACTCGTCCATGCGCTCGGCCGCCTGTACGTCGAGCGTGATCTCGACGATCGCGGTGAGGCGCGCCCCCACCTTGGCCGGATCGACGATCGCCACCTGGCGTTCGATGACGCCGCTGTCGGTGAGTTGTTTTACGCGGCGCAAACAAGTAGGTGGCGAGACGTGTACCAGTTCAGCCAATTCGGCGTTCGTATGCGATGCATCAGTCTGCAAGCTAGTCAGGATGCGACGATCGAGTTCGTCCAGGGGTAGTTGATCTGACATGGCGTGAAATAAACTTTAAAAATAACGATCTAAATGAAATAATATTTCACATCTTACCTCTCGTGAAATAATCTGTCAAAAATAGGCGAACTCTGAAAGCTTATTTCACGCTAGTTGCTCTACGATAGGTTTCATTGCAAATCTTCAAACGAGGTCAACATGTGCGGTATCGTCGGTGCAGTCGCCAAGCGCAACATCACTCCCATCCTGATCGAGGGCCTGAAACGCCTGGAATATCGCGGTTATGACTCCTGCGGCGTCGCCGTCCACCTGGACGGTAAACTGACCCGCTCGCGCAGCACCTCGCGCGTGGCCGAGCTCGAATCGCAGGTGCGCGAAGCCCACCTCGACGGTTTCACCGGCATCGCCCACACCCGCTGGGCCACCCACGGCGCCCCTGCTTCGCACAATGCCCACCCGCACTTCTCGCCGAGCGAAGACAATGCGCGCATCGCACTTGTCCACAACGGCATCATCGAGAACCACGACGAGTTGCGCACCGAGCTGAAGGCGCTCGGCTACGCCTTCACCAGCCAGACCGATACCGAAGTCATCGCCCACCTGGTCGATCACATGTATAACGGCGACCTGTTCGATACCGTCCAGCAGGCCGTCAAGCGCCTGCATGGCGCCTACGCCATCGCCGTGTTCTCGCGTGAAGAACCGCACCGCGTCATCGCTGCCCGCCAGGGCTCGCCGCTGATCGTCGGCGTCGGCGAGAACGAAAACTTCGTCGCCTCGGACGCGATGGCGCTGGCCGGCACCACCAACCGCATCATCTACCTCGAAGAAGGCGATGTGGTCGACCTGCAGCTGGCACGCTACTGGATCGTCGATAGCGAAGGCCGTCCGGTCGAGCGCGAAGTGAAAACCGTGCACGCCCACACCGGCGCGGCCGAGCTCGGCCCGTACCGCCACTACATGCAGAAGGAAATCTTCGAGCAGCCGCGCGTCATCGGCGACACCCTCGAGGGCGTGACCGCGATCATGCCGGAACTGTTCGGCGACGGCGCCTATGGCGTGTTCAAGGAAATCGACCGCGTGCTGATCCTGGCCTGCGGCACCAGCTACTACGCCGGCCTGACCGCGAAGTACTGGATCGAGCGCATCGCCAAGGTGCCGGTCAACGTCGAGATCGCCAGCGAATACCGCTACCGCGACAGCGTGCCGCACCCGCAGACCCTGGTGGTCACCATCTCGCAGAGCGGCGAGACCGCCGACACCCTGGCCGCACTGAAACATGCGCGCAGCCTCGGCATGCCGCATACGCTCACCATCTGCAACGTTGCCACCAGCGCCATGGTGCGCGAGTGCAAGCTGGCCTACATCACCCGCGCCGGCGTCGAAGTGGGCGTGGCCTCGACCAAGGCCTTTACCACCCAGCTGGCCGCGCTGTTCCTCCTGACCTTGACCCTGGCGCAAGTGAACGGCCGCCTGACCGAGGCCGAAGAAGCCGAACACCTGAAAATGATGCGCCACCTGCCGGTCGCGCTGAGCGCGGTGCTGGCGCTGGAGCCGCAGATCATCGCCTGGGCCGAAGAATTCGCGCGCAAGGAAAACGCCCTGTTCCTGGGCCGCGGCATGCACTACCCGATCGCCCTGGAAGGTGCACTGAAGCTGAAGGAAATCTCGTACATCCACGCCGAAGCCTACCCGGCAGGCGAGCTGAAGCACGGCCCGCTGGCGCTGGTAACCGAAGAGATGCCGGTGGTCACGATCGCCCCGAACGACGCGCTGCTGGAAAAACTGAAGTCGAACATGCAGGAAGTACGCGCCCGCGGCGGCGAACTGTACGTGTTCGCCGACGTCGATTCGCGCATCACCTCGGGCGAAGGCCTGCACGTGATCCGCCTGCCGGAGCACTACGGCGAACTGTCGCCGATCCTGCACGTGGCCGCGCTGCAGCTGCTGGCCTACCACACCGCGCTGGCGCGCGGCACCGACGTGGACAAGCCGCGCAACTTGGCGAAGTCGGTGACGGTGGAGTAAGGCGGGCACTGCGCTGAGCAGGTGGTGCACCTGCAAATAAATACGTCACTCCCGCACCAGGTTTGACGTGGCTATGCGGCCTCGACACTTCGTGTCGGGGCCGTTTTACCTTCCACGAAGCCGCCCATAACCGGTAGGCCGTGCCGGCCGGATACATGCCGCTTGTGTTGGTATGCGCCTTCGTGTTTGGTATGCTGTTGCTGACACATCGGCGCATACGCCGCGCCCGGCGTTTCCCACTTGCACCAGACAGGCTTGACTGCTCCATGCTTGCGGCCCTTCCCATCCTGGTGGTCCTGGTATTGATGATCGGCATGCGGGCCTCCGCCGCGCGCGCCGGTAGCGCCGGACTGGCCGCCGCCATCGTTGTTGCCATTTCAGGATTCGGTCTCGGCACGACCGTCATGCCCCAATGGGGCCGGTTCGGCAGTGTCGGCGGTGCGATGGCGGAAGCGGGATTCATCGCGCTCACCGTCCTGTGGATCATTTTTCCTGCGCTGTGCATCCATGAAATGCAGGTGCGCACCGGCAGCATGGACATACTGCGCAAGGCGATGGGGCGCATCACCGGCGATGCGCGTATCCTGGCTTTGTTGATCGCCTGGTTTTTCGTGCTCTTTGTCGAGGGCGCCGCCGGATTCGGCACGCCGGTGGCGCTGGCGGCGCCCTTTCTCGTCAGCGCAGGCTTCGGCAAGGTCGCCGCGGTGAGCATCGCGTTGATCGGCCATGCGGTCGGGGTATCCTTTGGCGCGGTCGGCACGCCGGTGCTTCCGCAAGTGGCAGCCAGCGGCTTGCCCGGTCTCGCACTGGCCGGCGCCACCGCCGCCTACCATGTGCTGCTGGGCTGGATGATGCCGCTGGTCGTCATGCTGCTTGCCGCCCGCGCACTCGGCGGGGAGATCCGCACAGCGCCATTGTGGGGCTGGGCGTTGTTCGCCGCATGTTGCTTCCTGCTTCCTTTCTATCTGCTGGCACGCTATGTTGGCCCTGAACTGCCCACGCTGGGCGGAGCGCTGCTGGGCGCCTTGCTGTTCGTCGGCGTGCTCAAGCTCGGCGGCCGCACCGCTGCGGCGGCGAGCACGCCCGGCATCAGCGCCGTCGCGGTGCTCAGGGCCAGTGCTCCCTACCTGCTGCTGATCTTTCTGGTGCTGGCCACCCGGCTGCTACCGGCACTCAAAGCCACGCTGGGCTCCGTCGCCCTTGCCTGGTCGCTTGGACCGTTCGGCGCCAGCATGCAGGTTCTCTATCACCCGGGGACGATGTTGCTGGCGAGCCTGATTCTGGCGGCACTGCTGAACCGCGTGCCGATCGCCTTGCTGACATCGGTCATGGCGTCGGTCGTCAAGCGCCTGCTGCCGGTGTGCGCCGCGCTGCTGGCCATGCTGGGCCTGTCGCGCGTCATGGTTCACGCCGGCATGATCGATGCGCTGGCCGCGAGCGCCAGTGGCGTCGGCAGCTGGTGGCCCTTGCTCGCCCCGGCCATCGGCGCCCTCGGTACCTTCGTGACTGGCTCGGCAACGGCATCGAATATTCTGTTGACGGAGTTCCAGGTCGCTACTGCACGCCAGCTCGGCTTGTCCGTCCTGGGCCTCAGCGCCGCCCAAGGTTTCGGCGCGGCGGTCGGCAACATTATCTGTCCGCATAACATTGTCGCGGCCAGCGCCACCGTCGATCTGACAGGACGCGAAGCCGAGGTGCTGCGCCGTACCGTCGTGGTTGCGGTTCTGTACTGCGCGCTGGGGGGCGTGGCGGCCCTGCTGCTGTTTGCCTGACTGAACAGACGACCCGTCGACAGGACAGGTCGGTCACGATTTTGCGTGAACAAAATTGTAACAATGTGTGTGTATGACATCTCCATGTCAGATTCATATGCAGCCGCCGCCACGTCGCATGGCCAGCCGCTAAGAAAGCCCACATGGTGCGCTCAGCAGCGCATCGTGACTGCGCCTCCAGAGGGTGAGCCTCACCGAATATCTGTTTGCCTAGGCCCATTAAATACTATTAACAGTAGGCAAAGTGTGTTCTTTTCTCCCCGATCTGTACGCTTCCTGCAGCGTGACACAGACGGGAATTCGGTTGACTTCCCAACTGAACAAACTTATCTTAATTTCATCGATGAGCAGCTTAATCAAATGCTTATTTGATAATTTTCAATTCGTGCGGTGACGCGGAGAGGCACTGTGACCACTGTAACTCCTCCTGGGACGCGGTTGCGCGATTCCATGAGCCTGTTGCCGCCTTGATGAACCCAATGACCGGGCCGCCGCCTAGCGGAACCGGGTACTGACGCGCGCCGCGTCGTGCCGTCCGGCCGGTCCGATGGAGGACGCATGAATGTCTTAATGGTAGGTGCAGGCAATGCAGGATGCGCGCTCGGCGCGATCCTCGCGCAGGACGGGCACCGGGTCGCCTTGCTGAAAACCTCGCACTCGCTGCACGACCAGAACTTCGATACCGTGCGCGACACCCGCACGATCAAGCTCATCAGCAATCCGAAGGGCGGCGAAACCAGCACGGCGCAGATCGCCCTGGCTACGCGCGATCTCAAGGAAGCCTTCGCCGAGACGCCGGACGCGATCATCATCACCACCCAGACGCAGTGCCATGCCGAGATCGCCGAGCTGATCGGTCCCTACCTCAAGGCCCACCAGCTGGTGCTGCTGGCGCCCGGCTATATGGGTTCCTGCTACTTCCTGCCCTATCAGCAAAAGGAAGCCTTCCTGCTGGCAGAAGGCGAAAGCCTGCCCTACGACGCGCGCATCGTCGAGCCGGGTGTGGTTAACGTTTTGTTCCGCAACACCCGCAATGCCCTGGCCTTCCTGCCGCGCGAGCGCGCCGACGAAGGACTGGAACGCGCCGCCTGCCTGTTCCCGACCTATGTCGCGAAACGCAGCAACGTGGTCGAGTCCGCGATGCACAACCCGAACCTGATCGTGCACACCATCGGCACCCTGCTGTCGGCCAGCCGCATCGAGCACGCGGAAGGCGAATTCTGGATGTACCGCGAGGCCTTCACGCCGTCCGTGCTGAACCTGCTGTACAAGCTCGACGCCGAAAAGAACGCCGTCATCGCGGCCACCGGCGGCAAGCCTTCGCCGTACTTCGACGAGTGCAAGTTCCGTAACGAAGAAGACCTGTCGCAACCGTCGATTTCCGTATTCCGCCGCTATGCGGCCGAGGGCGGCCCGAAGGGACCGGCCACCCTGCAGACGCGCTTCATTACCGAAGACGTGCCGATGGGGCTGGCGCTGCTGTCCTCGATCGGCCGCCTGATGGGGGTGCCGACTCCGACTGCCGACGCCTTGATCGTCATCGCCAGCGGCCTACTGGACCGCGACTTCGCAGGTGAAGCCCGCACGCTGGAACGGCTGGGGCTGGGCGACAAATCGCCGGCAGAGTTCAATCGCGTGCTGAATGGGGGATAACGTGAGCATCCACGACCTGCTTGCCAAACCCTATTACGCCTGGCGCCGCTACATTCCGAGCCGCGTCCTGTATCACCCCGACTTCTTCAGCGTGCTGGACATGCTGTCGCAAGACAAGGCGGCGGTCGCGGACCAGGCCAATCTGCGCCTGCGCAAGATCCTCGTCCATGCCCTCGAACACGTGCCCTTCTACCAGCGCAACGTCAGGCTGAGCGTCGAGGAAGCAAACAACGAACCCGTGCACGAGGTGCTGGCTGCCTTCCCGTTCCTGGCCAAGGAAGACGTCATGTCGCAACAGCGCGACTTCCTCGATCGCCGGCTCGATCCGCAAAAACTGATGTACGCCACCAGCGGCGGCTCGTCCGGCCAGGGCATCGGCCTGTGGCGCACCAAGCGCCTGGCCGACATCGAAAAGGCTTTTTTTACGCACGAGTGGGGCAAGCTCGGCTTCTCCTTCGACAAGTCGCGCATCCTGCGCATCGGCGCCGACGCGCGCCGCCTGGCGCACGAAGAACCGGCGCGCGTGGTCGGCAACCGCCTGATGCTCTCGCCCTACCACGTGCACGAGCAACACAAGGCGACCATCGTCGAGGCCATCCGGCGCTTCCAGCCTGAGTATGTGCATGGCTACCCGAGTTCGGTGACGGCGCTGTCCGAACTGGTCCAGTCCGGCGAGCTCGGGGTGCAAGTAAAAGCCGTGCTGCTGGCCTCGGAACCGGCGACCCCGGCGCAGCTGGCGTCGATCCGCCGGCTGTTCGGCGCGCCGGTGTCGCTGAATTACGGCTTGTCCGAGCGTACCAACCTGGCATTCCTGCAGGTGGACGAGCGCGGCATCTCCGATTACCAGTTCCAGCCGCTCTATGGCTGGAACGAAAACCGCATGGACGGCGACCGCCCGGAGATCGTCGGGACCTCGCTGTGGAACGACGTGATGCCCCTGATCCGTTACCGGACCAACGACTACGGTCTGATCGATGCGGATGGCCGCTGCCAGGCCATCGATGGCCGCGGCCACGAATACCTGCTCGACCGCAGCGGCAAGCGCATTCCGGGCCTGTCGATCGTGATCGACGAAGTGACCTGGGACTTCGTGCGCCTGTACCAGGTGCGGCAGAAAAAGGCGGGCGAGATCACGCTGGCGGTGGTGCCGCGCCATGGCCGCCTCAACGACGAGCAGCGCGCCTTCGTGCTGGATGCCCAGCAGAAACGCTGGGGCGGCTTCTTCGACATCTCGCTGCAGGAAGAGACCGATATACCGCTGGCGCCGAACGGCAAGCGCAAGCTGGTGGTCAATTCGCTGAACACCTGAACCTGTGAGGATTCACCGGCGGCTCATGCCGGGGGACGCACCAGCGCGGCGCAGCGCACAAACGGATCCTCGTTGCCGATGCACAGGATCGGCGCCTGGCGCTCCAGCGCGTAGTGGCGGGCCAGCGCCAGTACCGTCAGGAAAGGCACCGCCCCGCAGCTTCCACTGCCGAGACCGATGCGGACGATATCGTCCGCCGCATCGACCTGCGGAATCGCCGGCGTGCTCAGGCCCATCAGTTCAAGGACCCGGTTCGGCCGATGCGCAGTGTCCGCGACGACCATGTCGATCTGCGACAGGTCAACGGCAGCGGCTTGGCTGATCTGCGTTGTCATCTCCATCAGCAGGGTCGAATCGGCCTGGCGGGCCTCATCCGCCGAGCTGTCGCGACGGCGCTCGTCGAAGGGGCCGAGCAGGGCGACATCGGCGCCGCACGATTGCGCCAGCGTCAGGTCCGTCAACAGCAGTCCCGCCGCGCCCTCACCGGGAATCTGGCCGCGCGATTGCGAGGCGGTGAACAGGGCGGACCGGGCAGCCAGGCGGTCGATGCTTTCCTGGCCGATCAGCGAGGCACAGGCGATCACGAGGCCGATCACGGGCGCGTTGGCCGACGACGTTGTCGGCATCAGTTGTGCGAGTACTTTTGCTGGCGTCATGTGCGGCTGTTCCTGTCCCTCCGGGACGGCGATGTCGGCTACCGGCCAGCCATACTGGCCCACCGTGTGGGTCAGCCAGGTCGTCATCGCGTGACGACTGTCGGCAGCCCAGTCATCGGGCAGCAGCAGCCTCAATTGAAGCCGCGGTGGCGTTCCCTCGACCGGCATCAGCTCGCCGGCAGCCTGGCTGGCAAGTTCGGCTGCCACGCCGGTGGCCAGGATCAGCGCGCGCCATTGTTCTTCCGAGAATTCCGGTCGCATGCCCTGGCTGGACAGCCACTCTACAATCTCGTCCTGCAGCATCGCGTCCTGGGCATCGTCGCAACGTGCCGTCATCACCGGGAAACCATTGTCATCGACCAGTTCCTGGTCCAGGTCTGCACAGGCTTCGTTATCGGCGATGGCGCTGGCGAGATCGTCCGCCGAGCTACCGTGCGGCGAGCGTAACGCCGTGCCGACAATCGCCAGCACGGGCGTACTTGCTGCCGTAGTTGTGCTCGGCGCGGAAACGGCGGGTTTCGATGCACTGGTGGGGACAGATGCGGCGCGGGCAGCGATGGCTTTTTGTCCGCTCCAGAAGGCGAGCAGGATGCCCAAAGGCAGGGCGAACAAAGCCAGTCCCAGCTCGCCTATCCCGGGATTGCGATCAGTGAAGTGCCAGTATCCGATCGCGAGCGTCCAGCAGACCACGAAGGTGGTGACGACGATGGCACCCAGTTTGAACCACTCGGCCTTGAAACTTGCCGGTGTTGTTGTCGTTGTTGTCATGGCTGTCGCTCAAATGTTGTCGATCGTTGCTTGTTGCCCGGCGATCAGGGTGGCGCCGCAGGCTGTTTTGTCGCCGTGACGCGCGGCCGGCTTGCCGTCGATGATCAGTGTCGAGTCGCCGCTGATGATGGGGTTGGGGCCGTGTTTGGGGCAACTCGCTTTGTCCCCCACTCGTGCGATCCCTTTGCCACCTGTATCGCTATGGGGAGAGGCTTCGATGACCGCTCCTCCATGAGAAGTTTTATCGCCGAGCGTAATCAAGGCGCCTGCCATATACACTCCTAATTCTGTTGAGTATTAATTGAGAAAACTTGATTTACAAATATAAAATCTCGTGTTGACCCTATGTCGCTAAACTTTGGTAAATAGAATGCTTTGTTATTGAGAGGTATCTTTTATTGGTCATGAAGACTAGGGCCGCACTTCGCTTCCCCAGGCTGTTGCACGGTTTCGATGTTTACCTCATTGGACTGATGTCCTGCGTACTCGACCTTTACGCGATAACAAGCAGAACGTAAGGGCAGCTTCACATAAGCTGCTACATTCAAGTTGAAGTAGCTGCCAAAGGCTTGCTTGCTGGAACGCTTCGGGGAACGCGATTGGGGTTGAGGAATCGTCGGATTAGGATCTTCCTTAATGATCCCGCCTTTGTATGTCTCGCCAGATGCGTTATCAGTAACAACTAGAACCAACGGCCCCGGATGACGAACGGTATCAGCGGCGTTAACAAGATATAGACCACATATTGGCACGACAAACTCCGTGTACTGCGCCAAATTTTCAGGTAATGCAACGTGTGAAGGGGCGCGTAACAATACACCGCGCCAATAAATTCCTGGATCAGCAGGTGAGCAAATATTTTGATCGCTTGTGTCCAACGGCACTTGCTCAAATAAGCTATCGCTAGTCATTGTGCTGCCTCGCTTTGAGGTGGCTGGCGTCGTAGAGTTTGGTGCGTATGACTGAAACTGCCCGGACTGCGCACAACCGCTTGCGACAAGCATCAGACAAGATACGGACACTACGCTTCCAAGAATTGAATTCTGCGGTGTCTTCAAAGCGGCTCCCAACCATTACTAAAGTCCAACTTACGAACTTACTGGGCGTTCAGAATAGCGCAAGCGCAAAAATCCCTTGAAAAACATCAGTGGAGCATTTCCTGCCGATCAGCTAAAGTCTCGAGAATAAAAATGAGATATTCTTAATCGCATGCACCACCGATCTCGTACACTAACCACGAATTTTCGGAATGTCGGAGTTTTACACTTTCAACACATGCTTCGTTCGAGAAATACTGCAGTGTTACTTCATCGTCGCTAAACTGTAGTGTTGTACTCCAAGCCCGGCCCTTTGCCATAATATATTTGGCTATTTCTGTCTTGGCCGTAGCTCTCTCAACGACTTTCTCTTCGCCTGTCCCTTCGTAGATACCTGTTACAACATTATCGATAAAATTGGTGATTTTCCTTGTATTTTGAGGAGTGTCAAATGCACATAAGATGAGATCAATTGCTGTTTGAAGTACGCGACTATCTCGCATGACATTTTTATGAATGCTGTTCATCAATTCTTTCTTTTGTCGGGACGAGCAAGAATTTTCATTGCTGTTTCCATTTTTAGTTACTATCGGAAAAGAAAGAGCTTTTGTTGAGGCAGATGAAATGCCGCTTGTGACCATAAGAAAATAAACAAAATATCTAGCGCAGTGTTGGTAGCTCATGTTTTACTTAATTCTAGCTGCTCTTCTATTCCGGGTATCCGGTTAAAGCATGACACGAGCGTCGCTGAATTGATCGTATCTGCTATACCACTTAAGTGACCTTGGTCTCGCTCTGCATGACAATTCAGCATTGGCCCACACTCAAGCTGGTCTTTTCCCATAGAAAGAACTCGAAAATAGAAATAAAACCCCAAGCGAGATCCCAGCTTGCTGAGTATTTCTCAATTACGGGAAATTTCTAAGGCATAGAAGGTATTAGGAAGATCGTTCGATTTTCGCGCTTGCATCGGTTGTGATTCCACTTTCATTACTACACCAGTTTGTACTTTGTGCGTAAAGTGGTAGACAGTCGGGTTAACGACCTGCGCATTCTCACGGAGTTCTTCTGCAACATTTTCTATAACGTACTCTTCCAAAATCGTCTCTGGCAGCTTGGCCATATATCTTCCATAGGGAAAGTTACGGGGTTGGAAAGTTAATACGGCGTTGCTCCATTCTGATGTTCTATTTTTGCGCTTCAAAGTCAAGGATATTCCTGTTAAACGAAAGTTCTCTTCGTCATAATATCTGATTAGCTCAGTCGAAACTGCAGGATCTTTTGGCCAAAAAAACTTACCTGGCCCTAAGATTCGACGTTCTTCCTGAGCTAGTGAAGCCCTATGTGCAATAAGGTTATTTACGGAAGAAATAACGTCTTCCAAATATTTTTTTTCTTCTTCATTCAGTGAAAGTTGCGCTGGAATACTCTCAATATCATTTTTTTCGTAGAGCGATCTAAATTTTTTGTCTTCTTTCATTGCCTCTCCCGCCTGCGAATTTTTTGAAGATCTTGTTTTCTCATTTAGGTATCCTGCGTCGATTAGAGTTGAAATTCTCAGTGCAGATGAGACCACGATAAGAAGCGCTAGCACAAAAAATAACGTTTTCATTTTTGAATGGTGCCATATATCGGGTCTAACTTGTTTATTAACGGCAGCCATCTCCGAGCAGGCCCTGGATTGAAAATCTTCGCTTTGTATCCGTTTTTAATAAAATTAAAATACCATGCATATGGATTGACAGAATAGGCGATTGAGAATGGCAGAGCCTTGCTGTGCTTGACAGCTCCAGAGCCACTGGGATTATCAATTTCAACTTCGTCTAATATTTCTTTCGCAGTTTCCGCGCAGGTGTCGTTCAAGAAAGCATGGTAACGTAGTTCTCCAGAAATAACCTCAGCACGTATTTTGTTAGTTTCATGGATAAGACGCATTGCTTGAGCAAGAGAAATCCGCAATTGAAATGCCTTTACAGTTTCAGTCACGATGAAGTCCGGGGTTCCGGGGCGGCTGTTGGTGTATCCGTCTTTTAACGGTGCATAACGATTGTATTTATTTGGAGGAAAAGTGCTACCTTTGTCAAACCAGCCAAATTTCCCCGCTCCGTTAGGGCCGAAACTAAAAACGCTAATAATAGTATTATTTTTTACGGTGTAAAAGAAAGCATGGCCGTAGTCAACTGCTAAATCATGTGTTTCGTCAACAAAGGCCTCCGGTTTATTCACTTCGAATCCCACGACAACATAGTAGCTATCAATAACAACTGTTTTTCGAGTAGTCTGCTCAATCGGTGACGTTCTTGAATGACCTGTGCTTGTCCAACGCGCAGGGACTGTAGAGTTGCGGTTCACGACATGACCTCGATATAGATTTCTTCGGATGCTAAAGTCCGTACGAGATGTGTCTGCCCCTCGGCATCGGTTCGACCATATTCAACCCCTCCGCTTGCGTACTTGATTCGGTAATCCGTGTTCGCAAGCGGACTTCCCGTCGATCGGTCTACGAGAACGAAAGCTTCGTCGAACTGTCGTACGGTGGAATCTGGCAACCTTAATAACTCGACTTCAGCTTTACCGCCGCTACCAAAAACATGCTGCCCCCCCTTCACCGAAAACGTCCCCGGACACGCAAACGTGATATCCCCACCCTCCAGCGTGATCGACGACTCCCCCGCCTGCAGCACGATCTTTTCCTTGGCCTTGATCTCGATGCAGTCATTCACCGAGATCACCGTAATCTCCTTGTCCGCCAGGATCTCCAGCCCATCGGTATGCGCCTGCAGCGACACCGACCCGTTCGCCGCGATCGCCTGGATGCCGCCAGCGTGAGTGAACAGGCTGGTCGCGCCGCCGGAGACCGACGAAAACGTGTGCCCCGCCGTCATGTGCAGATCCGACTGCGTGGTCCAGTGCAGGTGCTTCCCGGCGTACAGCACGGTCGATGCCGGCGTGGCCCAGTTGATGCTGGCCGCCGAATCCATCAGCACGATCGGGACGCCAAACTTTTCCACAGGCTGCGCGGAATCAAGTTCGCGCGACCCCGGCTTGGCTTTGAAGGCCGACTGGCCGTTCACCGGCCCCGGATACTTGCCTTTCTCCTGCGGATCGATCTGCGCGATGAATTCCGCCTGCGCCTGCGAGGCGTCCTTGCTGAACAAGGCCTGCTGCCGGGCCGCCGCGTCGCCCAGCCTGGTGGATAAGGCCTGGGCGGACGTGAACTGCGCCAGCGCCTCCGACACATCCATCTGCGTCGAACTGACGCTGCTTCCCAGGGCCGGACGTGCGCGTGTGGATAAGAGCACGCCTTCGCCACCGCGGATCACCGCCCAGGCATCGGTACGTAGCTCGAAACCAGTGCCGCGGTAGGCGCCACGCTGCGCACTGCCGGGCTCCTGGTGGATCAGGTAACCGAGATTGAGCTGGGTGGCGCCGAGGCTGGTCGCCAGGCGCATGCGCAGCTGTCCGGTGGTGTCGTCGATCTGCCACTGGTTGTAGCCGCTGCCGTCGAAGTTGCGGGTGTGGATTCCGGACAGCGCGCCGGCATGGTTGGCGCCCGAATCGACGCCGGCCGAGAACGGCGGCAGGTCGGCGCCGTTATGGAGCTGGGCCACGATGACCGGCCGGTCGATATCGCCTTCGATGAAGTCGACCAGCACTTCGGTCCCGATGCGCGGCGTGAACACCGTGCCCCAGTTGGGCCCGGCCAGCGCCTCGGCCACGCGCACCCAGGTGCCTGAGGTCTCGTTGCCCGGTGCGCAGCCTTTGTGGTCCGTGTTGTGCGCCATGCCCCCCGGATTGGGACGACTGCCCCGCTGCCACGCGAACTGGATGCGCACCTGATGATCGCGATGGGTGGTCGACACCGCATCCGCCAGCCCAACCACCAGCGCGCACTGCGGCCCCGGCGCCGTGATCCGATGCGGCGCCGTGGTCAGGCGCGGCACCAGCGGTACCAGCTCGCGCACGCAAGTGAACACATTGCGATAGCTGCCGTTCTCGACACCCGACGACACGGCGCCCGCAATGCCGGTAGCGAGATTGTTGCGCCCTTCGTGCCGCACCGACAGCAGCTTGAAGGCGTTCTCACCTTGCGGATAGCGCTCGTGCTGGCTCAAGTGAAACGCGTGACCGGCTGCCAGCCGCCGCACCGCCCCGGTTCCTTCGAACAGCTTGATCTCCAACTCGAGCGCTTGCAGCATCAGTTCGGCGTGCGCATCGGCCGCACGGCGCTCGCTGGCGATGCGCTCCCCACTGCCATCGTAGATCTGCAGCGCCGGCAGCTCGCCCGCATCCAGGTGGCTGGCATGCTCGTATCCAGGCGCCAGCAACTGCGCCGGATCCCAGCTGCTGATCGCGACCCCGTTCGCCCGCACCGCGCGGCGCGCGCGAAAGCCGTCGATCGCATCATCGGTCTCGGTCGCCCGCACGCCATGGAAGCGGATCAGGTTTCCGCCCGGCGTCGCGGGCAGCGCCGCCCTGCTGTCGAAGATCACCAGGCGGTGCCTGGCCTGCCCATGCGCGCCGTCATCGCGATCGTCCGCCTGGTCGTGTTCGAAGCGCCAGTTCAGCCCTTCCGACGCCAGCAGGCGCGTGAAGAAATCCAGGTCGCTCTCGCGGTACTGCGTGCACACCGCGCGCGCCGGCAGCGGCTGCGCAATGTCGAACTCGAAGCGCAGCTGTGGATAATCGGCGAGTAATTCACAGACGATCTCGCGGACGTTCTTGTCCTGGAAGATGTAGCTGTCGCGGCGCAGCGCCAGCATGCCCAGGGCCGGTTCCACGCGCAGGCGATAGCGCGCCACGCCGCCGTCCGCTCCCAGCCACGAGGCCGAGGTGCACAGGCCGTGCCACATGCGCCGGCTGCCGTCCGGCTGGAGCAGTCCGACGGTGAGTTCTTCGCCGATGAACAGTGCCAGGTCGAGGTCGGTGGAGGTGCTGAGCGCGTCCACGTCGAAGCCGAACAGTTCGTTGACGGCTTCAAACCCGCTGAAGCCTTCCACCACCAGCGCTTCGGGCAGCGCGCTGTCCTGGCTGCTCGCCAGGGTGATCAGCCGCGCGTGCTGGCTCAGCCCCGTGCCGTAGACGCCCAGGGTCGGGAACTCCGGCGCCGCCTTCATGCCGTGACGGCCAGCAGTTCCAGCCGCAGTTCCTTCATGCCGGCCGGGACATAGATCGAGATGGACTGGGCCTTGAGCATGCGCTCGTACATCGCCCCTTTCGCTTCCAGCACGAAGTAGCAGGTCTCGGGACGCACCGGCACCGCCGCGGGCAGCTGCGGTGCGTACTGCAGGCGCACCCCCGGCAGTGCCGACAGCACGAATTTTTCCACGTCGTCGGGCGCGCCGACCTTGAAGCGCAGCGGCACCACGTCCACCAGTTCCACCGCCGGAATCGCTGCCGACACCGCGATGTAGAAGGTGGTCTTTTCGTCGATCTTGCCCGAGTCGAGCGCGCCGATGTGGTAGGACGGGCGCACCTCGCTGAGTGCGATCGCGAAGTATTTCGAGGAGATCACGGTGTCGAGCAGCTCGCGAATGATGGTGTGCAGCTGGGCGAAGCCCGGTCCCGGGTCGTTGTGCTGGTAGGGCGGCAGGTCGGACAAGGTCCAGCTCTTGGAAAAGGTCATCAGGCCGCCCGCGAGGTCGAGCAACTGCTCGTACAGGCGCTCCGGATGCAGGGCCGGATGGTGGAAGTGATGGGTCAGGGTCGCATACGCGGAGCTGGCCGTGTGCAGCAGCCAGAACGAGGACATGTCGCCCGAGCGGAACTCCACCACGTTGCGGCTCGGCTCGCGCTGGTGGCCGTACAGCGCGGCGGTCTTGGCCTGCAGGGCGTCCAGCAGGCGGCGCAGCTGCTGGAACAGCACCGGGGCAGCGCCCACCGACAGCGTCGGCGGGACGAAGCTGTCGTCGTTCTCGAAGCCGCCGCTCGCTGCACGCCGCAGGCGCAGCAGCGGGAAGTGGATGTAGGAGTCGCGCGGGTCGGCTTCCGACACCAGCCGCACCGCCTTTTTCAGGTAGGCCAGCTGCACCGGCGCGGCCTGGGTGTACAGGTCCGGCGTGTCCTGGTTCGCCTGCACGAAACGCGCCGTGTTGCTGGTTTGGCCGGGCGGCGTGAAATTGCCGGTAAAGGGTTTCAGGCCGGGCAGGGCGACGTAATACGTGATGGTTTGCTGCGACGGCGGCAGCAGGCTCAGGTCCACCGTCTCGGGCAGGGCGTCGATCTCCGGTGCGTCGACCAGTTCGCCGTCCTGGAAGCGCACCGACAGCGCCAGCAGCCGCAGGACGCTGTTGGCCAGGGCCGCGCGGTCGACCTGCAAGGCCTCGACACCCCAGGCATAAGGATGCACCGCCTTGATGCTTTTTTGGAGGCATTGCTCGTGGTAGTGGTCTTGCCGCTGGAAGTGCTGGGGACGCAATAACAGACCTTCGCCCCAGAGAACTTTGCTGGTCATGTCTCTTCCCTCAAGGTGTTGTCAGATGTGGTGCAAGCTATCTCTGATAACCATAACAACTGGAAAGGGTTGCCCATGTGAAGTTGATCAAACGTTGGCACTGCCCGGTATGGCAACATCGAGTCGTTTTTTGCCAACCACACGGCAAGGCAGAGGGGAAGCTCATGAAGGGATACACGCCGGGCCTGTTCGATCGCCTGCTGGGAGTGCCGAACCGCGGGCCGGGATCGGCGTCACCCAGGCATGCCGCGCAACGGCTGACGATCGAAGAGTTGAAGGACACCGTGGCGCGCGACCTCGAGGCCCTGCTCAACACGCGCTCCACCGTCCAGGAGGAGGCGCTCGAGGCGTATCCCGAGTGCAGCCGTTCGATGGTGACCTACGGGCTGGGCGATTTCGCCGACCGCTGCCTGTCCAGCCCCACCGACCGCGCGGCCATCTGCACCAGCATCGAGACCACCATCGCCTGCCACGAGCCGCGCCTGCGCAAGGTGCGTGCCAGCCTGGACTTGCAGGGCGATTCGGTGAACCGCCTGAATTTCTCGATCACGGCGGTGCTGGTGGCGAGCATGTCGGAGGAGCCGGTCAACTTCGACGCGGTGCTCACGCCGTCCACCCTGCAGTATTGCATCAGCAAGGCCGGCAAGCCGGCCCGCGCCGCGCCGCTGGGGGCTTGAGCATGGAACAGATGCTGCCGTATTACGAAAGCGAGCTCGGTTACCTGCGGCGCGACCTGCGCGAATTCGCCGAGCGCTATCCGCGCATCGCCGGGCGGCTCCTGATCAGCGGCGAGGTGTGCGAAGACCCGCATACCGAACGCATGATCGAATCCTTCGCCCTGCTCAACGCGCGCATTGCCAAGCGCCTCGACGACGACTATCCCGAGTTCACCGAGGCGCTGTTCGAGGTGCTGTATCCGCACTACCTGCGACCCTTTCCCTCGTGCTCGATCGCGCGCATGGACTGCGGCGACGCCGCCAACCAGGCCGGGACCAGCGTGATCGCGCGTGGCACCCAGCTCACCACCCGTCCGGTGCGCGGCGGTCCCTGCACCTTCCGCACCGTGTACCCGGTGACGGTGGCGCCGCTGGTGCTGACCCGGGCCGCCTTCTCGGCCATCATCGACGCTCCCGACGCGGTGCGCCTGCCGGGCACCGTCTCGTCCAGCATCAGCTTGCGTATCTGCTGTACCGCCGAGCAGGGTGGGATCGCTCAGCTCGCGCTGCCCAGGCTGCGCGTCTTCATCGACGGCGAACCCTCGTTCTGCGCCGCCCTGCGCGACGCCCTGTTCATGCGCAGCGTGGCGGCCTGGGTCGAAGCCGACGACAGCGGCCGCTGGACCGAACTGCCGACCGTTCCGGTGCAGCCCGCCGGGTTCGACGAAGAGGAATCGCTGATCGACTTCCCGGCGCGTTCGCACGCCGCCTACCGCCTGCTGACCGAATACTTCTGCTTCCCCGAGAAGTTCAACTTCATCGACATCGATCTGCAGGCGCTGGCGGCGCACGCGCCCCCCGGCGCGCGCACACTGAGCCTGCACCTGGGCTTGCGCGGCCTGCGCTCGGATTCGAACCTCGCGCGCATGCTCGGCACGCTGTCGACCAACAACGTGGTGCTGGGCTGCACGCCGGTGATCAACCTGTTCGGCCAGCGCGGCGAGCCGATCCGCGTGACCCACACCAGCGCCAGCTATCCGGTGCTGGCCGACGCACGCCGCGCCTTCGCCTACGAGGTGGTGGCGATCGAGTCGCTGAGCCTGGTCCGCCAGACCCCGCAAGGCGAAACGCTGGTGCAGTTCCGCCCCTTCTACGCGCTGAAGCACGCCCAGACGCCGGAACATGCCGGGCACTACTATGCCGTGCGGCGCGACGAATCGCTGGCCGACAAGAGTCCCGGCTTCGAGACCCAGGTATCGATCGTCGACATCGACTTCGACCCGGCCGAGGTCGAAACCGACACCCTGAACATCGAGCTGACCTGCACCAACCGCGACCTGCCCGCTTCGCTGAGCTACGGGCAGCAGGGCGGCGACCTGTTCCTGGAAGGCGGTTCGAACACGCGCACCATCGCCTTCCTGCGCAAGCCCACGGCTTCCTACCGCTTCGCCAGCGGCCGCGGCGCCCACTGGCGCCTGATCTCGCACCTGGCCCTCAACCACCTGTCGCTGGCCGACGGCGGCGTCGATGCCTTTCGCGAGATGCTGACCCTGTACGACCTGCCGCGCTCACCGTCCTCGCAGCGCCAGATCGGCGGCATCAAGGCGATCGTCCAGCGCCCCACCACCGCCTGGCTGTCCGGGAATCCCTTCAATTGCCTGGTGCGCGGGGTCGAAGTGCGCCTGACGATCGACGAGGAAGCGTTCGTCGGCAGCGGCATCCACGCCTTTGCCCAGATCGTGGAGCGTTTCCTGGCCCTGTACGTGCATGCCAACAGCTTCACCCAGTTGGTGATCGTATCGAGCAAAACCGGAGAAGAAATATTGACATGCCAGCCACGCAGCGGCGATTTGAGCCTGCTGTAATCGAACGCCTGTTCCGCGAGCCCTACCGCTTCGAATGCATGCAGGCGGTGCGCATGCTCGAACTGTGGCTGCGCCGCCGCGGCAAGCCTTCGCGCGACCTGGTGGCGCAGTTCCTGCGCTTCCAGAACTCGGTATCGCTCGGCTTTCCGCCCAGCCAGCTGGAAGCCATCCACGCCGATCCGCGCGCGCTCGACACGGCGCCGGCGGCGCTCGCGGCGGCGCTGCAGGAGGGGGCACTCAAGTACGTGCGCCTGACACCTTCCTTCATGGGCCTGCTGGGGGGGCACGGCGTGCTGCCCCTGCACTATACGGAGCGCATCGCCGAGCACCAGGCCCAGGAAAAGGGAGAACCTGAAGCGGAAGGCGCCCGTGCTTTTCTGGACACCTTTTCGAACCGCTCGCTGGCGCTGTTCTATGCCGCCTGGCGCAAGTACCGGCTGGCGCTGCAATACCAACTGGACGGCCACGACGCCTTCCTGCCCCTGCTCCTGAGCCTGGCCGGACTGGGCAACGGCGCGCTGCGACGGCGCCTGGCCGATTGCGCGGATGGCGCGGTGCTGGACGAGTCGATCGCCTATTTCGCCTCGTCGGTGCGCCAGCGGCCCGCGTCGAGCGTGCAGCTGGCGCGGGTACTGTCGGAATACTTCGGCCAGCCGATCGTGGCCGAGCAGTTCGTCGGCTGCTGGTACGCCGTGCCGCCGGAGCAGCAGACCATCCTGGGCAGCGACAAGGCGGTGCTCGGCGCAAGCGCCATCGCCGGCGCACGCGTCTGGCAGCGCGACCTGCGCTTGCGGCTGGTGGTGGGGCCGCTCGACCGGGCCGGCTTCAACGACTTCCTGCCGGGCGGGCTGGCGGCACGGGCCCTGCGCAGCATGCTGACGATGTTCACCGGCCTGTCGCTCGAGTACGAGGTGGAGCTGGTGCTGCTGGCCGTCGACGTGCGCAACGTGCGGCTGGCGGGTGATGAAGGGCGGCTGGGCTGGGACGCCTACCTGGTCGAGGGCTTGCAGACCGAGGACCGGCGCGACGTGCGCTACGAGCTGACTATCTAGCGCCGGTTCAGTTCGCGTTCCAGGTCGATCCGCAAGGTGGCGGCGGTGGGCGTCAGTCCGCGGTCGCCGGGCGTGTAGAAAATACCCGGCAAGACGCTGTCTTCTTCGAGCTGGGGCAGCAGGTCGCGCATCAGGTCTTCGAGCGTGAAGGCTTGCGGCTCGTAGCCGTCCCATTCGTATTCGGCGCACAGGTCGGCGAATTCGCTGGCCGGCCACATGGCGAAGACCAGGCTGCCGTCGTCGGTCTTGGCCAGCGCCCAGCCGTCGCGGTACAAGCCCCATACCTCATTGGTTTCCACCACCTGCTGGACGAAGCGCGCATAGCGTTGCTTCGCGGGCAGGGTGACCACGTCCGCCAGCTGCTGTGCGCCGAGCTTGATTGCCGAAAGTGTCTGCTCGCTCAAGGTGTCCACCGCCGAAAAAGTGCTCTCACCAGGAGAATACGCCGGATCGCGAATCGGTGGCGCAGACACGGATGATTACCTGGGGATAAGATAGGATCTTTCCACAGCCACGCTCCGCGATGTCCCTTGATCCCTTGTCTTTCGATCCCTTGTCTCTTGGCCGCATGGCCGGCCTGTTCTTCATCACCGCCATCGCCGAGCTGCTTGGCTGCTACCTGCCGCTGCTATGGCTGACCGGTAAGGGTTCCGCCTGGCTGCTGCTGCCGGCGGCCCTCAGCCTGGTCGCCTTCGTTTGGCTCCTGAGCCTGCACCCCGCGGCCAGCGGGCGGGTCTACGCCAGCTACGGTGCGGTCTATATTGCCACCGCGCTGGCCTGGCTGTGGCTGGTGGACGGCGTCAAGCCGGTGTGGAGCGACTTCGCCGGGGTGGCGCTGGCCCTGGCCGGGGCGGCCTGCATTGCACTGGGCCAGCGCCAGGCCTGAAGACTCAGGCGCTGAGTTTCGCCAGCAGATCCTGCACCACGTCCAGTTGCACCGGCTTGGTGAGATGGTGGTTGAAGCCGGCCTCGCTCGACTTGCGGCGGTCGCTTTCCGCGCCCCAGCCGGTCAGCGCCACCAGGCTCATGTCGCCCAGCCCCGCCGTCCGCCGTATCGCGCGGGCGGTGTCGTAGCCGTCCATGCCGGGCATGCCGATGTCGAGGAAGGCCACCTGCGGCCGGAAGGCCTGCACGGCTGCCAGCGCCTCCGCGCCGCTGTGTGCGACCCTGGTGGCGTAGCCGCAGGCCTCCAGGATCATCGACAGCGTGGTGGCCGCATCGACGTTGTCGTCCACCACCAGGATCCGCATCCCTTCCACGGGACGGTCCGGACTGTCCTCAGGCGCGTGCGGCGGCGTGTCCGGCTGTGCGCCGGCCAGCGGCAGGCGCACGGTGAAGACGCTGCCCTGCTGCGCTGCCCCGCTGTCGGCCACCACCGTCCCGCCATGCATCTCCACCAGCCGCCGTACCAGCGACAGGCCGATCCCCAGCCCGCCCTGCGCGTGGTCCAGGTGGTGCCTGACCTGGCTGAACATCTCGAATACCGACAACAGCGCTTCCTCGGGAATGCCGACGCCGTTATCCGAGACCACGATCACCGCCTCCTGCCCGTCCACGCGCAACGACAGGCCGATGCGCCCGCCAGGCGGGGTGTACTTGGCCGCGTTGTTGAGCAGGTTGGCCACCACCTGGGCGATGCGGGTGACGTCGACCTCGGCCGGCACCTCGCGCTCCGGCACGTTCACCGACAGCGCGTGCCGCCCGGTCTCGATCAGCGGCAGGCTGGTCTCGACCGCGCTCGACAGCACGGGGCGCAGGTCGGCGCGCTCCTTCCTGAGTTCCAGCTTGCCGCCGCTGACGCGGGCCACGTCGAGCAGGTCGTCGATCAGGCGCACCATGTGGCTGACCTGGCGCTCCATCATCTCGCGCACCCGTCCCACCGAGGCCGCGTTGTCGCCCTTCAGGCGCATGACCGACAGGCCGCTGCGGATCGGGGCCAGCGGATTGCGCAACTCGTGCGCCAGGGTGGCCAGGAATTCGGTCTTGCGCTGGTCGGTTTCGGCCAGGTCCTTGGCCAGCTTCACCAGGGTTTCCTCGGACTGCTTGCGCGCCGTGATGTCGCTGAACAGCAGCGCTACCCGATGGCTGCCCGGCCCGCCGATCCGGGTGGCATAGACATCGAACCAGCGCCCCAGGGCCGGGGCCTCGTTCTCGAAGTGCACCGGTTCGCCGGTGCGGGCGACCCGGCCATAGGTCTCGAACCAGAAGCCGTCGAGATTTGGGATCAGCTCCCTCGCCGTCTTGCCCACCGCGTCGCGCAGGCCGGTATGGGTCTCGAACATCTTGTTCATTTCCAGGAAGCGGTAGTCCACCGGCCGGTCCTGCTCGTCGAACAGCATCTCGAAGATGCAGAAGCCCTGGTCGACCGACTCGAACAGGGTGCGATAGCGCTCCTCGCTGGCGCGCAGCTTCTCGGCGGCGCGCCTGCTCTCGGTGGTGTCGACCACGATCGCCACCAGGCCCTGGAACTCGCCCTCCGGACCGCGCAAGGCGTTGACGCTGCTGGTGGCCGGCATGCGGGTGCCGTCGCGGCGCAGGTATTCCTTGTCGACGATGACGCTGGCTTCGCCCGCCGCCAGCAGGCGCACCGCATCCACCGTTACCGGGACCGAGTCCGGCGCTGTGAAGTCGAGCACACTGGTGCCGAGCAGCTCCGCCTCCGTGCGCTGCACCATCTCGCAGTACTTCTGGTTGACCAGGGTGATGCGGCCCTCGGTGTCCATCTGGACCACGCCGGTCGCGGCCTGGCTGACGATCTTCTGGAAGCGTTCGCGGCTCTCGTACAACTCGATCTCGGCCAGCTTGCGGTCGGTGACGTCGATGCCGTGCACCAGGATCCCGGTCACCCGGCCGTCGGGGTCGCGCAGCGGCATGTACACCTGGTCGACGAAACGCCGCTCCAGCGCGGCGCCAGGCTGGCGCTGCAGCATCACCGCCACGTCGGCGCCGAACACCGGCTCGCCGCTGCGGTACACCCGGTCCAGCAGCTCGATGAAGCCCTGCCCGGCGATTTCCGGCAGCGCCACCCGCAAGGGCAGGCCGATGGAACTGCGACCGCCGACCAGCTGCAGGTAGCGCTCGTTGACCAGTTCAAACACGTGCTCGGGGCCGGTGAACACGCACATGAAGGCCGGCGCCTGGCGGAACACGTCTTGCATCAGCTGGTTGGCGGTACGCAGTTCGCGCATCAGGCGCTCGCGTTCGAGCTCGGCTGTGACTTGCTCGGTGATGTCGCGCGAAGTCGTCAGCAGGCCGTTCGCGCCCACGCGGCTGATGGTGACATCCCACCACCTGGGCGTGCCGCCCGCGGTCGGGCAGGGCCCGCGCAGGCGGCCGACGCCGCTGGCACGCGCCGCAGCCATCGCATCCGCGACCTGGGCCTGGGCTTCCTCCGGCCACAAATCGGCCCAGGGCCGACCGCGCACGGCCTCGATACCGTCGAGCTCGAGGGCACGCAATCCGTTGCCGTTCATCGTCACGATGCAACCGTTTGCGTCGAGCACTTTCACGCAGTCGGGACTGGCTTCAAAGAGTTGGTGGCCTAGCGTGGCCGGGTCGAGCGCCCGCACGGTGCTGCTGCTGTCCTGCATACTGAAATCCTTGTTGAGTAAAAGCAGTATATCGATATGCATGACCAACCGTCGCCGGGTTCGTTCGTGCCCGCGAATGTCACCAAACTGTTATCGAATGGTCACGAGGCAGTCATGTTGCCTGCCTACCATGCACGAACTCCTCCTCACTACCAACAGGATTACTCGTGAACAAGCCGACCGACCTCGCCCGCATCCCTGTCGACCATGACGACATCGATACGAACGTTTCGTCGAACGAACATTTCAATACCGTCCTCGAAGCCCGCCTGAGCCGTCGCAGCCTGCTGCGCGGCGGCGCCGCGACCGCCGCTTCCGCCCTGCTGGGCGCCATCGGCCTGAGCGGTTGCGGCGGCTCCAGCGACGACACCGTCACTGCGCCGGTCGCCCCGACCCCGCCGGCCGGCGGCACGCCGCCGTCGGACAAGCTGCTCGGCTTCACGGCCGTATCCAAGAGCCTGGCCGATACCGTTGTCGTCCCGGCCGGCTATACGGCGTCGGTCCTGTACGCACTGGGCGACCCGCTCGGCGCCACGACCGCCGCGTACAAGAACGACGGTACCGACGGCGACATGGAAAACCGCGCCGGCGACCACCATGACGGCATGGAATTCTTCCCGCTCTCCGGCAGCGGCGCCGCTTCCACCTCGGCCAACGACCGCGGACTGCTGGCGATGAACCACGAAGCCACCACCGACGAGAAGCTGTCTTCGTTCTTCGTGCACGCCAACGGCGGCACCATGAGCCTGCCGCGTCCGGCCCTTGAGGTGGACAAGGAAATGGCGCTGCACGGCCTGTCGGTGGTCGAGGTGCGCCTGAACGGCGGCAAGTGGGCCTACCAGAAGGAGTCGGGCTTCAACCGCCGCGTCCACCAGCAGACCGAGGTCGAGCTCTCGGGACCGGTGCGCGGCAATGCCCTGGTGGTCACCAGGTATTCGCCGGGCGGCACCAAAATCCGCGGCACCCTGAACAACTGCGGCACCGGCAAGACCCCGTGGAACACCTACCTGTCGGGCGAAGAGAACTGGTCGGGCTATTTCACCCGCGCCGCCCTCGACGATGCCGCGCGTGGCGACAAGAGCGTGGCCTCGCTCAAGCGCTACGGCCGCAACCAGGGCGCGGCATCGCGCCACGGCTGGGAAACCGGCGGCGCCGAGGACAAGTACGCACGCTGGGACATCAGCAAGAAGGGTGCCTCGCGCGACGGCAGCGACGACTACCGCAACGAAATGAACGGTATGGGCTACATCGTCGAGATGGACGCCTACGACAAGACCAGGGCCATCAAGAAGCGCACCGCGCTGGGCCGCTACGCCCACGAGAGCGCCGCCTTCGGCAAGGTGGTGGCCGGCCAGCCGCTGGCCGTGTACATGGGCGACGACTCGCGCAACGAATACATTTATAAATTCGTGTCGAATGCCCTCTGGGCCGCCGCCGACGCGACCCCGGCCGACCGCATCGCCACCGGCGACAAATACCTCGACAGCGGCAAGCTGTACGTCGCCAGATTCGCCGCCGACGGCAGCGGCCAGTGGATCGAACTGTCGATCGCCAACCCGCTGATCGCCGCCTACGCCGACTACCAGTTCGCCGACCAGGCCGACGTGCTGGTCAACGCGCGCCTGGCCGCCGACGCGGTCGGCGCCACCCGGATGGACCGCCCGGAATGGTGCTCGGTGCACCCGACCACCGGCGAGGTCTATTTTTCGCTGACCAACAACAGCAACCGCCGCGCCGAGCCGAGCGGCGCCAGCCAGAGCGCACCGGACGCCGCCAACCCGCGTTCGTACACCGACATGAAGGGAACCAGTGCCCAGCAGGGCAACGTGAACGGCCACATCGTGCGCGTCAAGGAAGGCGCTGCGGGTTCGGCCGCCACCGGCTTCAGCTGGGACGTCTACCTGTTCGGCGCCGAAGCTGGCGCCGACGCCGCCAAGGTCAACCTGTCCGGCCTGGACGCGGACCAGGACTTCTCCAGCCCGGACGGCCTGGCTTTCAGCACCGCCACCGGCATCTGCTGGATCCAGACCGATGACGGCGCCTACACCGACGTCACCAACTGCATGATGCTGGCCGGCGTGCCGGGCCAGGTGGGCGACGGCAAGAAAGTCACCCTGAGCTACCCGCGCGCCGACGGCAGCACCCTGAACGTGGACACCTACGTCGGCAAGGCCGCCACCGCCGACACGCTCAAGCGCTTCCTGGTCGGCCCGGTGGGCAGCGAGATCACCGGCATCGCCGAGACACCGGACGGCAAGGCCCTGTTCGTGAATATCCAGCACCCGGGCGAGAACACCGCGTCCGCCAACCTCGGCGACCCGGCCAAGTACACCAGCCAGTGGCCGAGCAACGCCGGCTACGGCGCCGGCAAGCGTCCGCGCTCGGCGACCATCGTCATCACCAGGAATGACGGCGGCAGGATCGGCACCTGAGGCCCCGGGCCGAACCGCGTTTCATCGTCTCCCGTTGGGCTGGATGCGCAGGCATCCAGCCCTTTTTTCGTCCAATCGCAAGGAGCCCGACGGCAAGCCGTGCCAGCATCGTGGATGCATCATCCAAGCCGCAGGAGCCCGCCATGCCAACCGTCACACTCCCCACCTATCTGCGCATCACGCGCGCCAGCGCCCTGTGCGACATCCTCATCGTGGCGCCCTTCGCCACCCCCTGGACCTTCGCGCTGCTGTACCCGCAGCTCACCAGGCTCAATCTCTGGATGGGCGGCCCGGCGCTCGCGTCCTTTGCCCAGATCCACATCCTGATCACCTGCCTGATGGGCAGCCTGGTCCTGCTGTGGTCCGTGCGGCGCCTGCTGGAACCGAGCCTGGCGCTCGGGCGCTACGACGGCGCCGGACGCTTCCTGTTCGCGACCTGGATGCTGTGGGCGCTGGCGCAGGGCGGGCTGCCCTTGCTGTGGCTGTTCGTGGGAATGGAAGTGCTGTGGGGCGTGGCCCAATGGTGGCCGGTGGCGCCGGCACGCACGGCCGCGCGCACCAATCGCGCCGGGCTGAAACTGGTGCGGGTCTCCTGAGATCACCCAGCCTGGATGCCCGCGACGGGAGCACGAGCAGGCAGCGCTGGCTATACTGGTGCCCGCCCCTTCACTTGCCGGAGCTGCACCATGCCCTACGACCTGTTGTCGACACTGGACATCCGCCACCCCATCATCCAGGCCCCGATGGCGGGCATCTCGACCCCGGCGCTGGCCGCGGCCGTCTCGGAAACCGGCGGGCTGGGCTCGATCGCCATCGGCACCTCGAGCGTGCCGCAGGCGCGCGCCGCCATCGCAGCGGTGCGCGACCAGACCAGCCGCCCATTCAACGTCAACGTGTTCGCCCATGCGCCCGCCCAGTCCGATCCGGCGCGCGAAGCCGCCTGGCTCGATTGGCTGCGGCCGCACTTCGCACGCTTCGGCGCCGAACCGCCCGCCGCACTCAGCGAGATCTACCGCAGCTTCCTGGACGACGAGGCCATGTTCGCGCTGTTGCTGGAGGCGCGCCCGGCCGTGGTCAGCTTCCATTTCGGCCTGCCGCCGCAGGCCTGGATCGATGCGCTGAAAGCGGCCGGCATCACCCTGTTCGCCACCGCCACCTCGCTCGACGAAGCACTGCGCATCGAGGCGGCCGGCATCGACGTGATCGTTGCCCAGGGCATCGAGGCGGGCGGGCACCGCGGCATCTTCGACCCATCCAGCCCCGACCCTGCGCTGCCCACCTTCGACCTGCTGGAGCAGCTGCGCGCAAACCTCGCGTTGCCGCTGGTCGCGGCCGGCGGCATCATGGACGGTCGACATATCCGCAGCGCCTTCCGGCACGGCGCCAGCGCGGTCCAGATGGGCAGCGCCTTCATCGCCTGTCCCGAATCGATGGCCCCGCCGCACCACCGCGCGCTGATTGCCCGGGGCGGCAGCCTGCAGACCGTACTGAGCCCCGTCATCTCCGGACGGCCGGCGCGCGGCATCGTCAACAGGCTGTTCACCGAGGTCGGCGCGGCGGGGCACCCGCCCCTGCCCGACTATCCGATCGCCTACGACGCCGCCAAGGCCCTGCATGCGGCGGCGGCCGGCAAGGGCAGCCAGGAGTATTCCGTCAACTGGGGCGGCGTCAATTTTGCCCAGGCGCGCGCCATGCCGGCGGCAGAGCTGGTGGCCACCCTGGCGGCGGACATGAACGCGTCAGATTAAGCCGGGCGCGCCAGCGGGCGGCAGCGTTCCTCCAGCAGGGCATGCAGCAGCTTCACCGCCGGCGAGAACTGCCTGCGATGCGGGCAGACCAGGTGCAGCGGGGTCGGCTCGCCCGGCATCTCCGGCAGCAGCACTTCCAGGCGCCCCTGCGCCACGTCCTGGCTGACGTCAAGCCAGGATTTATACGCGATGCCTTCGCCGGCCAGTGCCCAGCGCCGCACCACCTCGGCATCGTCGCTCACCAGCCGTCCCGCCACCTGCACCAGCCGCGCGCCTTCCGGCACAGGGAAGGACCAGCGGTCGTAGGCGCGGCCGCGCAGCCGGTATTGCAGGCAGTTGTGGTGCACCAGCTCGTCGAGCGTGGCGGGCCGTCCGTGCCGGGCGATGTAGTCGGGCGAGGCCACCAGCACGCGGCGGTTGCCGGGCGCGACCGGCAGGGCGACGTAGCTGGCATCGTCGATCTGCCCGTAGCGCAGGGCGATGTCGACCGGATCTCGGAACACGTCCGCCACCTGGTCCGATACCAGCAGCTGGATATCGAGCCCTGGATGGGCTCGGCGGAATTCCGAGATCCATGGCAGCAGCAGGTTGCGTCCGAAGTCCGAGGGCGCCGCGATCTGCAGGGTGCCGGTCAGGCAGTTCACATCGCCGCGGATGCCCTCGAAGCCATCGCGCAGGGCCTGCAGCGCATCCTGGGCAAAGGGCAGGTAGCGCTTGCCTTCCTCGGTCAGGCGCAGGCTGCGGGTGGAACGGGCGAACAGGCGGATATCGAGCTCGCGCTCGAGGCGCCCGATGGCCGCGCTGGCCTGGCCGGGCAGCAGGTTGACCTCGCGCGCGGCCCGCGAAAAGCTGCCGAGGGCGGCGGAACGAACGAACAGCGCCAGGTCGTCAATCCGGATCATTTTCTCTCTAGCTGTGAAAGTGAAATCGCTCCAGCCTGGTTTTTCCTTGCTTGAGCGGTCATTAGAATCCTCGGCAAGCCACACTTACCGGAGATTCAACATGAAAGCAGTAGTGTATACCCAGCACGGCATGCCCATCGGCGACCCCCAGTCCCTGCACGAGACCGAGTTGCCGATGCCATTACCGGGTCCGCACGACCTGCTGGTGGAAGTGCGCGCCGTCTCGGTCAACCCGGTGGACACCAAGATCCGCCTTGGCGCGCCCGTGACGGAACCACGCGTGCTGGGCTGGGATGCGAGCGGCATCGTGCGCGCGGTCGGCGGCAGCGTGACCCTGTTCGCGCCCGGCGATGAAGTGTTCTACGCAGGTTCGCTGGTGCGTCCCGGCTCGAACAGCGAATTCCAGGCGGTGGACGAGCGCATCGTCGGCCGCAAGCCGGCCACCCTGGATTTCGTCCAGTCGGCCGCCCTGCCCCTGACCGCGATCACGGCCTGGGAGCTGCTGTTCGATCGCCTCAGGCTGGTCGAGGGCGGCGGCGAAGGCAAGTCTCTGCTGATTATCGGCGCGGCCGGCGGGGTCGGTTCGATCCTGCTGCAGCTGGCGCGCAAGCTCACCGGCTTGACCGTGATCGGCACCGCCTCGCGCGACGAAACGCGCAACTGGGTGCGCGAACTCGGCGCCCACCACGTCGTCGACCATGCGCAGCCGCTGCGTCCGCAGCTGGAGGCGCTCGGCCTTCCCGCAGTGGACATCGTCATCAGCCTGACGCACACCGACCAGCACTACGAGGCCATCGTCGACATATTGGCGCCGCAGGGCCAGTTCGCCCTGATCGACGATCCGGCCACGCTCGACGCCCTGCCGCTCAAGCGCAAGTCGATCTCGCTGCACTGGGAACTGATGTTCACGCGCTCGATGTTCGCCACGCCCGACATGGTGGAGCAGCACCAGCTCCTGAACCGCGTCGCCGGCATGATCGACGACGGGACCTTGCGCACCACGCTGGGCCAACACTTCGGCCGCATCTCGGCCGAGAACCTGCGCCGTGCGCACGCCCTGGTCGAGAGCGGCCGCGCGGTTGGCAAGATCGTGCTCGAAGGTTTTTAAATCACAACAATCAAGGAAGCAAACAGCATGGATATCCTCGCAGCAGCCCGCAAGCGCCACACCGCCAAGGCCTATGACAGCGCACGCCGCGTTCCCGAAGAACTGATGCAGCAGGTGTACGGCCTGCTGCGCCACAGCCCCTCGTCGGTGAATTCGCAGCCCTGGCACTTCATCGTCGCCGGCACGCCGGAAGGCAAGGCGCGCGTGGCCAAGGCGGCGCAGGGCGGCTACGGCTACAACTCGTCCAAAATCCTCGACGCCTCGCACGTGATCGTGTTCTGCTCGCGCATCGACATGGACGACGCCCACCTGGAGCGCCTGCTGGCGCAGGAAGCGCGCGACGGGCGCTTTCGCGACGATGCCGCCCGTGCAGGGCAGGACGCCGGCCGGCGCGGTTATGTGCGCACGCACCGCTACACCACGCGCGACATGCCGCAGTGGCTCGAAAAACAGGTCTACCTGGCGCTCGGCACCGCCCTGCTGGGCGCGGCCTCGCTCGGCATCGACGCCACGCCGATGGAAGGCTTCGACCAGCAGATCCTGGACGAGGAGTTCGGCCTGCACCAGCAAGGCCTGGCCAGCGTGGTGCTGGCCAGCTTCGGCTATCACGCCGAGGCCGACTTCAATGCCGGCCTGCCGAAATCGCGCCTGCCGGAAGCGCTGACCTTTACCTTCGTTTGATCCCGGCTGCCTGCTTGCCCTGCTCGACCGGCGGGGCATAGTGATAATCCGAGGGATGCTGCGGTGGAACCGGACAATGCTGCATCTCCAGCACCATGCGCCTGTAGGCCTCCAGCGGCGCCATTCCGAGCTGCGCGCGGCGCGCCTCGACCTTCGTGCGCTCGTCCATGGGATCGAACGCGAGGGCGCAGTAATGATTTGTCGGGGCCGATAGCTGCGTCCCGTAATGCTGCGGTCGCTTTTCGATGACCGCGATGCGGTCGTACAGATAGGCAAAAGATTGATCAAGGCCGCCGCCGCCGGCGGCAGCGGCTTGCTCGATCAGGGCCAGCACCTGCTTCTGGAAAAGCAGGTCACGGTCCGCATGCTGGACCACCAGCCAGGCATTCTTGACCGCCCGGGCGCCATGCATGGCGGTCGATGGCCAGCCGCAGCGTGCGATCCAGGCTTTCAGGCGTTCGATATTGGTCCGGTCCACCAGCGCGATATGGCTGTCCAGTCTGCGCTGCGCCTTGCTGTCCGGGTCGAGGTAGTCGATGCGCTTGCGCAGGGCCTGGTCCGCCGTGCTCATCACCGCCAGCCCGGCGCCGTACTCGCCGCAGGTGTCGGCGGCTGTGGCAAGGGATGGCAGGGCCAGGCTGGCCGCCAGCAGCGCGACAGGGACGAATGTGCGAAGCATGTTGTCTC
Source organism: Massilia sp. UMI-21 (assembly GCA_015277795.1). NCBI lineage: Bacteria > Pseudomonadati > Pseudomonadota > Betaproteobacteria > Burkholderiales > Oxalobacteraceae > Massilia > Massilia sp. UMI-21. The sequence continues at coordinate 247,579 of CP063848.1, read as the reverse complement.
CAGGAGTGATCACCGCAGTGTAGCGAGATGCTTGCGCCCGGTCCATGCCGGGCGCATGGAAGCGTCTTGTCCTTGGAGACCGGTCGAGACCAATGCAAGCGCGATCCGCAGCCGTGCGCCCGGCCATGTCCCGCGGCCGGATAATGCCCGCAGGCCGATCCGAGGAGACGCGCATGTTACGACGACGCTTTCTGGCAGCAGGCGCCTTGCTGGCCGGCGCGCCCTTGTGGGCGGCCGACCGCGCGCTGTGGCAGCGCCTGCGGGACGGCGGCCATGTGCTGCTGATCCGCCACGCCGCCACCGATCCCGGCATCGGCGACCCGCCCGGCTTTCGCCTCGCGGCGTGCAGCACCCAGCGCAACCTCTCCGAACAGGGCAAGCGGGATGCGCGTGCGATCGGCGCGTCCTTGCGCAGGCGCGGCATTCCGCTCGGGCCGGTGCTGTCGAGCCGCTGGTGCCGCTGCCTCGACACCGCCCGCCTTGCCTTCGGCCGCGTGGAACTGGCGCCGATGCTCGATTCGATGTTCAGGGACAGCATGCCTGCCGCCGACGCCAAGCGGCGCGCGGTGCTGGCGCGCGTCGGCGTCTTTGGAAATGCAGGCAGCAAGACCAACCTGGTGCTGGTCACGCACGATGTCAACATTCGCTCCCTGGTGAACGAACTCGTCGCGCCGGGCGGGATCGTGGTCGCACGTCCGGGCCCGGACCGGCTGGACGTCCTGGGGCGGCTGCCGGTCGACTTCCAGCCTGCCGGTTGCCAAGCCCGGGCTGCGGCACTATGCTGACCGAATCATGTGCGTGAATTACCATACCCCTACCCGCGAGCAGTTCGGCACGCTCGGCGCCTTCAGCGAGCTGCCGGCCGACTGGCGCTGGCCCGACGAAGTCTGGAAGGACTATAGCGCGCCGATCATCCGCCGCGGCAGCGACGGCAGCCCGTCGGCCTGCCTGGCCAGCTACGGCATGGTGCCGCGCCGCCACATTCCGCCCGGCGTGAAGCCCTTCGACACCATGAACGCGCGCGCCGAAACGCTGGGCGAGCGGCGCTCGTTCGCCCCGGCCTGGCGCCGGCTGCAGCTGTGCGCCGTGCCGATGCGCTGGTTCTACGAACCCTGCTACGAAAGCGGGCGCGCCGTGCGCCACGCGATCGGCATGCACGACGACAGCCCTTTCCTGGTCGCCGGTCTGTGGCGCGAGTGGACCGAGGCCGACGGCCGGGTCGAGTCCGCGTTCACCCAGATCACCATCAACGCCGATACGCATCCCCTGATGTCGCGCATGCACAAGCCCGGCGACGAGAAGCGTTCGCTGGTCGTGATCGCGCCGGAAGAACTCGACGACTGGCTGGCCTGCCGCGACGTCGAGACGGCGCGCACTTTTCTCCGCCACTATCCGGCGGCGCGCATGAAGGACTGGGCTGCGCCGCAGACGGTTCGCAAGGCAGCCGAACCGTCGCCGAACCTGTCCTTGTTTTAACGGAGGGCGGCGCAGCCGGCCGCCCACGAACATGGTACAGTTTCCGCACCATGCTGAAACCACTCGCCACCTTCGCCCTCGCCGTCAGCCTCGCCGGCGCAGCCCAGGCAGCCGTCCCCATCTACGGCTTCGTTGTCAAGAACACCTACCCGCACGATCCGAAAGCCTTTACCCAGGGCCTGTTCTTCCGCGATGGCCACCTGTTCGAGACCACCGGCCGCAACGGCACGTCCTGGGTGCGCCGGGTGGATCTGGCCAGCGGCAAGGTGCTGCAGCAGGCCGACATGCCGGCGGAAGTCTTCGGCGAAGGCGCGACCCCGGTCGGGAACGACATCCTCGCCCTCACCTGGACCTCGCAGGTCGGCTACGTGTTCGACCGCAAGACCTTCAAGCTGAAGAGCACCTTCAAGTACGTCGGCGAAGGCTGGGGCCTGGCCAGCGATGCCAGACATGTGTACATGAGCGACGGCAGCTCCTTCATTCGCATCCTGGAGCCGAAGACCATGAAGGAGCTGCGCCGCATCCAGGTGACGCACCAGGGCAAGCCGATCGCCCAGCTGAACGAGCTCGAGATGGTCGAGGGCGAGCTGTTCGCGAACATCTGGGGCAGCGACCTGATCGTGCGCATCGATCCCCAGGATGGCAGCGTGAAAGGCGTGATCAACCTGGAGGGCCTGCTGCCGCCCGCGCAGCGCGGCACCCTCGATCCGGACGCCGTCCTGAACGGCATCGCCTGGGACAGCAAGGGCAAGCGCCTGTTCGTGACCGGCAAGCTGTGGCCCAAGCTGTACCAGATCGAGCTGGTGCCGCAGAAGCGCTAGTCAGGCCTGGCCGGTCACGTCGATGACCACCTTGCCGAAGTGCGAGCCCGATTCCATGTAGCGGTAGGCGTCCTGCGCCTGTGCAAACGGGAACACGCGGTCGATCACGGGTTTCAGGCCCGTGGTGTCGGCAAGGCGCATGACGTCCTCCAGCATCGCCCGGCTGCCCACGAAAATGCCGACCATGCGCTTGGCGCTCGCCAGCAGCGCAGCCGGATTCACCTCGCCGCCAAAACCGCTGACGCCGCCGATGATCGCCACCGTACCGCCCATCGCGGCCGCCGACACCGAGCGGTTCACGGTGCCCTTGCCGCCGACCTCCAGCACCACGTTCGCGCCCCGGCCCTGCGTCACGGCCAGCACCTCTTCGTGCCACTCGGGAATCGCCTGGTAATTGATCGTATGGTGGGCGCCGAGTTCGCGGGCGCGCTGCAGCTTCTCGTCGCTGGACGAGGTGATGATGGTGCGCAGGCCGGCCGCCCTGGCCAGCTGCATCCCCAGCACCGAGACGCCGCCGGTCCCGAGCAGCAGCACGGTGTCGCCCGGCTTGAGCTGGTTGCTGGACACAAAAATCGCATTCCACGCGGTGACGCCGGCGCAGGGCATGGTGGCCGCCTCGACGAAGCTCAGCGAGGCCGGAATCTTCGCCAGCGCGTCCTCGTGCAGCACCACTTCCTCGGCCAGCATGCCGTCGATGTCGCCGCCCAGCGCATGGCGGATCTTCTCGGGAGATGTTGCGCCGTCCTGCCAGTAGGGAAAGAAGGAGCCCGCCACGCGGTCGCCGACCTGCACCCGCGTCACGCCCGGGCCGACCGCCAGCACTTCGCCGGCGCCGTCCGAGCACGGAATGATGGGATCGTCCACCGTGACCAGGTAGTTGCCGCTGGCAACCATCAGGTCGCGGTAGTTCAGCGAGACGGCGTGCACGCGAATGCGCACCTCGCCGTGGCCGAGATCGCGATCGGGGTAGTCGATGCATTGCAGCCCGTCGATGTTCGCACCGGGAAGAATCTGGTAAGCCCGCATGGGGTTCTCCTTCAATCAAAAAGTTGCGGTTGGCGGGTCAGGTCGGCTTGGCCACCATCAGCCAGAAAATCACGATGAAGGCGATGAAGGCCGGGACGCCGAGCATGACCCAGATACGGAAGTAGCGCCAGTACTGCGCCGCTTCTTCAGGAACAGGATGCCCAGGCCCGGCGCCGGGTCGAAGCTGACGGCGCCGTACCCGCTGCGGCGCGCTGACGAAACGCAGCGCCAGCGGCATGCTGGCCAGGCTGCGCAAGACTTTGCTGCTGGCGCCCGCGCTGCCGTAGACCAGCGAGGACTGGGTGATGCAGGCGCGCGGCGGAAGCGAGGCCAGGTAGTCGTCGACCGCCTTCCTGGACAGTGCTCGCCGCCGCGCTGGCCGCCCTTGAGCCCTTGATGCGCGCCAGCCAGGCCGATTCATCGGTATCTTGGGCGAAGTCCGCATGGATGGTGGCGCAGGGTGTCCCGGCGCCGGCGCCGGATTCGGCTGGCGTTGCGGCCCGGCGCTGCGCGCAGACCACGTGGTGCCCTTCGGCCAGCAATGCCTGCAGCAGGTGCTGGCCGATGAAACCGCTGGCTCCCGTCAGCAAGATCCGCATCCATGCTTCCTTTCACGCCATGCATTCAACAAGAGGATCCAATGGAAAACTGGAACACGGCACTACAGCGCGGCCTCGTCTCCGGCACCGCCTCCAGCCTGCTCTCGACGGTGGCCCTGGCCGCGCTCGGCAAGAAAGAGGTCGGCAGCGCCTTCGCGCCCACCAATGCGGTCAGCCACTGGATCCATGGCGACAAGGCGGCGCGCCACACCGGCCCGTCCATGCAATACACCGTCCCGGGTTACCTGATCCACCATGTGAGCGCCACGTTCTGGTCGGTGCTGTTCGAGCGTTTCGCTGGCAGGTATCTCGACCGCAGTACGCCGGCCGGCTACCTGGGCGCCGCAGCCGCCACTTCGGCTTTCGCCTGCTTCGCCGACTACAAGCTCACGCCCAAACGCCTGCAGCCCGGCTATGAAAAGCACTTGTCCAAGCCGTCGCTGGCGATCGTGTACGCCGGCTTCGCGCTGGGACTGGCGGCAGGCGCCGCGCTAAGCCGCCGCAGCTAGTCTAGAGCAGGCGCGAAAATCGTGCCGCTCCATGCCTGCCCCTTGCTTGACTGCGCTGGCGCCGGGGTGGCTGCAATCAATGGCCCTTCTTGCCGCGCAGGCGCTGCACGACCGTCACCACCGCCAGCACGATGGCGCCGACCACCACGCCGGCCAGCGCATCGACCACCGTCGGGGTGATCGCCGCCAGCACGCCGCCGATGCCCGGCACGCCTGCCGTCACCTCGGCCGCCTGTTCGGCAAAGTGATGCAGCGGCGCCCAGGCGTGGGCGATGATGCCGCCACCGACCATGAACATGGCCGCGGTGCCGACCACCGACAGGAATTTCATCAGCTTGGGTGCGGTGGCGAGCAGCAGCCGGCCGGTGCCGCGTGCCAGGCTGCCGGCCTTCTGGCTCAGGTAAAGCCCGGCATCGTCCATCTTCACAATGGCCGCCACCAGGCCATACACGCCGACCGTCATCACCAGCGCAATCGCGGTCAGGACCATGACCTGCTGGCTGAACGGTGCGTTTTCCACGGTACCGAGGGCGATCACGATGATTTCGGCCGACAGGATGAAATCGGTGCGCACCGCACCATTGATCTTTTCCTTCTCCAGCGCACACATGTCGACTTCGGTGGCGGCCAGGTGGGCGACGTGTTCTGCCTTGCGCTGCGCGTCTTCTTCCTTGCTGTGTAGAAATTTATGCGCCAGCTTCTCGAAACCCTCGTAGCACAGGAAGGCGCCGCCAATCACCAGCAAGGGGGTAATCAGCCAGGGAATGAAGGCCGAGATCGCCAGCGCCGCCGGCACCAGGATGGCCTTGTTCTTGAGCGAGCCCTTGGCCACCGCCCACACCACCGGCAGTTCACGGTCGGCATTCACCCCGGTCACCTGCTGGGCATTGAGCGCCAGGTCGTCGCCGAGCACGCCGGCAGTTTTCTTGGCCGCCACCTTGCTCATCACGGAAACGTCGTCGAGGACCGATGCAATATCGTCCAGTAATGCCAGCAAACTGCCTGCAGCCATTGGTCATACTCCAATCATGTCAAGTTCACCACATCTTACCCGACGCCGCAAAGCCGGTCACACGGTTCAGCGCGGCTTTATGCAGTTCAGTCACGTAAATCTGCATCTCGTCGCTTTTGCCGGGCATGCCAGGTCGCGCGTACGTATAGTGCGTTCTGTTGGCTGCGGTACTGCAGCCTCGCTACCGAAGGAGATCCCATGAATACCGAATCGACCCTGCATGCAGCACCCGCACGCCGCGCCCGTCCGCCGAAGCGCAAGACCCGTATCACGATCTACCTCGACGACGAAGTCCTGAACGAATTCCGCAACCTGTCGGAGCGCTGCGGCACCGGTTACCAGACCCTGATCAACGCCGCCTTGCGTCATCGCCTGGCGGCGCCTGGCGTCGAAAGCAGCCTGGCCTGAGCGGCTGACAATTCCTCCGGTGGCGGCGTTGCATCGCCTCGTCGTACCAGCGTACCGTCTTCGTGGTCCGCCACTGCGGCGAAGCGCCTCGCCCTTGGAGTTTTGTCAGACGCCCTAGGGCTTCCTGGCGTTTCCCTCCGGGACGGGATTACATAGAGCAATTCTTTTGTGCTAATCTTCCCGCTCTTTTAACCCCGGAGGGACTTATGAAAAAAGGCGAACTGATCGCGGAATTCGCGAAGCGCACCGAAATGTCCGGCGCGGCTGCCAACACCGCCGTCAACACGATCATCGAGATCATCACCGAGCGCCTGAAAAAGGGCGATACGGTCGGTATCACCGGCTTCGGTACCTTCTCGGTCACCAAGCGCGCTGCACGCAAGGGCCGCAACCCGGCAACCGGCGATGTCATCAAGATCGCTGCATCGAAGACCCCGCGCTTCGCTGCCGGTGCGACGCTGAAAGCAGCCGTCAACCCAAAGAAGAAGTAAGCAGTACCCAGGCCCCGCGCCGCGCTCCGGTTTTTCCGGACGCGCGCGCCGGTCCGTTTTGCGCTACCCTCCTCTCCTTCCCCTCCTTCTCCTTTTCCCCGCCAGCAGCATGAGCTTCGCCACCTGGATCGCCTTCGTCATCGCCGGTTCGCTGATCGCCATTTCGCCCGGTTCCGGCGCCGTGCTGTCGATGTCGCACGGCCTCGCCTACGGGCTCAAGAAGGCCAGCGCCACCGTGCTGGGCCTGCAGTTCGGCCTGATCCTGGTGCTGGTGATCGCCGGCGCCGGCGTCGGATCCCTGCTGCTGGCATCCTCGCTGGCCTTCACCGTCGTGAAGACCATCGGCGCGCTGTACCTGATCTATCTCGGCATCGCCCAGTGGCGCGCCAGGGCCGAGCCGGCAGTCGACGCCGGCGTGAGCACCGCCGGCCTGCCCGCGCACCCCAGCTTCGGCAAGCGCGTGATGACCGGCTTCCTCACCAATGCCACCAACCCGAAGGGCATCATCTTCATGGTCGCGGTGCTGCCCCAGTTCATCGCCAAGGGCGCGCCCCTGCTGCCGCAGCTGGCGATCCTGGGAGTGACCATGGTGACCATCGATTCGATCGTCATGCACGGCTATGCCGCGATGGCGTCCATGATGCAGCGCTTCTTGCGCGACGTGCGCGCCGTGAAGATCCAGAACCGCCTGTTCGGTGCCGTGCTGGTGCTGATGGGTTCCTTGCTGTTCCTGGTCGAGCCGGGCCGCCGTACCTGAGGCGCTGCCAAGCTGGAAAATTTGTATATTTGTTACTCGGCAGTTGCAAATTTCTGTAAGTTGCATATTCCCTGTGGGCGCAGCTGCGTTGTAATGAGCTTGCCGTCCTTCGTCCACATTTGCGGAGTTCCATGACATGAACAAGCGATTCGCCAAGACCGCCGTGATGCTCGCGCTCACGGCTTTATCCACTGTCGCCCTGGCGCAGGCGCCGCTGCAAACTACGCTGGAGTCCGAGCCTCCCGGCCGGGTCGGCCGGGTCGCGCTGGTGCAGGGCAAGGTCAGCATCAACGGCGGCGTGGGCGAGTCCGCGACCGCTGCCCTGGTCAACTGGCCGATCACCACGCGCAACCTGGTCACCACCGAACCGAACGGCCGCACCGAGCTGCGCGTCGGCTCGACCGCGATCCGCATCGACGGCGACAGTTCGCTCGAAGTGACGGAACTCGACGACGACAGCCTGCGCCTGCGCCTGCACTACGGCAGCGCCAGCATCCGCATCCTGAGCGAGGACGTGCTGCCCGAGTTCGAGCTGAGCACGCCGCAGGGCCGTGTGCGCATGCTCAAACCCGGCCGCCTGCGGGTGGACGCCGAGCGCGTGCGCGATACCAGCGTGGTGAGCGTGTTCGACGGCGAAGCCCAGGTCGATGGCGCCGGCGCCAGCCTGCTGATTCGCGCCGGCCGCAGCGCCGAGCTGCGCGACGACGACGTGCGCACCCTGCAGGCGCGCAGCGACGCCTTCGACGACTGGGCGCTGGCGCGCGACCGCAGCATCGACGGCGCGCGCTCGGCACGCTACCTCACTACCGAGATGACCGGCTACGAGGAACTGGACCGCCATGGCATCTGGCAGGACGACCTCGAGTACGGTCCGCTGTGGATTCCGGCGGTGTCCTCGAGCTGGGCGCCCTACCGTGACGGCCGCTGGACCTGGATCGCGCCATGGGGCTGGACCTGGGTCGACAACGCGCCCTGGGGCTATGCGCCCTCCCACTACGGCCGCTGGGTGCAGGTGCGCAACCGCTGGGCCTGGGCGCCCGGACGGGTCGATCGGCGCCCGGTGTGGTCCCCGGCGCTGGTCGGCTGGGTCGGCGGCAGCGGCTTGAGCTTGAACTTCCACCAGCGTGGCGCGCGTCCGCCCGCCGGCTGGTATCCGCTCGGTCCACGCGACCGGTACGTGCCCCATTACCGCCTGTCCGACGAGCGGCTGCGCCACCTGAACAACTGGAGCGGCCGCCGCGACCGCGACCGCGACGGCATCCCTGATCGCATCGATCGTGACCGCGACGGCGACGGCATTCCGAACCGGGTCGACCGTGACCGGGACAATGACGGTATCCGCAACCGTTTCGACCGCGACCGCGACCGCGATGGCATTCGTGATCGCTTCGACAAGGACCGCGACGGCGACGGCATCCCGAACCGGGTCGACCGCGACGGCGCCGGGCGACACCTCCTCGACCGCGGCCAGCGTTCGCCGGTGCTGCGCACCAACCCGGCGCCGGGCCAGCTGCCTTTCCAGCCCGGTACGATCACGCCGCGGGGCGAGCGCGGCGAGCGGGGCGAGCGTTTCGACGGCCGCCGCGAGCGTCCGCAGCCGATGGTGACGATGCCTCGGCCCACCATGCAGGTCGCGCCGCCCCCGGCCGCGCCGCCGCCGCCGCCGCCGCAGGCGATCGCCCCGCCGCCACGGGTGATGGCGCCGCCCCCGGCAGCGGCCCCGTCCGCACCGTCGGCGGGACGCGCCAGGGTCGAACGCCGGGCCGACGCCCTGGACAACAACCGTTCCAACGAACGCGCGCGCTGACAGTCCAGGACAAGAGCAAGAGCAGGAGCCGGATGCCGCATCCGGCTCTTTCGCATCGCCGCCAGCGGCGCCGCCTGCTTCGCAATCTGCGTCGCCTGTCGCGCCAAACTGCCGTTCGTCACATTCCACTCGCGGCGTGGACATCGGCCCGATACAGTGGCATCACTCGCTCGCCGCCAGCAGCTGCGCCGAGCGACCAGATTGTCCCGCTATTTCTCGGAAAAGAAATAGTTCAGGCCGGCCAGAAGCGCCGGCCTCTTTTTTTCCGCCGCTGCAGCACCATATAGGAGCGGCTACAATGCCGCTTTGCACAGGACAAATATCCATGGACCCCAAAGAATCCCTCATCGAATACCCGAGCGACTTCCCGATCAAGGTGATGGGCGCCACGCACGTCGACTTCGCGGCGACGATCGTCGAGATCATCGTGCAACTGGATCCGACTTTCCATGCTGGCAAGATGCAAAGCCGTCCATCCGCCAAGGGCAACTACACCGGCCTGACCGTGACCGTGCGCGCCACCAGCCGCGAGATGCTGGATGACGTGTACCGCGCCTTGTCCTCGCACCACATGGTGAAAATGGTGCTGTAAGGAATGAGGCATGGGCGACTGGCGGGCATAACGCATCGCGCTGGCTTATAATGGCAGGGCTGTCCATACTTCCTTCCTATACCCTTCATGAACCGTCCCGCCACGCCGCTTGTCCGTGAGCTCGGCCGCGCCGACTACGAACCGACTTTTGCCGCGATGCGTGCCTTCACGGACGCGCGCACGCCCGACACGCGGGACGAACTGTGGATCGTCGAGCATCCCCCCGTTTTCACGCTGGGCCTGGGGGCCGACCGTGGCCACGTTCTGGCGCCGCATGGCGTTCCCGTGGTCCAGACCGACCGCGGCGGCGAGGTGACCTATCACGGTCCCGGCCAGGTCGTGATCTACCTCCTGATGGACCTGCGCCGCAACAAGCCGGGCGGCAAGCTGTATGCGCGCCAGTTTGTGGAAAAAATCGAACAGGCGGTCATCGAGGTGCTGGCGGCGTATAATCTTGCGGGCGAACGCGTGGCCGGCGCCCCCGGCATCTACATGGCGGACGGCTCGATGAAGGGCGCGAAGATCGCCGCCCTCGGCCTCAAGGTGCGCGGAAACGGCTGCACCTACCATGGCGTGTCGCTGAACGTGGCAATGGACCTGGCCCCGTTCACGTGGATCAACCCGTGCGGATATGCGGGCCTGGCCACGGTCGACATGCGCACGATGGGCGTGGAAGCCCCGCTGGCGGATGTCCAGCAGGCGCTGGCGCTTCAGTTGATTCATCAATTGGTGCCCCAACCGGCATCGACCGAAGCGGTCGAGCAGGAACCGAACAACCTCTGAATGGAAGCCCGCCAGGGCTCGAGCCAATGACCACCGATACCAACACCGGCGCTGCCCCAGCAGCCTACGACGCCACCGAAAAGCAGAAGGGCGCCAGCAAGACCTCGCGCATCCCGATTAAGATCGTCCCGATCGCCGACACCGAGCGCCTGAAAAAGCCGGACTGGATCCGCGTGAAGGCCGCCACCGCCTCGTCGCGCTTCTACGAGATCAAGGACATCCTGCGCGCCAACAACCTGGTGACGGTGTGCGAAGAGGCGAGCTGCCCGAACATCGGCGAATGCTTCGGCAAGGGCACCGCGACCTTCATGATCATGGGCGACAAGTGCACCCGCCGCTGCCCGTTCTGCGACGTCGGCCACGGCCGTCCTGACCCGCTCGACGTGAACGAGCCGGGCAACCTGGCCAAGACCATCGCCGACCTGCGCCTGTCCTACGTCGTGATCACCTCGGTGGACCGCGACGACCTGCGTGACGGCGGCGCCGGCCACTTCGTCGAGTGCATCACCAAGACCCGCGCCCTGTCGCCCAGCACCAAGATCGAAGTGCTGGTGCCGGACTTCCGCGGCCGTCTCGAAAAAGCCCTGAACATCTTCGCCGACGGCCTGCCGGACGTGATGAACCACAACCTGGAAACCGTGCCGCGCCTGTACAAGGAAGCGCGCCCGGGCGCCGACTACCAGCATTCGCTGGTGCTGCTGCGCGATTTCAAGAAGATGTACCCGAACGCGGTCACCAAGTCGGGCCTGATGGTGGGCCTGGGCGAGACCGACGAAGAAATCCTGGAAGTCATGCGCGACATGCGCGCGCACGACATCGACATGCTGACCATCGGCCAGTACCTGGCGCCGTCGAACTCGCACCTGCCGGTGCGCCGCTACGTGCACCCTGACACTTTCAAGATGTTTGAAGAGAAGGCCTACGAAATGGGCTTCGTGCACGCCGCCGTGGGCGCGATGGTGCGTTCGTCCTACCATGCCGACCAGCAGGCGCACGAAGCGGGCGTGGCCGCGTAAGCCGATCGACGTTTCCCGAATCCGGCCGGCCCCGCACCATGCGGCGCCGGCCGTTTTGCTAGGGTCAGGGCCGGTCCAGCGCCTCGGTGGGCTTCTCGAGCGCCTGGCGGATTTCCTGCCCCGCGCGCTCGACCCGCTCGATCACCTTCACGTCGGGCCCGGCCGCGTAGGTGGGCACGACGCGCGGCGTGATCAGGACGATGGTTTCGGTCAGGGTGCCGGTATGCTCGTCGTTGGAAAACAGATGCCCCAGCACCGGGACGTCGCCCAGCAGCGGCACGCCGATGCGGCGCTGGCCCGAGCTGGCCTTGATCAGGCCGGCGATCAGGATCGGCTGGCCGTCGTCCGCTACCAGCTGGGTGCTCACCTCGGTCGTCTTCTTCGATGGAATTCCGCCCAGCACCGTGTCGGAGCTGACTTCCGGACGCACCCGCATCACGATCCGGCCGTCCGCACCGACGGCCGAGGTCACGCGCAGGATCACGCCGGTCTCGAGGAATTCGACGGACTCGCTGGTGACGTTGTTGATCGTGGTCGTCAGGCGGTAGCCGAGCTTGTCGCCGATGTTGGTGCTCGCTTCCTGGTTTTCCAGCGTCAAGAGCTTGGGCGTGGCCAGGGTGCGTACCTTGCCCTTGTTGCTCAGCGCGTTCAGGTAGAGTTCGACGTTGTCGTTGACGTAGTTGAAGACCAGTCCCGGCCCGCGCTGCGCGACGCCGGCGGTGCCGATGCGGTTGATGCCGTTCGCGCTGATGATCTTTTGCCAGTCGATGCCGAAATGCTGGTTGTCGTCGAGCGTGATCTCGAGGATCTTTGCCTCGATCATGATCTGGCGCGGCGCCGTGTCGATCTCGCGCAGCAGCGTCTCGATGCGTTTCACGCCCGCGGGCGAGTCTTCCACCACGATCATGCGCCGCGCCGGCATCGCGGTCACCTTGCCGCCCCTGCCGACATGCTTGGACAGGATGTCGGCCGCCTGCTGCGGCTCGGAATACAGCACCTTCAGGGCGCGCACTTCCATGCGCGCCGCCGCCGCTGGGTCGAGCGTCGCGGCCTGCCCCGGATTGACGATCACATAGCCATTGTCGCGCGCCACGACCTGGTAGCCGCCCGCCTCGGCGATGGCATGGATGGCCTGGACCGGGCTCATGTCGTACAGGCTGACCGCCACGTTGCCGGTCACGCCCTTGCCGAGCATGATGTTGATGCGCGCCTGGCGCGCGATCATCTCGAACAGCTCGGCGATCGGGGTGTCGCGGAACATGAAGGAGGTGCCCTGCGTAGTGTCCGCCGGGAGCGTTTGCGGCGCCGCAGCGGCCTGTCCGCAGAGGGCGGCGCACAGCAGCGCCAGGGCTGCACGTTTGTTCACGGTCTGTTTCATTTCCTGCCTGCCTCGTCCAATTCGAGCACGCTCGTCACGCCACGCCTGAGCAGCGTGACGGCGCGCTCCTGTATCCTGATTACCCGATAGTCGCCGAACCAATTGCCCACGGCGAGGATCTGCCCGTCGATGTTCGCCAGCGAGCGGCCGGGCGCGAGCACGATCGCGCGCAGTCGCGGCGGCGTCTCCGGCATGGCGTCCGCAACTGTGCCCTGCTGCGCGGGCGCGGGCAGGGCGGGCCGGACGAACGGATCGCGCAGCGGCTGCGCTTGCGCGGCGGCCGGCGCCGCGGCCGCCACGGCCGCCAGCACGGCAAGGGCCAGGCGCTTCATCGGCCGTCCTCCTGCGCACGGTAGGCCACGACACGCAGCTTCATGTCGACCTGGCCGGGCATCTTCGAGGCGCGCATGTCGAACCCTTCGATGGCCAGGCCGGGGCGCGCATGTTCGACGGCGGCCAGCCACGCGAGCAGGGCGCCGTAGCTGCCGCTCACATCGGCGTCGAAGCCGACCTGGCGGAAGGCCAGCACCGCTGTTTCGGGAGCCGGTTGCGCGCCGTGCAGCGCGACGCCATGCTGCCTGGCCAGGGCGCCGGCTTCGCCGATCAGGTCCATCAACTGCTGCGTGGCGGGCATGGCCGGGCCGAGTCGGCCTGCCAGTGCCTCGGTGTCGGTGGCCAGCGCCGCCAGCTGCGCGTTCAGCTGCGAGTTCAGCTGCGAGTTCAACTGCGGCGGCCCGCCCGCAACCGCGAGCTGCGCCGCCTCCGCGCGCACGGTGCGCAGCGCGGCCAGCGGCGCGCGCAGTCCATAGAACCATAGCGCGGCGGCCGATACCAGCAGCAGGCCGGCGCCGAGCAGGTGCAACTGGCGTTGCGGCAGCGCGGCCGCCTTGCGCAGCAGGGACTCATTCATCATGCTGTTCCTTCTTCACCATCGATGCCGCGACGCCGAAGGACACGGCCCCGCCTTCGTCCGCGCTACCGGCAGTGCTATGCAGGAAGCGCACGTTCGCCAGTGCCGGATCGGCCGCCAGCCTGGCGAGGAAAGCCGTCATCGCCGCATGGTCCAGCGCCTGGCCGGCGATCTCGACGTGGCTGCCGAGCCGCCACGCCTGCGGCGCGCCCGCCGCCGAGTGCGACTGGAACACGCCGGGCGGCGGCGGCGACGACGACGGCGCCTGCAGCAGTTCGCGGGTGCGCGAGAAACGCAGGCTGTCGAACCAGACCCTGTGGTCCAGCGCGCCGTCGAGCGAGCGCGCCAGCGCCGCGACTTCGCCGCTCCCGCGCAGCGCCGCCAGTGCGCCGACATGCGCGGTGAGGGTATCCTTGCGCTGCTGGGCGCTTGCCAGGCTGGCGCGCACTGCATCGGCCCGGATGGCGCCGGCGCGCAGCGCCTCGAGCCGCGGCGTCTCCACGGCGACCCGCCAGCGCAGCAGCGCGGCGCCGGCGCCGCCCGCCGCCAGCAGCAGCGCCAGCGCCGTGCCATAGCCCACGAGGGTGCGGCGCGTGCGCAGCGCTTCCCGGTAGCTGCGCGGGATCATGTCGATGTCAGCCATGTCCTTCTCCTCGCAGGGCCAGTCCGGCGGCCAGGGCGATGCCGTGCAGGTCGCGCGGATCGGCGCCGGGACGCGCGAATGCCGGCCCGGAACGGAACGCCCGCAGCGGATCGAGTACCTCGACCGGCGTGCGCACCACTTCGGCGACGCGCTCGCGCAAGTGGGCATGGCGGGCGATGCTGCCGTTGAGATAGACGCGGCTCAGGGCGCTGCCGCGCGTGCGCGAGGCCACGTAGACCTGGGTGCGCACCAGCTCTTCGGTCAGCGCGGCGAATTCCTGGTACAGGATCTCGCGGATCGTGCGTCCGATGTCGGGTTGCGCGCCGGCTTGGCCGTGCAGCAGGGCGGCCGGGCTGCCGATGCCGTGCTCGCGCAGCAGTCCCTGGGACACCTCGTCGGCCAGGCCGAGGGCGCGCGACAGGCGCTCTACCAGCTGCGTTTCGCCGAAGTCGATTTCGCGGTCGAGCATCAGGCGCCGGCCCCAGATCACCGTGAGGTAGCTCTTGCTGGTGCCAAAGTTGATCAAGAGGACCGCCTGCTCGACGTCCTCCTGCATGGTGGCCAGCAGGCGCGCGATCGCGGCCGGGCCGATGTCGAGTGCGGCCACCTCGAGGCCGGCGCCGCGCAGCGCCTCGAGATAGGCGAGCACGCTGGTGGACGGCGCCACCGCGGCCAGCACCTGCCGCTCGGGACCGTTCATGTCCACGCTGCGCACCCGGTAATAATCGACCACTGAATCGGCCGCGTCGGCGCCGAGCTGGTCGCGCACGGCCCTGGCCACGGCCTGCTGTTCGCTCTGTCCACTGGCGACGTGCATCGTCAAGGGCAGGATCCGCACGTCGCCCGGCGCCAGCGCCGAGACCACCCGCCGGCCCGCGAAGGGGGCGCTGGCCAGCGCCTCGCGCACGAAGGTCTTCAGCAGCCGGCGGTCGCCCAGCAACTGCGCGCGCTCGACCGGATAGGGCAGCGACACGGCGGCGCGCAGCAGCGGCCCGTCGGGCGTGGCCGCGACCTGCAGCAGGTTCAGGCGCTGGGCGGCAAAATCCGCACCGATCGGCGCCGCCTTGCCGCCCGCGCCGGTCCTGGCCAGCAGCGCGCGCAGGCCCTGCAGGAAGGAGGGAGCATGTCGTTTCATGGCGCTTGGTCCGGAATGCATGGCGTGGTCAGCAGCGGGGCAGGTAGCGCAACAGGAGCTGCGGCTGGTTGGCGTTTTCTTCGTGGCTGGCGAAGCGCGCTTCGAGCAGGCCGGTCGGCTTGAGCAGGATCCCGTAGTTGGGCACGGTCTTGTTGACCCAGCCCTCGACCAGCGCATCGATGCGCCAGCTGTACTCGGCATTGCCGGCAATGACGGTACTGGCCGCCGGCCTGGCCACGTAGTCGCCGCCGGCCGTGCTCCACGGAGCGGTCCAGGTGGCGTCGTCTTCCTTCCAGTCGGACGTGACGCGGTGCAGGGCCAGTGCGCGCGCCGGCTGGGCCGACTTGGAATCGACCTGGGTGAGCCTGAAATCTGCCTGCAGCACGACGGCGTCGTTCAGCTCTTTCGGAAAATGGAATTCGACCAGACCGTGGGCCTGGTCATCGGTGGTTTCGAGGTACTTGCCCTTGCCCTGGCCCGGGTAGCCCTCGCGGATGAAGGTGTCATCGATATCCGAGCGCTTGATGGCGAGCTCGGTCGGGTCGTTCACCCGGTGCATGCGCAGCCTGCGGCCGGCAACCTGGTTGACGGCGCCCGTCGCCGTCGTCGCCGTCAGTGAGATGGCGAGCTGGCCGCCGCCCTCGTCCATGGTGCCGGATACGATACGGCCGCCCGGCAGGTCGACCGTGCCGAAACCGCGCTGGCTCTTGCAACCGAGCCGTTCGTTCTGCCACTTCGCCAGCTGCAGCCCGGCCTCGGCCAGGTAGCGGGCCCGTTCGATGTCGTACTCGGCATCGATGGCCGCCAGGTCCATGCCGCCGCCGCGTGTCATGGCATAAGCGAGCGCGCCGACCACGGCAAGCGTGAGCGTCACGGGAAGCAGCAGGATGCCGCGCTGTGCCTGCTCCTTCACTCCACGCTCCCCATGCGCACCGTGGCGGTGGCGGTGGCGCTGGCCTGGCCGCGCTCCAGGTCCAGGCTGATCGTGACCAGCGGTCGGCCGGCGTCCACCGCCGGCGCATCCAGGCTGATGCGCTTCACGGAATCGGCGAGCACGCGATCGGTGTGGTCGTCGTCGTTACGCTCGACGAGATTGCCGTCGACGACCAGGTAGGAATACGGGTCGAACCATTTTTCCTGCGGTTTCGCGGCCAGATCCGGCGAGGGCGCGGCCGCGCGCACACGGGCGGCAATGCGCGCCAGGGCGAAATTGGCGCTGCGCTCGAGGTCGTTGCGCTCGGCCGTGATGCGCGCCGCCGCGTGCGCGGTCTCGAGCATCGGCAGCAGGGGCGCCATCACCAGGCCCGTGATGGCCAGGCCGACCAGCAGCTCGATCAGGCTCAGGCCCTGCTGATCCCGGGAATACCGCAAGCTCATCGGGCGACCAGGGTGGTAAAGGTGTAGCCGCTGTCCGGCGAGGACACCGTCACGTACAGCATGGCGGTTTCGAGCCGGGCGGGCGCGGCGCCGTCATCCAGGAACACCGGCGACTTGCCGTTCTCGTGCTCGTAGCGGGCGATATGGACCTCGCGCGCGATGCAGGCGGCATCGGCCGGGCGCGAGTAGCTCGACGCGACGGCCGTGCCGCGCGCGGCGTTCCACAGGTGCTGGTAGGGCTCGGCCAATACGGTTTCCATCTGTTCCTTCATGCAGCGCAGCTCCTGCGCCTTGGCGACGCCGATGCGCGAGGCGTCGATGCCGTTCTTGACCGCGTCGGCCAGCGGCGCGGCGCATACCGCCAGCACCATCGTCGCCACCAGCACCTCCACATAGGAAAAGCCGCGCGCGCCAGCTGCCGCTTTCACGTGCTCACCCTGCCGGTGACGGGCGCGAGCCGCACGCTGCGCTCGACGGCACCATGCCTGAGCGTGACCAGGCCGTCCTTCCTGAGCGCCTTGGCGTCCTTCGCCTGTTTGCCGTGGATATCGGCCGGGCTGCCGTCGGGGCCGAAGGTGGCATAGGCCGTGATCAGGTTCTTGTCGTAGTCGAAGATCGCGCTCACGATGCGCGCGTGGCTGCTGGCGGTAGCGCCCAGCACGACGCGATACGGGCGGTGGTCGATGGGATGCATGACCGGCTGGGCCGTATCCTCGGCCGCGATGCCCGAGGTCAGGCGGTACACGCGCAGCGTGTCGCCCGCCGTGTCGAAGCGGACCACGTGCCAGGCCCGGGTGCGCATCGCTTCGCCCCGGGCAAAGCGCAGGGCCTGGGCAACCTCGGTCGCGGCGGCGTCGGCCACGGCGGGGCTGATCACGTCCGCCCGCGGGATCGCCACCGACAGTGCGATGGCGAGCACAGCAACGACGACGAGGATTTCTGCCAGCGTCCCGCCGGCTTGCGAACGCGCGGGACGAATCATGTCATGCCCCTGACTGCGATCAGTATTGCCAGTACGGGGTATTGCGACGGCCCACGGCGTTGCTGTTCATCACGAGACGACCAGTACGGTTGTCGAACTGGAAGCCACCGGTTGCAGCGTCAGGCTCCTGGTCGCGGGTACCGGTCGACACGATGACTACCTCACGGCTGGCAGGATTCGAAATCTGTTCTTGCGGAATTTCACGCAGGTATGGGCCATAGATGATGCCCGAAGCTGGCACCGCGATCGAGCAGGTATTGCCAGCGGCATCCGAGAACATCGTCAGCTGCTCTCGGAATGCGACGTCCGTATTGATATCACCGGTGCCGGCAGTACCGCTAGCGCCTGTGCAAGCGGCCGTTGCAGTCGCATCATCGGCCGCGGCGGCTGATGGATACCTGCTGCGGTGCTGCACCCGATACATCTCGATGGCTGAACGCATGGTCTTGAGATTGGCGTCGAGCGCGGCTTCCTGGGCGTCATTCGAGCTGTCGGCAAATTGGGGAATGGCAATCGCCGCCAGGATCGCGATGATGATCACGACGATCAGGAGTTCGACCAGGGTGAACCCTTTCGCGGCCAGGCGGTGAAGCGAGCGGTTGATGGTCATATGAGTTTGTCTGATGGAAATGAAAATTGACGAAAAAAATTTACTGAATGCAAAAGAAGGTTATCACGGAAATTAACGTTTCTTTGAATCATCATGCATTTTTGTTGCGGAATCGGTTTGACTAGTGGACCGCACGCGACATTTTGAAGATCGGCAGGATGATCGAGGTGACGATCGTGCCCACCAGGACGCCCATCACGAGCAGCATGGCCGGCTCGGCCATCTTGGCCAGGGCGTTCAGCTGGCGCGTCAGGTCGCGCTCGTAGAAGTCCGCCACCCTTCCCATGACGCGTCCCAGGTTGCCGGTTTCCTCGCCGGTATCGATCATCTGCTTCAAACTGGCGGGAATCAGGGCGCTGTCGCGAAAACCGGCGGCGATGCCGCGCCCTTCGGTCACCTGGATCTCGAGGGTGCCGATGAAGCGCTGGAATTCGTGGTTGGGAATGACGTTGCGGCAAGCCTCGAGCGTGGCCAGGATGGTGACGCCGCGCTCGAGCGAAATGCCCATCACGCGCATCAGGCGGGTGAGGTAGATCTTGATGAAGATGGTCCTGAACAGGGGCAGGCGCAGCTTCATGCGGTCGAGCCATTCGCGGCTGGCGGGCCGGCGCAGCGCCGCCAGGCCGGCGGCAGCCGCCGCCAGCAGGGCGCAGCCGAGCGCCAGCCCATGGCGCAGGAGGACGTCGCTGGCCGCGATGAAGAAGCGGGTCGTGATCGGCAGCTGGTCGTGGATTTGGGTGAACATGACCGAGAACTTCGGAAACACCACGACCAGGATGAACACCACCACCAGCACCGAAAAGCCGGCCAGGAAACCCGGATACGAGAGCGAGGAAACGATCGTGCTGCGCAGCTGCTGTTCTTTTTCGTCCATGTCGCGCAGTTGCTCCAGCACCTCGGGCAGGAAGCCGCCGGCTTCGCTGGCCCCGATCAGGTTGACGTAGGTCGAGGGGAACAGTTCCGGGTGACGCGCCAGCGCCTCGGAAAATCGCTGGCCCGACACGATGTCCTCGGCCACGTCGCCGATGATCCGGGACAGGCGCGGCTTGGCGCTCTGCAGCTGCAGGGTGTGCAGCGCGTCGTGCAGGGCCACACCGGTTTCCAGCAGCAGGGCCAGCCGTTCGGTGAACTGCATGCGGTCGGCGCTGCCGACGCGTTCCCCCGCGCCCTGCCACTGCCATTGCGGCTTGCGCGCGGCGGGCGCCGGCTTGGCCGCGCCGGCCGGCTGCAGGTCGTCCCATTCAAGCGCCATCGTTCATCCTTCCCATCACAGCGAATGCACCACGCGCGCGATCTCTTCCGGCGTGGTGTCGCCGCCGAAGGCGCGCGCCATGCCGTCCGCGTACAGGTCGCGGTGTCCGAGGCTGGCGACCTGGCGCGCCATCTCGTCCTTGCTCGCATTGGTCACGATCATGCGCTGCAGGTCGGCGCCGACCTCGAGCAGCTCGTAGATGCCGAGCCGACCCTTGTAGCCCGAGTCGTAGCAGGACGGGCAGCCGCGGCCCTTGAGCAGCTTGAGGTTGCCGTCGCCCTTCCAGCCATAGGCGCGGGCGGCGTCCGGCGGCACCAGGTAGCTGGTCTTGCAGCCGGGGCAGACGCGGCGCACCAGGCGCTGCGCCATCACGCCGATCAGGGCCGAGGACAGCAGGTAGGGCTCGACCCCCATCTCGACCAGGCGCGCCACCGCGCCCAGGGTATCGTTGGTGTGCAGGGTGGTGAGCACCAGGTGGCCGGTCAGGGCGGCCTGCACCGCGATCTCGGCGGTCTGGCGGTCGCGCACCTCGCCCACCATGATGATGTCCGGGTCCTGGCGCAGCACGTGCTTGAGGATCTTCGGAAAGCTCAGGCCGATCGCGTCGTTCACCTGGTTCTGGTTGATGATGTCGAGCTGGTACTCGACCGGGTCCTCGATCGTGACGATGTTCTTCTCGATGCTCTTGAGGTAGTTGATCGCCGCGTACAGGCTGGTGGTCTTGCCGCTACCGGTCGGGCCGGTCACCAGGATCAGCCCATGGCTGCGTCCGAGCAGGCGCTTGAAGCTGTCGACCGCGCCCTTGTTCATGCCGAGCTTGTCGACGTCGAGGATCGACTGGTTCTTGTCGAGCACGCGCAGCACCACTTTCTCGCCGTAGATGCCGGGCAGCGAGGAAAAGCGCAGGTCGACCGTGCGGCCCTGCGTCATGACCTGGATCCGTCCGTCCTGCGGCAGGCGGCGCTCGGCGATGTCGAGGTGGGCCATCACTTTCAGGCGCGAGACGATGGCCGGATGCATCTCGACGCCGGGCGACATCACTTCGTACAGGATGCCGTCGATGCGCAGGCGGATGCGCGCCTTGTTGCGCGAGACCTCGATGTGGATATCGCTGGCGTTGTCGTGGATCGCGCGCTGGATCACGGCATTGACCAGGTTGATCACCGGGCTGGCGCCGGCCATCTCGTCGATCTGGGTGTAGTCGTCCGGGATCTGGTCTTCGACCAGTTCCAGGTCGTTCGCCTCGCTGTGGATGAACGTCGGCATGGCGCCGCCGTAGGCATCCTCGCGCACCCGGGCGAGTTCGGCCGGCGCGGCCATCGCCACCCGCACGCGGCAGCCGGTGCGGGCGCGGATTTCGTCGAGCACGTGCACCGCCTGCGGCTCGCTGGTCGCCACCGTCAGGCTGTCCTCGACCACGAACAGCGGCACCACGTTCAGGCGCCGCGCCACGTCGCGTTCGAGCAGGCCCACCGCGGCCGGGTCGTACAGGCCGGCGCGCAGGTTGACGAAAGGCAGGTCGAGCTGTTCGGCCAGGGTCTGGAACAGCGCCGCTTCCGACAGCCACTTCTTCTCGACCATGATGAAGCCCATGCGCTTGCCGGTCTGGTCCTGCAGGCGCGCCGCCTCGCTCACCTGGGCCGCGCTGACCAGGCCGCGCGCGACCAGGATGTCGCCCAGCTTGGCCTGGGCGGCGGGACGCTCCTGGCGGGCCGGGGCGGGCGCCGCGTCGTACAGCGCCACGCGGCCGGCGACGCCGGTAACGGTCAGCACGTCGAGCAGCAAGGGGCTCGGATAGGCGAGCTTGATCCAGCCGCCGAGCGTGTCGAGTCGGTCGGCGCTGCGAATCATCAGTTCCAGCGCGCGGCCCGACAGAAGGGGCACCTTGCCCAGGTCGAGCACGATCGTGACCTGGTGCTGGGCGATGCATTCGTCCAGCGCCGCTCCCAGCGCATCGACGGCATCGACCGCCACCAGCGCCATGGCAGGCGCCAGGTAGGTCATCGATCCGATGCGGCTGCGGGTGACCGGTTCGTTCATTACGCCGCCGTGGCCACCGGATCGCGCTGGATGTTGAAGCGTGCGATCCATTCCGGCTCGAGGGCGCAGACTTCCTCCAGCACGCGCACGATCGCCGGGTCGAGCTGGGTGCCGGCCACGCGCGCGATCTCGGCCATCGCCACTTCGTGGCTGCGGCCGGCGCGGTAGGCGCGCGAACTGGTGATCGAATCGTAGGTGTCGGCCACCGCGATGATGCGCGCATTGAGCGGAATGTCGGCGCCTTTCAGCCCGTGCGGATACCCGGTGCCGTCGAACTTTTCCTGGTGATGGCGCGCTCCCGGCACCGCGCCCTTGAGGCGGTCGATGTGGCGCAGGATCTCGTAGCTGCGCTCCGGGTGCACCATGATGAAGGTGTATTCGTCGCGCGTCAGGCGCCCCGGCTTGCACAGAACGGCATCGGGAATCCCGATCTTGCCGACGTCGTGCAGCAGGGCTCCCCAGAACAGGTCTTCGGTCTCGCGCGTGCCCAGGTTCATGGCCTGGCCGAGCTGCATCGCGATGTGGTGCACGCGCTCGGAATGGCCGCGCGTGTAGGGGTCCTTGGCCTCGACCGCTTCGATCAGGGCATCGGCCATCTGTTCGTTGAACTTGCGGGTCTCGGCCAGCATCCCGTACATGCGCGACAGGCCGGAAAGCTGGTTGGCGAGCAGTTCGCCGAGCTTGCGGTCGCTGTTCGAGAAGTCCGGTTTGGCCAGGTGATTGGCCAGCACCAGGATCGCAACCACGCTGCGGTCCTGGATCACCGGGCAGCACAGCAGCTTGAACGGCAGGTCGGTGAAGATGTAGGCGCGGCGCGGGTCGTCCGTTTCGTTGATGACGATCGGGGCGCGCGAGGAATGCGCGAAGCGGTACAGGTCGCCGCGCATCTCGACCAGCACCAGGTCGAGGTTATGGATCGGCGCCGACAGGTTGGTCGCGTGCACGCACAGGTTCTCGCCCGGCTTCACGAAGGCCGCCACGTCCGCATCCATGTGCTCGGCCCAGCTGTGCAGCAGGCGCTGGAACAGGTCGGCGCCCGGATCGAGCTGCTGCACCTGGCGGTCGATCGCGTAGACCAGGTGCAGTTCCTCGTAGCGCTCGGACAGCTCGAGCGCCATGTGGTCGAGCTCTCCCTTCAGGCGGCATTCGTCGGCGATGCCGGCGGCGATGTCGTCGAGCGTTTCCGCCAGCGCGTCCCAGGACGTGGGCGGCGTGGCGCAGGGGGCCATGCGCACCGCCAGGTAGCCGATAGCGCCGCCTTTGGCTTGGATCGGCTGGTACAGCAGCGTGGCGGCGCCGGCGTCGTGGCGCTGCATGCCTTCGCCCGTGCAGGGCCAGCCGAAGCCGGCCGCGCGCAGGCCGTCGAGCCAGTCGCCGATGCCGCCGTCGGGGCGGGCCGCCCATACCACGGCGCCGCCGGCGTCGCATACGGCAAGGTCGTGCTCGGCGCCGGTGATGCGGCACAGCCAGCGCGCGTAGCGCGCAAAGTCGAGGTCGTTCGTGAGCATCGCTTGCATGTCGGAGTTTTCGCTAGGATCAATGGCTGAAGTGGGCGGCCAGGCGCGCCACCAGCTGGCGCGGGCTCAAGGGTTTTTCGAGAAAATCGATGTGGGCCAGCTCGCGCACCCACTCGCGCTCGCTGGCGGCGGTCATCGAGGTCATGACCAGGATCGGGAAGGTCTCGTCCGGATAGCGTGCGCGGATCGTCCGGCACAGCTCGCGCCCGTCCATGCCTTCCATCTGGATGTCGCTGACCAGGACGTCGGGACGCCGCACGGCCATTTTCTCGAGGGCTTCGTGGCCGTCCGCGGCGCTTTGCACGTCGTAGCCTTCGCGCTCGAGCATGAGCCGCAGGACGCGGATCACGTGTGCTTCGTCGTCGACGATCAGAATCTGTTTCTTCATAAAACTTGGGTGCTGTCGGCCAGTGCCGGCATCTTCTTCAGGTGGATGGAAAACACGCTTCCCTGTCCGAGTTCGCTGTCGATCGTCAGCCGGCCATGGTGCAGCTCGACGATCTGGTTGGCCAGGTACAGGCCCAGGCCATGGCCGCCGCGCTGGGCGTCGCCGGTTTCGCGCACGCGGAAGAATTTTTCCGTCACGCGCGTACGGTCTTCCGGGCTCATGCCGATGCCGCTGTCGCGCACCGCGACGACCACGTCGTGGTCGCCTTCCTCCGCGGAGAGCATCACGCTGCCGCCGGGACGGTTGTACTTGATCGCGTTGTTGAGCAGGTTGTTCAGGGCGATGCGGAACAGGTCCTTGTCGATCGAGACGGCGGCGATCTCGCGCGGCGCCTGCAGCTCGAGCGTGACGCCCTTGCTGCTGGCGCGCGACAGCGCCTGGTTCCAGGCATCGCGCAGCATCTCGTCGAGTTTGACGCGGTGGCGTTCAGGCCGCATGCTGCCGGTTTCCAGCTTGCTGACGTTGAGCAGGTTGTTGACCAGGGAGGCCATGCGCTCGACCTCGTCCTGGATCACGTTGACCGCTTCGACCCGGATCGCCGGGTCGTCCTCGCCACTGTCGGCCAGCATTTCGCCATACATGCCGATCACGTTCAGCGGCGACTTCAGCTCGTGGGCGACGTGGGCGACGAAGTCGTTGCCGGCCTGGCGCGCCAGGTGCTCGCGGGTGACGTCGCGCACGACGACCAGGGTGCCGTAGGCCATCGAGTGGCCGGCCAGCGCCTGCGACGTGGCCAACAGGCGCTTGTCCGGCACGCCGTCCGGCGTGAACTCGATGCTGATCTGGCTGCGGCCGTCGGCGCCGGCGCCGCGGAAACGCGCGAGCAGGTTGCGCAGTTCGGCGTCGCGGCACCAGGCCTCGACCGGACTCGACAGCACGTCGCTCACCGGCACACCCAGCAAGGGCTCGATCTTGCCGTTGGCGAAAGTGACATCGCCGGCCGGATCGAGTACCAGCAGGCCGTCGGGCAGGCAGTGCAGCACGGTCTGCATCTTGTTGCTGCCGTACTCGAGCAAACGGCTGCCGGCCATGCGAGCCACGTTGTCCTGTTCCAGCGCGAGGATGCGCGCGCCGGCATGGTCGATGTAGTGATTGAGCTTGTTGACCAGGGCGTGGACGTCCTGGGCGGCTTCGGCGTCGGCGCTGGACTGCGCCTGGCCGGAAACGGGCGGGATCGCGCGTAGCTGCTCGCTCAAGGCGGCGAGCGGGGCCATCTCGCGCTTGATCACCAGGTAGATGAGGGGCACGAGCAGGAACATCGCCAGCGCGATCAGGGCGTAGAAGGGCAGGTCCTGCAGGCCGATGGGGTGTTCGGGTTCGAAATAGCCGATCCGTACCTGCAGCCTGCCCTGGGCATCGGCCAGCGGACCACGGAATTCCCGGATCGCGCGCTGACCCGGGCGGGCCGGCAGCAGACGTTCGTCGAAAGCGGCCAGGACCAGCGCCGCCGCCGGCGGAACCAGGCTGCCGGGACTGGCGACTTCGGCCAGGTTGCTGCCGCTCTCGGCGCTGACCGCGGCGTAGGCGAAATCGGGGTTATCGCGGTAGGCGAGCACCGACCCGAGCACGCCCGGCCCCTGGCCCGGGGCCAGCATCGACACCGGCAGCGCGGCCAGCGAACGCACCATGCCCAGGCCCTGGACCTTGACCTGGGCCGCATGGGAAGCCTGCTGGCGCTGCAGCAGGAGGGTCACCACCAGCGCGATCACGGCCAGCGACGAGATCACGAGAATCAGGCCGATCCGGTTGTTTTTCATGTGGCGGGGCGACGGCAAACTGTTACGCGGGAAATTACTATAGTTGAAAATTTCTAAGAGGAAAATAAAATTCTTCTTTATCATTGCCTGATTAACCGTTTTCATCCATCCCACAACACTTTTCCGCGCCGATCCGGAACCGGGGCCGCCAGCTTCCGCGTTATAGTGATGACAAGCATCCATCACTTTTTCAGACATGAGCAATTCCCCTAACGACAGCGCCGGGCCCGATACCGCCGACGACGCCTTCCTCGAGCGCGAGCTCGACTTCGCCGAGCGCGGCATCGAACTGGTCAAGATGGAGGGCCGCGTCTTCCTGCGCTTCTCGGGCGAAGTGCGCTACGAAGGCCTGCGCGTGCCCTATCGGCTGGTGCCGGCGCGCGGCGTGCTGGCCAAGCCCAGTAAATGGCGCAAGCTGGACCTGCCGGCGCGGCGCGAGCTGCTCGAAGAACGCGCCACGCCGGACGCCATCGAACAGCTGCAGACCGAGGCCGAGGCCTTCGTGCGCGACATCGCGGAACAAGCCGACGACTTCGGCTGGGACCCGATGCTGTTCCTGCACGTGCTCGACGAGCTGGAAACCTCGGAGCCGGCCGAATACGTGTTCCAGCGCATCGCGCAGCGCCTGACCCACGCGGTCGAGCGCGAGCAGGAAGAGCGCCATGCCGCGCGTACCAAGGAAAGCATCAACCTGGCCGAATACCCGGAATCCTTCGACGTGGCCAGCCGCATGGGGCGCAAGTTCATCGCCCTGCTGGGGCCGACGAATTCAGGCAAGACCCACCGCGCGATGGAAGCGCTGGCCAAGGCCGCGAGCGGGGTCTATCTCGCGCCGCTGCGCCTGCTGGCGCTGGAAAACTACGAGCGCCTGCAGAACGCGCGCCCGCACGGCAAGCCGATCAAGGTCAGCCTGATCACCGGCGAAGAACGCCGCCTCGCCGAGGATGCGACCCACGTCGCCAGCACCGTCGAGATGCTGGATACGAAAACGCCGGTCGAGGTAGCGGTGATCGACGAGATCCAGATGCTGGCCGACCGCGACCGCGGCGCCGCCTGGACCGCCGCCGTGTGCGGCGCCCCTGCATCCACCGTGTTCCTGGTGGGCGCGCCGGAAGCGCGGCGCGCGATCGAGGCACTGGCCGAACGCATGGAAGTGCCGCTCGAAGTCCATGTGTTGAAGCGCATGGCGCCGCTGGCGATGGAACCCGCGCCGGTGCGCAAGCTCGGCAACCTGCGACGCGGCGACGCCGTGATCGCCTTCTCGCGGCGCGAGGTCCTGATGTGGCGCGACATGATCACCGAGAAGGGTTTGTCGGTCGCCACCGTGTACGGCAACCTGTCGCCGGAAGTGCGGCGCGCCCAGGCCGAGCGCTTCCGCGAAGGGCAGGCCGACATCGTGGTCGGCACCGATGCGCTGGCGATGGGCCTGAACATGCCGATCGCGCGCATCGTCATGACGACGACCGTCAAGTACAACGGGGTCGAGGAAGAAGAGATCCCGGCGGCGCTGGCCAAGCAGATCGCGGGACGGGCAGGGCGCTACGGCGTGCACGAAGAGGGTTTCGTGGCCGGCTACGACGACGACACCCACGCCGTGATGCGCGCGCTGATGAAGGAGAAGATCCCGCCGGTGGCCGCCACCGGTTTCGCGGTCGCGCCTTCGCTCGAGCAGCTGCACCGCATCTCGTCGGTGACCGGCGAGACCTCGCTGGTGAAGCTGCTGCGCCGTTTTGTCCACAACATCGACGTGCCGGACGGCTTCTTCTATCCGCGCATCACCGAAGAGCAGAACGGGCGCGCCGAGTGGCTCGACACGCTGCCGCTGTCGGTGGCCGAGAAGTTCATGCTGTCGCTGGTGCCGATCTCCAGCCGGGTGCCGGTGCTGCAGAGCGCGTGGGAGCACTGGGCGCTGTCGCTGGCCAGGAAGAAGGTCTGCAAGCTGACGCCGCATCCGCAGGAGCTGCTCTACATGAACCTGCAGGAGGTCGAGGATACCTGCCGCATGTACTCGGCCTATGCGTGGCTGGGCTACCGCGAGCCGCAGTATTTCCCGAGCATCGGCGAGGCGCAGCAGCTGGCGCGCGAGGCGTCGGAACGGGTGGATGCCCTCTTGCAGCAGCAGAATGCGGCGGCACGGCAGCGCGGCGGGTCGGCGGGCAAGGGCAAGCGCAGGCGCTAGCGGGATGAGTGGGGGCTGGCCTGCACGATCCTCGGGCACGGTGTACGATCGCGCTTTTGTCAACCAAGCGTCAACCGTGAATCCGAAATACACCCCAGCATCCTTCAACGAGTTCGGCAAGGATTACCTGCCCGGCCACCTCGGCATCCAGATCACCGAGGTCGCCGAAGGCCGCGTGTGCGCCGAGCTGCCGGTCCAGCCCCATCTGCTGGCCCCGAACGGCTACCTGCACGCCGGCAGCGTGGTCACGCTGGCCGACACCGCGGCCGGCTACGCCTGCGTCGCCCACCTGCCGGAAGGCGCCACCAGCTTCACCACCATCGAGCTGAAATCGAACCATCTCGGCACCGCACGCCAGGGCACGATCGCAGTAAGGGCGACCGCCGTGCATTTGGGCCGCACCACGCAGGTGTGGGATGCGATCGTCACGGACAAGGACAGCGGCAAGACCATTGCCCTGTTCCGCTGCACCCAGATGATCCTCTATCCCAAGGCGCCCTAGATCAGGTAGCCAGTTCCTTCTCGAGCAGCTTGTGCAGCTCCGGGAAGGACGGCTCGCCCACGTAGCGCTTGATGATCTTGCCGTTCTTGTCGATCACGAACGTGGTCGGGGTCAGGCTGACGTCGCCGAACTGCCGCGCGATGTCGCCGGCCGAATCGATCGCGACCCTGAACGGCAGCTGGCGGGTCTCGGTGAAGTTCAGCACGTAGTTGGGCGGGTCGTACTGCATCGCCACCGCCACGAACTCCAGGCCTTGCCCCTTGTACTTGTTGTAGGTCTCGACCATCTGCGGCATCTCCTTGACGCAAGTGACGCAGGAGGTCGCCCAGAAATTCACCATCACCACCTTGCCGCGCAGGGACTCGGTACTGATCTTGTCGCCGGCGATGCTGATGAAGGTGACGTTCGGCGCGGGCGTGCCGCTGTTGAACGAGGCGTAGCCGATGCCGGCCAGCGCCAGCACCACCGCGCCGATGGCGGCGGGCCTGAACCAGGAACGGGAAGAGGAAGTGGCGGTCATGGCGGAAACGGATGATGGAAAAACGGCAGGACCGCAGTCCTGCCGTTGGCATTAACCCTGGCTAGGCGCGGCCAGATTGGCGCGCGGGTCTTCGTCGGCGATGTACTCGAAGATCTTGACGACCTTGACCACGCCCGGCACGCCCTTGGCGACGTCGGCGGCGATATTGCCTTCACGCGGGGTGACGAGGCCCTGCAGGTAGACCACGCCGCGCTCGGTGGTCACCTTGAAGGCGGTGGCCGAGACGGTCTTCTTGTCGACCAGGCTGGCCTTGACCTTGGTGGTGATCAGGGCGTCGTTGGAACGCGAGGTGTAGCTCGACGGGCCGGCGATCTCCAGCTCGTTGATCACCGAGACCACATTCTCGATCGCGCGCACTTCGCGCTCGGCCGCCTGCTTCATCGCGTCGTCGCGCACTTCGCCGGTCAGCAGCACCTTGCGGTTGTAGCTGGTGACGTTGACGTGGCCGTTCTCCCCGGTGATCTGCTGCATCTTGATCTCGGCCTTGACGTTGATCGCCTTGTCTTCGGTTTGCATGCCGATGGTGCGGCGGTCATTGGCCGACAGGGCGGTCGCCACGGCGCCGCCCACGGCCAGGCCTACGCAGCCAGACAGCGAAGCCGCCAGCGCGGTTCCCAATACGATTTTCGACAGCAGGCCGGCCAGCGGGCGCGTTTTCATCATTCTTCTTCTCCTCCGAACAGTGCGACGTCGATGCCGTCGCAGATGCAGTGAATCGCGCACAGGTGGACTTCCTGGATACGCGCAGTGCGTGCGTGGGGCACGTTGATATGGATGTCGGCGTCGGTCAGCAGCTTCGCCAGCGCGCCGCCGTCCTTGCCGGTGAAGGCGACGATGCGCATCTCGCGCTCCAGCGCGGCCTCGACCGCGGCCAGCACGTTGGCCGAATTGCCCGAGGTCGACATCGCCAGCAGGACGTCGCCGGCCTGGCCGAAGGCCTGCACCTGCTTCGAGAAGATTTCCTTGAAGCTGTAGTCATTGCCGACCGCCGTGATGATGGAGGTATCGGTGGTCAGCGCGATCGCCGGCAGCGGAAAGCGCTCGCGCTCGAAGCGTCCGACGAGCTCGGCAGCGAAGTGCTGGCAGTCGGCGGCGGAACCACCGTTGCCGCAGGCCAGGATCTTGTTGCCGTTGGACAGGGCGCCGAACATCAGTTCGACCGCCTGCGAAATAGGTTGCGCCAGGGCAGCTGCCGACTTCATCTTGAGATCGGCGCTCTCCTGGAAGTGAGCGAGGATGCGTTGAGTATTCATAGCCGGAGATTATAGTGCAGTGGCAACCCGGGCCGGGCAAGCCGCGTAAAAATTGCTTACATTCCGATCAGGAAGGCTTGTTCAGTTAATCACATCTTGCAGCCATTCCAGCCGCTCGCCATCGATGGCGACCACGTCGAAGCGGCAGGGTGGTGTGACGGGAAAGCGCAACAGGTAAACCTGT
The DNA here is from genome assembly GCA_015277795.1 of Massilia sp. UMI-21. NCBI lineage: Bacteria > Pseudomonadati > Pseudomonadota > Betaproteobacteria > Burkholderiales > Oxalobacteraceae > Massilia > Massilia sp. UMI-21. Next base: position 217,574 of record CP063848.1, on the reverse strand, counting down.
GCCGCACGCACCAGGCGGCGAATCTTGGCGGGAGTGATGCTGGCGGCCGCACCACCATGGGAGTCGGCAGCGCGCTGGCGCACCTCGACGAACACCAGGGTATCGCCGTCGCGCATGATCAGGTCGATTTCGCCACCCTTGCAGCGAAAATTCTCCTCGACCGGCCGCAAGCCGTGGCGCCGCAGGTGGAGCAGGGCAGCGCGCTCCCAGTCGCGGCCCTGAGCTTGCCGCGGTGACAGGCGCTGCGGCCACATGTCAGCGCCCGAAAGCCACTGCTTCGAAGGCGCCGTCGCGGTACACGGCGCCGGTCTCGACGCGTCGGAACACCGGCGCGCCCGTGCTCATGTCGATCGACAGGCGGCCCGTCACGCCGTCGAGCTCGAACGATCCGTTGGGACGCAGGGCCAGTTCGCGGGCGATGCGGTAGGCGTCGATGCCGAGCGCGTACAGGCGCTTCATGTCGAAGCCGCCGGTGTCGCCGCCCCAGCGCGGATAGCTCGCCACCAGCGGATTGTCCGGCTGCACGGTCCAGGGCAGGTCGAGGATGCGCACGCCGCTCAGCTCGGGCGCGACCATGGCCGGATCGCGGCCCGGGTTGATCGAGGCGGTGCCGTAGGTCGGCAGCGAGGTCCCGATGGCGCTGCGCACCTGGCGCAGCTGGACGGCGTCGAGGGCGGCGAACACCAGCTGCGGCGGATCGACCTGCAGGCGCGCGCGCAAGGCGGCCAGCGCATTGCCGTCGACATAGCCGTCGCTGCTCGGCAGCTCGACGACGGCATTGTTCAGGCCCAGCTGGGACCAGCGCGCCGTGAATGCGCCCGACAGGCGCTGCTGCCAGGCGGTCTTGCCGGTGAGCACCAGGGCGCGGCCGGCGGGCTGTTCCGCCGCGGCCCAGTCGGCTACCTGGCGCGCTTCTTCTTCGAGCGACAGGCCGACCACCAGCATCTGGCGCGGCAGCGGGTCACCGGTCTGCGGGTGATTGAGGGCGACGGTCGGCTTGGTCACGGCGCCGCTGGTGGCCAGCGCCGCCACGGCGGGGCGGGCCAGGGGACCGACCACGATATCGTTCTGCTCGGCCGCACGCGCGTAGGCGTCGAGCGTGGCCTGTGCGGAATCGCCGGTGGGGATCACGTTGACCGTCACCCCCTGGCGCTCGCGCTCGTAACCGGCCATGAAGCCGGCGCGCACCGCTTCGGCGGGCTGCGCGAGCGCGTCGGACTGCAGCGGCAGCAGCAGCGCGATGCGCGTACCCGGGCGGTTCAGGTCGGCAGCGAGCGGGCGGCCGCCGGCGGATGGGGGCAGGTCGACCGGATTGGTGCGGAACTGGCCAGCGGGTGGTGGAGGCGAATAGCTGGGCTCGGCAGGTGGCGGGCTTGCTATCGGCGCGGCGGGCGCGCAAAATCCGCCCGGTACGCCGCAGCCGGTGTCGGGCGGCAAAGGTGTACTTGAGCAAGCCGACAATACGCCAGCGAGCACGCCAGACGCGGCCATCGTCAGCAGCGCCTTGATATTCTTCTTCTTCAGCATCGGAATCCTTATGACAGAACAGCAGACCATCGACATCGCCCAGCTTCCCGTCATGGGCGAAGCGGCCCAGCAGTCCTATCCTACCGCAACGCTGTATGTCGTGGCTACACCGATCGGCAATGTCACCGACATCACGCTGCGCGCACTGCACCTGCTGGCGCTCGCCGATGTCGTGGCTTGCGAAGACACGCGCAAGACCGGCGCACTGCTGCAGCGCTTCGGCCTGAACAAGCAGACCATTGCCGCGCACATGCACAACGAGCGCGAGGTGGCCGACAAGATCGTCGAGCGCCTGGCAGGCGGACAGCGCGTGGCGCTGGTGTCGGACGCCGGCACGCCGGCCGTGTCCGACCCGGGCGCGCGCATCGTCGACGCGGTACGCACCGCCGGGCTGAACGTGGTACCGCTGCCGGGGCCGTCGGCGGCCATCACCGCCCTGTCGGCCAGCGGGCTGGTCAACGACCGGTTTCACTTCGTCGGCTTCCTGCCGGCGAAATCGAAGCAGCGCGAAAGCGCGCTGGCCGAACTGGCGCGCGAGACCTCGACGCTCGTCTTCTACGAAGCGCCGCACCGCATCGTCGATTGCGTCGAAGCCTTGATGTCGACGTTCGAGCCGACCCGCCAGGTGGTGTTCGCGCGCGAGCTGAGCAAGCTGTTCGAGGAAGTGCACCGCTGCCCGCTCGGCGAGGCCCTGGCCTGGGTGAAAGCCGACCAGCACCGCGAGCGCGGCGAGTTCGTGGTGCTGGTGGAAGGGGCGGTCCTCGCCACCGATGCGCAGGATGCGGAAGCGGAACGCATCCTGCAGATCCTGTTGACGGAGTGTTCGGTGAAGCAGGCCGCCAACCTGGCGGCGCAGATTACCGGGCGCAAGAAGAACGCCCTCTACGAGCGGGCCCTGCAGATCAAGGGCGAGTAAGCGCAGCGTTCCGGTGCCGCGGTTGCTGCAGAGCATTGCGGCGAAGACCGGGTAGGCCAAGCTTTACCACTTGCAGCCGCTGTCCTTCTTGTCCATGGCCAGGAACAGCGGCGCCAGCAAGCCGCCCGGAATGCCATCCTTGCAGTTGCGGCGCTTGGCCTTGCTGATGGCTTTCGCGAACTTCGATTCGGTTTCCAGGGGCGGATCGGGGAATTGCGCGTGCGCCGTTCCCTCTCGGCCGAGTTTGGTCTGACCCGCCAGTTGCCGTGCCGTTTGTCTTGCGGCATTCATGTCGAACGCCGGCGTATCGCTGGCGCTGCCCTGCATCGGCTCGGCAGCTTGCTGCACCGCGAACGGATCCCCGGTGCTTTCCGGCGCCGGCGGCACGGCGATGACCGGCGTCGACGTGGAGGGGCGCGCGCGACGCGGCGCTGCAGATGCGGCAGGCGTTGTTGGCGTTGGTGGCGGCAGGGCCGGCGCTGGTGGCCGGATCGTGATCGTGATGGAAGAGGGCGCCTCAGGCTGGAACACCGGCGCGGACGGCCCCGTATGCCGGTAGGCGAACAGCAGCAGCAGATGCATGGCAAGCGACACGCCGACACCCACCAGGAAGCGCCTGTTTCCCGGTGTCCTGCCCTCATGTACGCCGTATTCGGCTGCCAGGTTCGCCATATTGCCTGCTTGGCCATGTTTGAAATAATGCGACAGAGAATACGGCGATCCGCTTATTTGGTCCTTAAGCCTTGACCTGGGCTCGGCAACGCGCTATGATCTTTGTCTTCGGAGTGTAGCGCAGCCCGGTAGCGCACCTGGTTTGGGACCAGGGGGTCCAAGGTTCGAATCCTTGTACTCCGACCAGCTTCAAGAAAAAAGCCGACAGTGAACACTGTCGGCTTTTTTCGTTTCCGACATCGTTTCGCAGGGGGCGAGCCGCCCCCTGCGATTCAGCCCGCGCGCTTGGCCGCGATGGCATTGCCCGCGCGGCTCGCGCCCTTGCGGCCGAGTTGCTGCGAGATGAATTGCCCGGCATCTACCACCTGGTCGAGATCGATGCCGGTCTCGATGCCGAGCCCGTTCATCAGGTAGAGCACGTCCTCGGTGGCGACGTTGCCGGTCGCGCCCTTGGCGTAGGGGCAGCCGCCCAGCCCCGACACCGAGGAATGGAAGATCGCCACGCCGACTTCCATCGCCGCGTAGATGTTGGCCAGTGCCTGGCCATAGGTGTCGTGGAAGTGGCCGGACAGCTGTTGCAGCGGGAATTCCCGGCTTGCTGCCAGCATCACGGCCTGGGTCTTGCGGGCGGTCGCCACGCCGATGGTGTCGGCGATGTCGATTTCGTCGCAGCCGAGATCGCGCATGCGGCGCACCACGTCGGCCACCGCGTCCAGGGGCACCTCGCCCTGGTAGGGACAGCCGAAGGCCGTGCTGATCGAGCCGCGCAGGCGCAGGCCGCTGGCCTTGGCCGCCTTCGCCACCGGCTCGAAGCGCGCGATCGATTCGGCGATCGAGCAGTTGATGTTCTTTTGCGAGAAGGCTTCCGAGGCCGAGCCGAAGATCACGACTTCATCGGCTTTCGCGGCCAGCGCCGCCTCGAAGCCCTGCATGTTCGGCGTGAGCGCCGAGTAGATCGTGCCGGGCAGGCGTTCGATGCCGGCCATCACCTCCGCGCTGGTGGCCATCTGCGGCACCCACTTGGGCGACACGAACGACGCCGCCTCGACGTTGGCGAAGCCGGCGCGCGCGAGGCGGTTCACCAGTTCGATCTTGACGGCGGCGGACAAGGCTTCCTTCTCGTTCTGCAGGCCGTCGCGCGGCCCCACTTCGACAATCCTGACCTTCTCGGGTAACGTGGGTTGCTGGTTCATTCTTTCAGTATCCTAGATCGCGGTCGACGACGTCGTCGACGGGTTGGCCGCTCTCCAGCTTCGCGATCTTCTCGAGAATCTGGAGCACGGCGTCGCGGCGCACGGTAAGCGCCGAGATATGCGGGGTGATGCTGATGCGCGGCTCGTTCCAGAACGGGTGCGGCGCCGGCAGCGGCTCGTGGCGGAACACGTCGAGCGTGGCGCCGGCGATGTGGCCGGAACGGATCAGGGTCATCAGGTCGGGCTCGGCCAGGATGGCGCCGCGCGACACGTTGATCAGATAAGCGCCCGGCTGGAGCTTGCCTAGGTTGTGGCGGTCGAGCAGGTTGGCCGTATCGGGCGTCAATGGCAGCATGCAGACTAGCACCCGGGTGCCGCGCAGGAAGGAATCCAGCCCGTCGGCGCCGTGGAAGCACTCGACGCCGGGGAGATCCTTGGGCGTGCGGCTCCAGCCGCGCACCGGGAAGCCGAACAGGCGCATCGCCTCGACCACCGGCAGGCCGAGCTTGCCGAGACCCATGATCCCGACCGCGAAGTCGGCCTTGGGCGTGAGCGGCAGCGGGTCCCAGACACCTTGGCGGGCCTGCTGTTCGTAATCGTCGAAGTGGCGGTAGTAGCGCAGCACCGCGTGCGCGACGTATTCGGCCATCTGCACGCCCATGCCGGCGTCGCCCAGGCGCACGATCGGCACCGGCGGCAGCGCACTGCCCAGCTTGAGCAGGGCATCGACACCGGCGCCCATCAGGAAGATCGCCCTGACGTGGGCAAGCTGGTCGAGCAGGGCCGGCGCGGGGCTCCACACCACCGCGTAGTCGCACGGCGGCAGGGCCGTGCCTTCTTTCCACGCGACGGTCTCCACCTGCGGCATGGCGGCGGCGAACTCGCGCGCCCATGGCTCGATCACGCCGTCTCCGCGGTACAGGAGTATGCGCATGTCTCCCCTTTCGTTCTGGTCTTGTTGGTGTGACGCCGCCTTGTCAAGCTGCCTTGAAGGCCAGCAGCGGCGCGCCGTCCGCCACCTGGTCGCCGACCTGGTACAGCACTTCTTCCACCAGGCCGTCGCTCGGCGCGGAAATCGTGTGCTCCATCTTCATCGCTTCCATGATCACCAGCGGCTCGCCTTTCTTGACTTCCTTGCCGGACGAGGCCAGCACCGCCACCACTTTACCCGGCATCGGCGCGGTCAGGCGTCCGCCCGCGGCTTCGAGCTCGCCGGCGTGCGCCATCGGGTCATTGTACGCCAGGGTGTAATGACGGCCGCCGGTGAACACGTGGAACAGCTCGCCATCGCGACGCACGCTGCCGTGCAGCGAAGTCTCGCCCAGGCGGATGCTCAGCTCGGCGCCTTCGTGGCGGACCAGTTCGAGGCTCTGGCGCTCGCCGTCGGCATCGATCTCCCAGCCATGGGCGCCATAGGTCAAGCCGACCTGGTAGCCCTGCTCGCCGCTGAATTCGTCGGCGAAGGAGAGCACGCGGCGGTAGGCGCTGTTCATGCGCCAGCCGCGGGCTTGCGCCCACGGATCCGCCGGATTGACCGCGCCGCGCACGGTTTCGCCGCGGCTCAATGCCAGCGCGGCCAGTGCCAGGGCGCCCAGCGGGGCGGCGCAAGGCGGCGGGAACAGCGCCTCGCCGTGGCGGTCGATCAGGCCGGTGTCCAGGTCGGCGCTCGAGAAGGCCTCGCCTTCGACCAGGCGTTTCAGGAAGGCGATGTTGGTGGCCAGGCCGACGATCTGGAACTCTGCCAGGGCCTGCGACAGGCGCGCCAGGGCCTGGGTGCGGTCGGCGCCCCAGACGATCAGCTTGGCGATCATCGGGTCGTAGAAGGGCGAAATCGCGTCGCCTTCGCGCACGCCCGAGTCGACCCGGACTGCCGCCGGGTTGGTGCCCGAATCCGCGCCCATGCCGCCAAGTTCGAACTCGACGGCGCTCGGCGTATCCATGTGGCGCAGCGTGCCGATCGACGGCAGGAAGCCCTTTTCCGGATTCTCGGCGTAGATGCGCGCCTCGATGGCATGGCCGTGGATCGCCAGTTCGTGCTGCTTCTTCGGCAGCGGTTCGCCGAAGGCGACGCGCAGCTGCCACTCCACCAGGTCGGTGCCGGTGATCATCTCGGTGACCGGGTGCTCCACCTGCAGGCGGGTGTTCATCTCCATGAAGTAGAAAGAACCGTCCTGGTTGGCGATGAATTCGACCGTGCCGGCGCCGACGTAGCCGACCGCGCGCGCGGCATTCACGGCCGCTTCGCCCATGGCGGCGCGGCGGTCCCCGGTCATGCCGGGCGCCGGTGCTTCCTCCAGCACCTTCTGGTGGCGGCGCTGCACCGAGCAGTCGCGCTCGTGCAGGTAGACGCAGTTACCAATGGTGTCGGCGAACACCTGGATCTCGATGTGGCGCGGACGAATCAGGTATTTTTCGACCAGCACCTTGTCGTCGCCGAACGAGCTGATCGCTTCGCGCTTGCAGGAAGCCAGCGCGGCTTCGAAGTCTTCCGAGCGCTCGACCACGCGCATGCCCTTGCCGCCGCCGCCGGCGCTGGCCTTGAGCAGCACCGGATAGCCGATGCGGTCGGCCTGCTCGCGCAGGAAGCCCGGTTCCTGGTTGTCGCCGTGGTAGCCCGGCACCAGCGGAACCTTGGCCCCTTCCATCAGTTGCTTGGCGGCCGACTTGGAACCCATCGCGCGCATCGAGGCGCCCGGCGGTCCGATGAAGACCAGGCTGGCGGCCTGCACGGCTTCGGCGAACTCCGCGTTCTCTGACAGGAAGCCGTAGCCGGGGTGGATCGCCTGGGCGCCGGTGGCCTTGGCCACCTCGATGATCTTCTGGCCGCGCAGGTAACTGTCCTTGGCGGCGCTCGGGCCGATCAGCACCGCCTCATCGCAGACCGCCACGTGCTTCGACCCCGCGTCGGCTTCCGAGTAGACGGCGACGGTGCGGATGCCCATGCGGCGGGCGGTGGCGGCGACACGGCAGGCGATTTCGCCACGGTTGGCGATGAGGATTTTGGTGAACATGCGTTTGTCTTTCGCTTCTTGGTTGTTCAAATGGGTTCAAACGCGGCCGTGTCTCCCCGGCCGCACATGCTTAACAGCCGCAGGCAGCCTTCGGCGCCGAATCGAGCGTCGCGGCGCGCGTCTTCAAGCCCAGCTTCTCGAGCAGCACGCGGTCGTCGTCCGCTTCCGGGTTGCCGGTGGTGAGCAGCTTGTCGCCGTAGAAGATGGAATTGGCGCCGGCCATGAAGCACATCGCCTGCACCGCTTCGCCCAGCTCGCGGCGGCCGGCCGACAGGCGCACGCGCGCCTGCGGCATGGTGATGCGGGCCACGGCGATGGTGCGCACGAATTCGATCGGGTCGAGTTTTTCGACGCCGTGCAGCGGGGTGCCTTCGACCTGCACCAGGTGGTTGACCGGCACCGATTCCGGATACGGGTTCAGGTTGGCCAGCTGGGCGATCAGGCCGGCGCGCTGCGCGCGCGTCTCGCCCATGCCCACGATGCCGCCGCAGCAGACCTTCAGGCCGGCGCTGCGCACGCGGCCCAGCGTATCCAGGCGGTCCTGGTACTCGCGGGTCGAAATCACGTTGTCATAAAAATCGGGCGCGGTGTCGATGTTGTGGTTGTAGTAGTCCAGCCCGGCCTTCTTGAGCTGTTCGGCCTGGCCTTCCTCGAGCATGCCGAGGGTGGCGCAGGTTTCCATGCCGAGCGCCTTCACTTCGCGCACCATGGTTTCGACCTTTTCCATGTCGCGCTCCTTCGGGCTGCGCCAGGCGGCGCCCATGCAGAAACGGGTGGCGCCGCTGGCCTTGGCCTGGCGCGCCGCATCCAGCACGGTATCGAGGTCGAGGATCTTCTTGGCTTCGACCCCGGTGTCGTAGCGTGCCGCCTGCGGGCAGTAGCCGCAGTCTTCCTCGCAGCCGCCGGTCTTGATCGACAGCAGGGTGGCCAGCTCGACGTCGCCGTCCGGGAAGTTGGCGCGGTGCGCTTCTTGCGCACGGTGCATCAGTTCATTGAAAGGCAGTTCGAACAGGGCCAGTACGTCGGCCAGCGGCCAGGTCGCATTCTCGGCCTGCTTGATGGCGACGGGACGGTGCAACGCAACGGTATTCGATTGGGACATCTTGGTTTTCCTTAAGTCTGGACACGCGGCGAATGCCAGCCCGGCAGCCCCGCGAGGTCGATGTATTCTGCGGCGGCTTCTGCCGTCGCCTGTTCGAGGCGGGGCACATGGCCCAGCAGCGGCGCCGGAATGCGTTGTTCCAGCGCGTCGATGTTCTCGCGCCCGAAGCGCATGTCAGGGTCGACCGTGTTGGCGACCCAGCCGGCCAGCACCAGGCCGCGCGCCACGATGGCTTCCACCGTCAGGAGGGCGTGGCTGATGCAGCCTAGGCGCAGCCCCACCACCAGGATCACCGGCAGGTTGAGTTGTGCGGCCAGGTCGGCGCTGTCGAAATCGTCGTTGAAGGGCACGCGGAATCCGCCCACGCCTTCCACCACGACCGCATCGGAGGCAGCATGGATTTCGGTGTAGGCCGCCAGGATCGGCACCGGCTCGATGGTCACGCCTTCCAGCGCGGCGGCGATGTGCGGCGCCGCCGGTTCCTTCAGCATGAAAGGCGTCGTGATGCTGCTGGGCAGGTGCACGTTGCCGGCCGCGCGCAGCATGTCGGCGTCTTCGTTGTGCAGTTCGCCGTCACGCAGTTCGGCGCCGGCCGCGACCGGCTTCATGCCGCAGGCACGGCGGCCGCTGGCCGCCAGCTTGTGCAGGATGGCGGCCGAGATGAGCGTCTTGCCGATCTCGGTGTCGGTGCCGGTGACGAAGCAGCTGAAACGCGAGGGCACGGCATCCAGCGGCAGCGCTTCCGGTTGCGGCTCGGCCGGTGCCGCCTCGGCGACCGGGGCGCCGGCGCTGCCGGGCGCGGTGACCACCGGCGTCAGCGCCAGCGGCTGGCGCGGTTCGTTGAGGTTCTTCATGCGCAGGCCCTTTCCAGTTCGTTCAGCGCGCGTGCCAGCAGCGCGACTTCATCGTGAGTGTGCGCCGCCGACAAGGTCACGCGCAGGCGTGCCGTGCCCGGCGCCACGGTCGGCGGACGGATCGCCGGCACCCACAGGCCCTGCTCGTGCAGGCCGGCGGCCGCGCGCAGCGCGTCCTCGTTGCTGCCGATGACGATCGGCTGGATCGCGGTGCTGGATGCCAGCAGTTGCCAGCGTTGCAGGCGCAGGGCGTCCCGCAGGTGGTCGACCAGCGCGGCCAGGTGGGCACGGCGCCGCGCGCCTTCTTCGCCGCCGATGATGGCAAGGCTGGCCTGCAGCGCATGGGCCAGCGCCGGCGGCGCGGCGGTCGTGTAGATGTAGGGGCGGGCACGCTGCACCAGCAGTTCGATCACGCTGGCATGCGCCGCAACAAAGGCGCCGCCCACGCCGGCCGCCTTGCCGAGGGTGCCGATGTACACCAGCTGCGACGACGACAGCCCGAAATGCGCGAGCGCGCCCCGGCCACGCTCGCCCAGCACGCCGAAGCCGTGGGCGTCGTCCACCACCAGCCAGGCGCCGTAGCGCTCGCACAGCGCCAGCAGTTGCGGCAACGGAGCAAGATTGCCGTCCATGCTGAAGACGCTGTCGGTGACGACGATCCTGGTGCCGGCCGTGCTGGTGCGCAGCTGCTGTTCCAGCGCCTCGAGGTCGCCGTGCGGATAAACCGTGACGCCGGCCCTGGCCAGGCGCGCGCCGTCGATCAGCGAGGCGTGGTTGAGCGCTTCCGAGAAGATCATCGCGTCGGCGTCCAGGCCCAGCGCAGTGAGCACCGCGAGGTTGGCCATGTAGCCGGTGCACAGGTACAGGGCGCGTGCCTGGTCGATATGGGGCGACAGCCACTCGCCGAAGCGCTCCTCGAGCAGCGCGTGCGCGCGGCTGTGGCCACTGACCAGGTGCGATGCGCCGCTGCCGGCGCCATAGCGTGCGGCGCCCTCCTGCAGCGCCGCGATCACGGCCGGGTGCGCCGCCAGGCCCAGGTAATCGTTGCTGCAGAAGCCCAGCATGGCGCGGCCGTCCACGACCTGGCGCGGGGCGCAGGGGCTGTCGGCCACGCGCAGGCGGCGCGTCAGGCTTTGCGCGGCGATGGCGTCGAGCTTGCGGTCGATCGTTGCGATCAGGTTCATCTCTAGTCCAGTTCCTAGCCCGCGATGACCGATTCGAAGACCTTGCGGGTGCGCGCCGCCAGGCCGGCGACCTCCTCGTCGTCCAGCACGTAGGGCGGCATCAGGTACACGGTGCGGCCGATCGGGCGCAGCAACAGTTCGTTCTCCACCGCGGTGGTGAAGAAGCGGCGTGCGAAGCTCGCGGCGCGCGCCGCGTCGGGCTCCACCGCATCGAAGGCGAAGATCATGCCGCGCTGGCGGAAATGCCGGGCGCGCTCGTGCTCGGCCAGCGGCGCCAGCGCGATGGTCAGCTTGGTGGCCAGCTCGCGGTTGCGGTTCAGCACGTCGTCTTCCTCGAAGATCGCGAGCGTGGCCAGGGCCGCGCGGCAGGCCAGCGGGTTGCCGGTGTACGAGTGCGAGTGCAGGAAGCCGCGCGTGATGTCTTCGCTGTAGAAGGCCTGGTAGATGGAATCGACGGTGAGCACCAGCGACAGCGGCAGGTAGCCGCCGCTGATGCCTTTCGACAGGCACAGGAAGTCGGGCCAGATCGCCGCCTGTTCGCAGGCGAAGAAGGTGCCGGTGCGGCCGCAGCCGACCGCGATCTCGTCGGCGATCAGGTGCACGTGGTGCTGGTCGCACAACGCGCGCAGCAGTTCCAGGTAGAGCGGGTCGTACATCGCCATGCCGGTGGCGCACTGCACCAGCGGTTCGACGATGATGGCCGCGATCTTGTCGCCGCGCTCCTCGAACAGGGTGCGCACGGCTGAAATAGCACGCCTGGCCACGTCCTGGGCCGATTCACCCTCGTGCGCATTGCGCGCATCCGGCGCCGGCACCACGTGCGAGGCGCGCAGCAGCGGGCCATAGGCGTCCTTGAACAGCGGCACGTCGGTGACCGCCAGGGCGCCGATGGTCTCGCCGTGGTAGCTGCCCTGCAGGCAGACGAATTCCTGCTTGCGGGGGTGGCCGGCATTGCGCCAGGCATGGAAGCTCATCTTCATGGCGATCTCGACCGCCGAGGCGCCGTCCGAGGCGTAGAAGGCGTGGCCGAGCTGGTGGCCGGTGAGGGCGGCCAGCTTTTCCGATAGTTCGATCACCGGTTCGTGGGTGAAGCCGGCCAGCATCGCGTGTTCCAGCTTGTCCAGCTGGTCCTTCAGGGCCGCGTTGATGCGCGGGTTCGCGTGGCCGAACAGGTTCACCCACCAGGAGCTGATGCCGTCCAGGTAGCGGCGGCCTTCGTGGTCGTACAGCCACGGACCCTTGCCGCGGCTGACCGCGATCAGCGGCACCTCTTCGTGGTGCTGCATCTGGGTGCACGGGTGCCACACGCTGCGCAGGCTGCGTGCGATCCAGTCGGAAGAGGTGTGCTGCTTCAAGATGATTCCAATACGTCAGGTACGAGTCAGTTCAGCCAGCCCGGCTTGCGCTTCTCGAGGAAGGAAGCGACGCCTTCGCGGCCTTCCAGGGAAGCGCGGATTTCCGCGATGCGATTCGCGGTATCCGCCAGCAGCGCCTCGTCGACCGGCTGGCCCACGACCTCGCGCACCAGCTTTTTCGCTTGTACCACGGCGTTCGGGCTGTTCGACACCAGGCCTTTCACGATGCCGGCCACGGTGGCGTCGAGCGCGTCAAGCGGCACGACCTCGTGGGCAAAGCCAATGCGGCGGGCCTCCCGGGCATCGAAGCGCTCGGCGGTAAGGAAGTAGCGGCGCGAGGCCTGCTCGCCCATGGCTTTGATCACGTAGGGCGAAATGGTGGCGGGAATCAGGCCCAGCTTCACTTCGGACAGGCAGAAGTGCGCGAGCTCGCTGGCGACCACGATGTCGCAGGCCGCCACCAGGCCCATGCCGCCGGCGTAGCAGTCGCCCTGCACCTTGGCCACGGTCGGCTTCGGGCACAGGTAGATGGTGCGCAGCATGTCGGCCAGGCGCGCGGCGTCCTGCTGGTTCTCGCTGTGCGAGTAGCCGGCCATCTTCTTCATCCAGTTCAGGTCGGCGCCGGCGCAGAAGGCCGGGCCGTTGGCCGCCAGCACGATGGCGCGCACCTGTTCATTGCGCCCGAGTTCGTCGAAGGCCAGCGCCAGTTCGGCGATGGCGTGCTCGTTGAAGGCATTGCGCAGGTCGGGCCGGTTCAGGGTGACGGCGGCCACCTTGTCGTCGATCGAAACGGTGAGAGTCTGGTATTCCATTGTCAAGTTCCCTTTACATCCTGCCGTTACATCCGGAACACGCCGAACTTCGTCTCTTCGATCGGCGCGTTCAGCGCGGCCGAGAGTCCCAGGCCCAGCACGGTGCGGGTGTCGGCCGGATCGATCACGCCGTCGTCCCACAGGCGCGCCGAGGCATAGTAGGGGTGGCCCTGGTGTTCGTACTGCTCCTTGATCGGCTGCTTGAAAGCCGCTTCTTCGTCAGGCGACCACTGGCCGCCCTTGCCTTCGATGCCGTCACGCTTGACGGTGGCCAGCACCGATGCCGCCTGGTCGCCGCCCATCACCGAGATGCGCGCGTTCGGCCACATCCACAGGAAGCGCGGAGAAAACGCGCGGCCGCACATGCCGTAGTTACCGGCGCCAAACGACCCGCCGATGATCACGGTGAACTTCGGCACCGAGGCGGTGGCCACTGCCGTGACCATCTTGGCGCCGTTGCGGGCGATGCCTTCGTTTTCGTACTTGCGGCCGACCATGAAACCGGTGATGTTCTGCAGGAAGACCAGCGGAATCTTGCGTTGGCAGCACAGCTCGATGAAGTGGGCGCCCTTGAGTGCCGATTCCGAGAACAGGATGCCGTTGTTGGCGATGATGCCGACCTTCATGCCGTAGATGTGGGCGAAGCCGCACACCAGCGTGGTGCCATAGCGCGCCTTGAACTCGTCGAATTCGCTGCCGTCCACCACGCGCGCGATCACTTCGCGCACATCGAAAGGCTTGCGGGTATCCACCGGGATCACGCCGTACAGTTCTTCCGGCGCATACTTCGGCTCGGCGCTGTCGCGCAGCGCGCCCTGCGCCGGCTTGACCCGGTTCAGGTTCGAGACAATGGTGCGCGCCAGCGACAGCGCATGCAGGTCGTTCTGGGCCAGGTGGTCGGCCACGCCCGACAGGCGGGTGTGGACGTCGCCGCCGCCCAGGTCTTCGGCGGTGACGACTTCGCCGGTGGCCGCTTTGACCAGGGGCGGGCCGCCCAGGAAGATGGTGCCCTGTTCCTTGACGATGATCGATTCGTCGCTCATCGCCGGCACGTAGGCGCCGCCGGCGGTGCAGGAACCCATCACCACCGCGATCTGCGGAATGCCTTTCGCCGACAAATTGGCCTGGTTGTAGAAGATGCGGCCGAAATGGTCGCGGTCCGGGAACACGTCGTCCTGGTTCGGCAGGTTGGCGCCGCCCGAGTCGACCAGGTAGATGCAGGGCAGGTGGTTCTGCTCGGCGATCTCCTGGGCGCGCAGGTGCTTCTTGACCGTGATCGGATAGTAGGTGCCGCCCTTGACGGTGGCGTCGTTACAGACGATCACGACTTCCTGGCCGGCGACGCGGCCGATGCCGGTAATGATGCCGGCGCTGGGTGCGGCGCCGTCATACATGTCATACGCGGCCAGCTGGGAAAACTCGAGGAAGGGCGTGCCCGGATCGAGCAGCATCTGCACGCGGTCGCGCGGCAGCAGCTTGCCGCGCGCGACATGCTTGGCGCTGGCAGCTTCGCCGCCGCCCTGCGCCACTTGCGCGACTTTCGCACGCAAATCGTCGACGATGGCCTGCATGGCCGCGGTATTGGCCTTGAAGTCTTCACCACGCGGGTTCAGTTTGCTCTCGATCTGGGGCATGCTGTCCTCTAAGTCTCTACTGTATTTATTTTGGAAAACTGCCGTCCAGGTAATACCAGCGCTTCACCCCCGTCTCCGGGTCGGGCTCGCGCAGGAAACGGCTCACTTCGTGCAGCCGGTGCGCCCGTCCTCCCAGCTTGAAGCGGGCGACGAATTCCACGGTATCGCTGTCTGGATCGTCCGGCAAATCTACTTTACGTTGACGTAAACGTAAAGCAGATTTTACCTCAAGTCCGAGCCAGCGAATGGCTTCCTGCTCATCGATGAGGGGTTCGCGCGGGCGCGTCGTGGGATGCCAGGTCGCGCGCAGGTAGGGCTCGTTTTTCTGCGTATACGCGGTATAGCGCGAGCGCATCAGGGCCTCGGCCGTGGGCGGCAGGGCGCGGCTTTCGATGAAAGGACCGCAGCAGGCGGCCAGCGACGGCCCGCCGCAGGGGCAGGCTTCGGGTTTGGTCGTGATGGACATGGCCGTCATTATCCGCCATTTTGCACGACCGGCAGGGATGGCGGGTCAGGCGCGCAGGGTCAGGCCATCCAGTGCGAACGGCGGTGTCTCGCCCTGCATCGCGCCGGCCAGCAGGCTGGCGCTGCCGCAGGCGAAGGTAAAGCCCAGCGGGCCATGGCCGACGTTCAGCCACAGGTTGGCGTAGGGCGTGGCGCCGATGATCGGGGCACTGCTCGGGGTGGCGGGACGCAGGCCGGCCCAGACCGAGATCCTGGAGTAGTCGGCCGCGCGCGGCATGGTTTCCTTCACCTGCCGGGTCAGGCCCTCGACCCGTTTCGGGGTGTGGCTCAGGTCTTCGCCGACCATGTCGACCATGGCGGCCACGCGCAGCTTGTCGCCGATGCGCGCATACAGCACTTTTCTTTCGAAGTCGGTGACGCTGATCTCGGGCGCCACGTCGTCGGTGCGGATCGGCGCCGTCAGGCTGTAGCCCTTGAGCGGATACAGCGGCAGCGAAATGCCGACCGTGTCCGCCAGGGTGCGGCTCTGGATGCCGGCCGCCAGCACGTAGCCGTCGGCCTGGATGGTGCCGGTGTCCAGTTCGATACCGGTGATGCGGCCGCTGCGCCCGTCCTGGGCCAGCAGGCGACGCGCCTCGCCATGGACGAAGCCGTCGAAGCGCGGATGGGCACGCAGGCGCTCGGCCAGCGCCACGCAGAAGGCGTGGCAGTCGGCCACCGCTTCGCCGCTGTTGTAGATGCCGCCGGCCAGCATGGGCTCGGCGGCAGCCAGCGAAGGCTCGCGCGCGGCGCAGTCGGCGGCCGACCAGATCTCGCCGGCGCCGGGCTTGCCGGCCGCTTTCTCGAACACGTCGCGCGAGCGGTACACCACCAGCTTGCCGGCGTCGCGCCACGCGAACTCCTCGGGAGGAATCGTGATTTCGAGCTGCTTCATGCCCTGGCGCGACAGCTCGCCCAGTTCTAGCAGCTTGGCGGTGGTACGGCGGTTGACGTCGGCGCGGCAGTGGGCGAGGAAGCTGGCCAGCCAGCGGTACTGGCGCAGGTCGGCTTCGGGGCGGAAGTGCAGGGGGCCGGTGTCCTGGAACATCCATTGCAGGGCCTTCAGCGGCACGCCTTCGTCGGCCAGCGGCGACACGTAGCGGTAGCTGAGCTGTCCGCCATTGCCGTAGCTGGAGCCGCTGCCGACCTCGGGCGCGCGTTCAAGGAGGCGGACACGGTAGCCGGCTTCCGCCAGCCACCAGGCCGAGGTCAGGCCGACGACACCGCCGCCAATGACTAATACTTGCTGCATCCTGCACTCTTCTTATTGGTGACGAGGGGGGAGCTTAGGCTCCGGGCCCGACAAGGGCCAATGAAAGTGCTGCCGGGCGTCATAACCGCGGTATATGTACGCATTGACATCATGTTGCTGCCGGTTGGCTGACGTCGTTGCCGGCAATGGCATGACGGTACAGCGCCGTCAGGATGCGCTCCTCGTAGCGCGCCAGCGCCGAATAGCGTCCTTTTTGCAGTTCCGGGTCGGCCGCGCTGCCGCCGGCCAGCACGATCATGCCGTTGCCGCGCGCCAGGTCGGCCGCGAACACCGAGCGCAGGCCATAGGCGTCGCCCAGGTGGCCGACCGCGTCGAAGCCGCCGCCTTCGACCAGCGCCATGCCGGGCCGATCCGGAAAGTGGGCATTGCCCAGTCCCCAGGCATTGAACACGCCGCCCAGCGAATCGCCGTTGCCGGCCTTGGCATCGAAGGTCCACTGGCGCGCGAACATGCGCTCGAGCGTGCTGCGCTGGAACAGCCGGGCGCCGTCTCGGCCGTCGCCATGCACGCCGCCGTGCATCAGCATGCGCATGATGACGCCCATGTCGCGCGCGGTGATGCGCAGCCCGCCGGTCGGGCTGAAGGGGGTGGCATTGGTGCCGGGGACGTAGCTTGCGATACCGGCGGGCAGCGCCGGCGGCGTTACCGAAAAGTCGTCCACCTGAGGTATCCAGGGGCCTTCGGCGTTCCAGATCTCGGTGTCGACCGTGCGCTTGCGATACAGGGTGGCCAGCTTGTCCAGCGCCATGGGTGGCAGCGCCGCAGGGAGGAAGCCGGCATCGATGCCGAGCGGCTGCAGCAGCAGGCGCTGCATCAAGAGGTCGAAGCGCTCGCCTGTCACGCGTTCCATCGCCGTGCCGATCACTCCCCAGCCGAGGTTACAGTAGGTGAAGTACTCGCCCGGTCCGGCCCGGTTCGACCACATCTTGCCGTCGCCGTACAGCGGTGCGCCCGGCAGCAGCACGTCCTTCAGCGCGGTGCTCAGCGGCCAGGAATAGCCGCCTTCGTCGCGCAGCGACGAGCGATGCGTGAGCAGGCTGCGCAGGGTGATGGGGCGGTCCGGGAAGTGCGGGTTGCGCAGGCCGAAGCCCAGGTAGGCGGAGACGTCGGCCTCGAGGTCCATGCGGCCCGCCTCGACCAGGCGCATCAGGCCCAGCGTGGTCATCATCTTGGAGATCGAGGCGATCCGGAACAGGGTTGCAGGCGTGGCCGGCCGGTCGGGCAGGCTGCCCTTGCCGATGAAGCGGCGCCCGAACGCCTGTTCATATACCGGCTGGCCGGCGCGGACCGCCACCACCGACAGGCTGGCCAGTTGCATCGCCGGATCGTTGACGACGGCCGCCAGTTCGGCGTCCAGCGCCCGGCGTGCGGCGGCCGGCATGCCAGGTGAGCTCGCGGGCGCGAACGGCGCTGCGAACAGTGGCTCGGCCATGCCCAGCAGCGCCATGCCCAACAGGTTTCGCCTGCGCTCGTTCATCCGGTCTCCTTGTCGGCCTGGCGGCTGCTCATCGATAAAGTACTTGGCAATCTGCGGATGAGGATACGGAGTGACAGGAAGGATTGCCAAATGAATAGCCGTGGCCTTGGCATAACCCATTTATATTGGTATCAAGTGGTATGCTCATAAGCCAGGAGCATGCATATACAAAGCTTTTTCATGGGATGCGCCGTGTCGGAAGCGAATGTTGCCATTACACTGCACGTGACATTCTCACCACGCCGATGACAAGCCAGCCCACCTTCCACGTCGACCTGAACGACAACTCGCCACTGTACATGCAGTTGGCGCGCAAGCTCGCACAAGACGTGCGCGACGGCCGCTACCAGGCCGACCAGGCGCTGCCTTCCGAGCGCACGCTGTCCGAGCAGCTCGACGTGTCGCGCGTGACCGCGCGCAAGGCGATCGACCAACTGGTCGAACAGGGCCTGGTGGTGCGGCGGCGCGGTTCCGGCAATTACATCGCGCCGCGCATCGAGCAGCCGCTGTCGGACCTGTCCAGTTTCTCCGAGCAGTTGCAGCAGCGCGGCTACACGCCCGGCAGCCACTGGCTGCGGCGCGAGGTGATGCTGGCCGACGCCGACGAACAGCTGTCGCTCGGCCTGTCGCCGAACACGCGGGTGGCGCGCCTCGAACGCCTGCGCCTGGCCGACGAGGTGGTGATGGCCTATGAAGTCAGCGTGATTCCGGCCACCGTGCTGCCGCGTCCCGAGAACGTCGGCGGCTCGCTGTACGCGCACCTGGCCAAGACCGGACACATGCCGGTGCGCGCGCTGCAGCACCTGCGCGCCATGAATGCGTCGGCCGAACTGGCGGCGCGCCTGGACGTGCCGGAAGGCCGCGCGGTGCTGTTCATCACGCGGGTCGGCTACCTGGAATCGGGCGAGCCGGTGGAGCTGACGCATTCCTACTGTCTCAGCGACCATTACGATTTCGTTGCCGAATTGCGCCGGCCGAGCGCCTGAGGCTTATCGGGCGCCCTGGCGCAGCATAACTTTTCGGCATGACGACGGCCCCAGCTTTCATGGGCCGTCCAGGGCAATTGGTATTACACTGGTTTTATCGATCACTCCGCACCAGAAGAGACGGCAATGCTGAAAACCGAAACCCCGGCCCAGGACCACGCTTCCCTCGACCAGTACCCGACCGTGGAGCTGGTCAAGGTCCTGGTCGACGACCAGCTCAACGCCGTCAACGCGGTACGCGCCGCCGCGCCGCGCATCGCCGCCGCCGTCACCGCCGCGCTGCCGCGCGTGGAAGCGGGCGGGCGCCTGATCTACGTCGGCGCCGGCACCTCGGGCCGCCTCGGTGTGCTCGACAGCGTCGAGCTGTACCCGACCTTCTCGTGGCCGCACGAGCGCGCGGTCGCGCTGCTGGCCGGCGGCCAGGACGCGATGTTCGTCGCAGTCGAAGGCGCCGAGGACGATTTCGACCAGGGCGCCGCCGACCTGCGCAACGTGAACGTGGGCGCCAACGACGTGGTGCTGCTGATCGCCGCATCCGGTTTCACGCCCTACGTGCTGGGCGCGTTGGACGCCGCACGCACGGCAGGCGCGCTGACGGTCGGTTTCGCCAACAATGCCGACGCCCCGGTGGCCAAGGATGCCGAGATCGGCATCACGCTCGACACCGGGCCGGAAGTCATCTCGGGCTCCACCCGCCTGAAGGCCGGTACCTCGCAGAAGATCGCACTGAACACCTTTTCCAGCGCATTGATGGTCCGCCTGCACAAGGTGTACGGCAACCTGATGGTAGACTTGAAGGCTACCAACGCCAAGCTGGTGCGACGCGCCATCCGCCTGACCGTGTTCGCCACCGGCGCCGACGACGCAGCCGCGCAGGCGGTGCTCGAGCAGTGCGGCTACCACGTCAAGACCGCGGTGGTGGCCCTGATCAAACAAACCAGTGTCGAGCAGGCGCAAGCCCTCCTGGAGGCGGCGCACGGCAGCGTGCGCGAAGCCATCGCGTAAGACGTCCGTACGCCTCAAGTCCTTCGAGGCGTACCGCACCTGACGACCACGAAAGAACTATGCAGACTTCGCAAGCCAAGAGCCCGTGGTTTTGGGTGCCGTCCCTGTACTTCGCCCAGGCCATCCCCTACGTCGTGGTGATGAGCCTCTCGGTCATCATGTACAAGGACATGGGCGTATCGAACTCCGACATCGCCTTCTATACCAGCCTGCTGTACCTGCCGTGGGTGATCAAGCCCCTGTGGTCGCCGATCGTCGACATGTTCGGCACCAAGCGCCGCTGGACCGTGCTGCTGCAGCTGGCGGTCGCGGCCTCGCTGGTCGCGGTGGGCATGTCGCTGCACCTGCCGAACTTCTTCGTCGCCAGCCTGGCCGTGATGTGGCTGATGGCATTCAGCTCCGCCACCCATGACATCTCGGCCGACGGCTTCTACATGCTCGGCCTGCGCCAGCAGCAGCAGGCGGCCTTCGTCGGGGTGCGCTCGACCTTCTACCGCCTGGCGACCCTGGCGGGGCAAGGCCCGCTGGTGGTGCTGGCCGGCTACCTTGCTACCCAGCTGGGCGACGTCAACCAGGCCTGGTCGATCGTGTTCTTCGTGCTGGCCGGTCTGTTCTTCGCGGCCTTCATGTGGCACCAGCTGGTCCTGCCCAAGCCGGACAGCGACCACGCGGTGAAAGGCAGCAGCAATCCGCTGCGCGACTTCTTCGTGACCTTCGCGCTGTTCTTCCGCAAGCGCGACATCTGGCTGATCCTGGGTTTCATCCTGACCTTCCGGCTGGGCGAGGCCCAGCTGCTCAAGCTGGTGGCGCCTTTCCTGAAAGACCCGCTGGCGAATGGCGGCCTGGGCCTCACCACCGAGCAGTACGGCATCGCCTACGGCACCATCGGCATCGCGTTCCTGACCCTGGGCGGACTGGCCGGCGGCTACCTGATCTCGCGCCTGGGCCTGAAGCGCTGCCTGTGGCTGATGGTGTTCGCGGTGCACCTGCCGGACCTGGTGTTCGTCTACCTGTCGCAGGCCCAGCCGACCAGCTTCGCCGTGGTGTGCGCCTCGCTGGCCGTCGAGCAGTTCGGCTACGGCTTCGGCTTCACCGCGATGATGCTGTACATGATCATGGTCTCCGAGGGCGAGCACAAGACCGCCCACTACGCGATCTGCACCGGCCTGATGGCGCTCGGCATGATGGTGCCGGGCATGTGGAGCGGCGAGCTGCAGGAATACCTCGGCTACCAGCACTTCTTCATCTGGGCGTGTTTGTCGACCGTTCCCGCCTTCATCATGGCGGCGCTGGTGAAGATCGACCCCGAGTTCGGTAAAAAGTAGCCATAAGTACGTAGGGTGGGCGGGTCTCCCGCCCACGCGTCCAGCCATCACATGAGCAGATGTATCGTCCATTCATCAGCAGGTTGAACGCGCGGTCGGCCGAGCCGACCACCCTACAGAACAATCACAAGGAGACCATGCAGTAATGCGCGATGTACCCGTGCGCCTGACCTCGCTCGACGCCTTCCGCGGCTTTACCATCGCCGCGATGGTCCTCGTGAACAATCCGGGCGACTGGGGCAACCTGCATGCGCAGCTGGCCCACGCCAAATGGAACGGCTGGACCTTCACCGACTGCATCTTCCCCTTCTTCCTGTTCATCGGCGGCGTCGCCATGACCTTGTCGCTGGGGCGGCTGGCCGCCGCCGGCGCCGACAAGCCACGCCTGCTGATCAAGCTGGCCAGGCGCGCCGCGCTGATTTTCCTGATCGGCTTCCTGCTGAACCTGATCCCGCGCTTCGACTTCGAGACCGTGCGCATTCCGGGCGTGCTGCAGCGCATCGCCCTGTGCACGCTGCTGGCCGCGCCGATCGTCGTCTACCTCGGCTGGCGCGCCCAACTGGCCGTGATCGCCGGCCTGCTGGCGCTGTACTCGGTGCTGATGCTGTGGGTGCCGGTGCCGGGCATCGGGGCCGGCGTGCTGGCGCCGGGCCAGGATTTCGGCGCGTACGTCGATCGCATGCTGCTGGACGGCCACCTGTGGGTGCAATCGAAGACCTGGGATCCGGAAGGCCTGGTCAGCACCATCCCCGCCCTGTGCAGCCAGCTGTTCGGCGTGCTCGCCGGGCGCCTGCTGGCCCTGAAGCTGGCGCGCGTCGAGCAGACCGCGTGGATGCTGTTTGCCGGGCTGGTGCTGCTGGCCCTGGGCTCGAGCCTGGACGCGGTGCTCATGCCGATCAATAAAAGCCTGTGGACGGTATCCTACTGCCTGTGGACCAGCGGCTGGGCGCTGCTCGCCTTCAGCATGTTCTACTGGCTGCTCGACGCCAATCCCTACAAGGTGGTGCGCGAGCGCGCGGCCGCCTGGGCCACGCCGTTCGTCATCTACGGCATGAACGCGCTGTTCATCTTTGCGTTCTCGGGCTTCGTCGCCAAGATGTTCGGTTTTATCAAGCTGGCACAGCCGGACGGCAGCCAGCTGTCGCTCGGCCGCATGCTGTACGGCCCGATCAAGGCGCTGCCGCTGGGCGCCGCCAATACCTCGCTGTTATATGCCATCCTGTTCAACGCCTGCATGTTCGCGATCGCGCTCGGCATGTGGCGCAAGCGGTGGTTCGTCAAAGTCTGAGAATAGAATGAAGGAACGGATTTGAAGCCCAACCTGAAAAAACGTGCGTTCACCCTGGCCGGCATGGCCGGCATGGCCGGTGCCCTGACCCTGGGCAGCTTCCTGACTGCCTGCACCACCCAGCCGACCGTTCCCGAAGCCGGGGCAGGCGACACGCCGCCGCCCGCGCCGCGCGAATTCCGCGCCGCCTGGGTCTCGACGGTCGCCAATATCGACTGGCCGAGCAAGCCGGGCTTGCCTGCCGCGCAACAGCAGGCGGAGGCGATCGCGATCCTGGATCGCGCGGTGAGCCTGAACCTGAACGCGATCGTGCTGCAGGTGCGTCCGGCGGCCGATGCGATCTACCCATCGAAGATCGAGCCCTGGTCCGAGTACCTGACCGGCGCCCAGGGCAAGGCGCCAATGCCCTGGTATGACCCGCTCAAGTTCTGGGTCGCCGAAGCGCATGCGCGCGGCCTCGAGCTGCATGCCTGGTTCAACCCCTACCGCGCGCGCCACGACAATGCGCGCTCGCCAGCCGCGCCGAACCACATCACCAACACCATTCCGCACGCGGTCAAGCGTTACGGGAAGTTCATGTGGATGGACCCGGGCGAAGAGGCTGCGTCGAAGCAGACCATGGACGTCATCCTCGACGTGGTGCGCCGCTACGACATCGACGGCGTACACATCGACGATTACTTCTACCCCTACCCGATTGCCGCGCCGGATGTGGCCGGCAATGCGCAGGCGCTGGACAACAGCGGCAAGCCGTCGGCCAAGGAACTCGACTTCCCCGACGGCCCGGCCTGGGAACGCTATCTGCTGGGTGGCGGCAAGCTCGATCGCCCTTCCTGGCGCCGCGACAACGTCAACCGCCTGATCGAGGCCATGTACAAGGGCATCCACCAGGAAAAGAGCTGGGTGCGCTTCGGCATCAGCCCGTTCGGCATGGGGCGCCCGGACCGCCGCCCGCCGGGCATCTCGGGCTTTTCGCAGTACGACAAGCTGTACGCGGATGCCGAGCTGTGGCTGGAGAAGGGCTGGCTCGACTATTTCACGCCGCAGCTGTACTGGCCGATCGCGCAGACCGCCCAGTCCTACCCGGTGCTGCTCGACTACTGGCTCAGCCAGAACACGCAAGGCCGCCATATCTGGCCGGGCCTGTTCACCAGCCGCATCGGCGCGGCGGCGCCGACCAAGACCTACGAGCCGAAGGAAATCCTGGACCAGATCGCCCTGACGCGCCAGCGTCCACAGTCGAGCGGCCACGTCCACTTCAGCATGGCGGCCCTGAGCCAGAATCGCCAGGGCATCAGCGATCTGCTGCGCGCCGGACCCTACGCCGGCCAGGCGCTGGTGCCGGCCACCCCCTGGCTGAAATCGGACGGCCCGGGAACCCCGCTGGTCACGGCCACGCGCGGCAAGGATGGCGTCGCGCTCAGGCTCAAGGCCGGCAAGGCGAACGCGCTGTACGCGGTCTGGTCCCGCCATGGGGGCGCGTGGCGCTTCGCGGTAGTGCCGGCGCTGCGCGTGGGCTGGACCGTCGCGGATGACGCCAAGCTCGGCGGCGCCGACCTGGTGCTGGTCAGCGCGGTCGACCGCCTCGGCAACGAAAGCGCGCGCGTGCAGGCATGGCGCAAGCCTTGATATATTGAACAAGCCGGGTACATCACCTCGGTTCATGCAAGGACCGCCAGCATGCATGCGCATGCCGGCGGACCGACAACCTACACTCGCGGGCCATGCTTAATCCCGAACAGCAACAGCAGCAACAAGCGCAACAAGCGCAACAAGCGCAACATCTCGGCCTCGGCATCGACGCCGGCGGCACCCAGACACGCTGGGCCCTCGCGGCGCCGGGCGGGCGCATCGTTGCCGAAGGAACGGCGGCCGGGCTGTCGGCCCTGCAAATGGGCAGTGCCGAAGGACGCGATGCCGTCCAGGCGACCTTCGGCGCCATCGCCGACGCCGTACTGCCGCATGGCCGGCCGGCGGCGGTGCGCGCCGGCGTGACCGGTTTCGGCGGCGATGGCGGACCGCTGCAGCGCAGCCTGGGCGAGCTGCTCGGCCTCG
Organism: Massilia sp. UMI-21; assembly: GCA_015277795.1. NCBI lineage: Bacteria > Pseudomonadati > Pseudomonadota > Betaproteobacteria > Burkholderiales > Oxalobacteraceae > Massilia > Massilia sp. UMI-21. The sequence goes on along the minus strand of CP063848.1, from coordinate 193,401 downwards.
ACCCGCAGGCGGTCGTGCTCAGCAACGACATCGAAATCGCCTACCTCGCCAGCTTCAAGCCGGGCGAGGGCTATCTGGTGTATGCCGGTACCGGCTCGATCGGCGCCTATATCGACGCCGGCGGGGGTTTCCACCGCGCCGGCGGGCGCGGCGTGGTGCTGGACGACGGCGGTGGCGGCTTCTGGATCGCGCGCGAAGCCCTTCGCCAGATCTGGCGCAGGGAAGACGAGCAGCCGGGCGCCTGGGAAAGCTCGCCGATGGCGCATGCCGTGTTCCAGCACGTGGGCGGCTCGGACTGGTCGTTCTCGCGCCAGTTCATCTATGGTCGTGAGCGCGGCGAAGTCGGCAAGCTGGCGATCGCGGTCGCCGCCACCGCCGAACGCGATCCGGCCGCCGCCGCCATCCTGCGCGAAGCCGGCCGCGAACTGGCCAGGCTGGCGCAGGCGCTGATCAAGCGTTTCGGTGCGCGCCCGGTCGCACTGGCCGGCCGCGCCGCCGAACTGCATCCGGCCATCGTCGAAACCATGCGTGCGGCGCTGCCCCCGGATACCATACTCACCCAGACCGGCATGCGCGCCCACTATGCGGCCGCGCGGCTGGCAGCAGAGCCGGCGCGCTGCGCCCTTTAATCAAACAGGATTCCACCTCGATGAAAAACCTGATCGTCCCCCTCATTCTCGCCTTGCTGGCAGGCTGCGCCACCGGCCCGGTCGGCCCGAAGATCGATACCACCTATAACGCCAAGGGCCAGTCGAGCCGTGCGCGCTTCCTGGTGCTGCACTACACCGTGTCCGACAACCCGAGCTCGATCAAGATCCTGACCGAGAAAGAGGTAAGCGCTCACTACCTCGTCACGAATCATGCCCAGCCGATCATCTACCGCCTGGTCGATGAAAACCGCGCGGCCTGGCATGCCGGCAATTCGAGCTGGAAGAACTATACGCAGCTCAACAACAGCTCGATCGGCATCGAAATCGTCAACCCGGGCTGGACCAGCACCCCGGACGGCGGCCGGATGTTCTACCCCTTCCCGCAGGCCCAGGTGGAGGCCCTGATCCCGCTGCTCAAGGACATCGTCCAGCGCCACGGCATCGCTCCCGAGAACGTGCTCGGCCATAGCGACATCGCGCCCCAACGCAAGCAGGATCCGGGACCGCTGTTCCCGTGGGCGCGCCTGGCCAGCGAAGGCCTGATCCTGTGGCCGGACGCGAACCGCGTCGCCCTCGTGCGCCCGATCTTCGATGCGACGCTGCCGGACATGTTCTGGTTCCAGCGCAAGCTGGCGACCCACGGTTTCGCCATCCAGCAGACCGGGATGCTCGACCCGCAGACCCGCACCGTGCTGCAGGCTTTCCAGATGAAGTACCGTCCGGCGGATTTCTCGGGCAATCCGGATGCGGAAACCGCAGCATTGCTGGAAGTCCTGACCACCCCGGCCAATGCGCCGCTGCCGGTGATCATGCCGCCGCCGGTGATCACCACGCCGGTGCCGCTGCTGCCACCGGCGACGACGCCGGTCCCGGCGGCGCCGGTGCCCATGCCGGCGCAGCCGGTGCCGGTACCGATGCCGATGCCGACGCCGGCCCAGCCCAGCCCGGCGCCGAGCCCGGCCACGCCCCCCGTTCCGATGCCGGCGGCACCGCCCGTACCGGCGGTTCCGGCCAGCCCGGCTGTCGTGATCGCGCCGTGACGGTCGCCCCAGCCGGATTTTCCCTGTATCCTTCGCAAAATCCGCGCCATGCGCGCGGAGTCTCTACTCAAGGATAAAGCGATGCGCCTGCGTCATATCGAAGTTTTCCACGCCATCATGCAGGTCGGCACCATCAGCGGTGCCGCCCAGGTTCTCCACATCTCGCAGCCGGCGGTGACGAAAGTCCTGCAACATGCCGAGCTGCAGCTGGGCATGCCCCTGTTCGAGCGCGTGCGCGGCAAGCTCTATCCGAAGCCCGAGGCGCACCGCCTGTTCGCCGAAACCGAGAAGCTGAACCGCGACCTGCAGGGCATCCGCCGCCTTGCCGCCAGCCTGAAGAGCCGCGCGGTCGAGACCGTGCGCCTGGTGTCGACGCCGACCATCGCGATCGGCGTGCTGCCGCAGGCGATGACGGTATGGCGCCGCGACTTCCCGGAGGCGCGCTGCGAGCTGGCGACCCAGCACACCAGCGAGATCGTGAACGCGCTGCGCCTGGGCGAAGCCGACATGGCGCTGTCGCTGCAAGACCCGCGCCACCCGGGCATCGTGGCCGAGCCGATCGCCCATGGGATGCTGACCGTGATGGCGCCGCGCGGCACCTGGAGCGAGGAAGCGCTGTCCAGGCCTTTCGGCGTCGAAGGATTGACCGGGGAGCTGATCGGCCTGAACGACGGCGACCCGTTGGGCGAGATCGTGGTCGCAGCCTGCGAAGCGCAGGGTGTGCAGCCGGTCTACCACACGGTGGTGCAGACCTACCAGATCGCACGCTCGCTGGTGGAAGCCGGCGCCGGCCTGGCCGTGCTCGACCCCTTCACCGCAGCCTCGGCCGACCCAGCCAAGGTGCAGTGCCGCCAGTGGGTGCCTGCGATGCCGGTGCACCTGTATCTGCTCAGTGCCAGCCACTCTCCCTTGTCGCACGGAGCGCGGGAGCTGGCCAATTGTATCGGCGCGACCGCGCGCGCCTGTCTCGAAAAAGCTGGTGCATCATGAGTGACACTGTGGCCAGCGAAGACATCGCCGGCAGCCCCGAATTCCGCCATCTCACCAGCATCGAAGGGATTGCGATCGACCTGCGCTACGCGACCGGCAACAACTTCGTCGGACGTGACCTGTACTCGCCCTTCGACTGCGCCTGGCTGCACCGCGACGCCGCCGCGGCCCTCGAGCAGCTCGTGGCCTGGCTCAAGGAGCGCCGCCCCGGCTACACCGCCCTGGTGCTGGACGCCCTGCGTCCGCAGCGCGTGCAGCAGCAGTTGTGGGATGCCCTGGCGGGCACCGGCCTGCAGATGTACCTGGCCAACCCGGTGCGCGGCTCGATCCACTCGTACGGCATGGCCCTCGACATCACCCTGCTCGACGAAGCGGGCCGCGAGCTCGACATGGGCACCGGCTTCGACGATATGACCGACCTGTCGCACCCGGCGCTGGAAGAAGGCTTCCTGGCGGCCGGCAAGCTCAGCGAGGCGCAGGTGGCCAACCGTCGCCTGCTGCGTGAAGGGATGCTGCAGGCCGGCTTCTTCGGCATCAATACCGAATGGTGGCACTTCGACTGCGGCGACCGCGAACTGGTGCGCGCCACCTACCGCCGCGTGCTCTGAATCCTCCAGCGGCGCCCGCCCGTGTCGATAATATTTACACGAGCGCCAGCGCGAAAAGATAAGGTTCATCGCGCTTTGCCGGGGAACGCATCCTTGATTTTCAGGAAGAAATAAGATGCATCCCGAAATCCGTAGGCCATGCGCTTGATGACCTTGATGCGGTTGTTGACGCCTTCCAGGATCGATGAGCTCATCGGATAGATGGCCGAAGCCAGGATGCCGCGCCGGTATTTGGCCAAACGTTTGGCGAATTGGATTACCGGAGCGATTTGGCTTTGAAGGGCGAGTTTGAGCCAGGTTTTCCATCGACGAGCACCTTCCCGGACCGATGGGGCATACCAGATTTCCTTCAACTCGGTCTTGAGCAGGTAGACCGTCGCCAAAGGCTGGTTGGCAGCCAGCAGCTCCTCCAGTTTGACGGCCTGTTCGGCTTTCAGGTTGTCGCGGTTGCGCAGTAACAGCCAGCGGCTACGCTTGATGACCTTGCGGGCCTTTGATTCGGCACGCAAGGCATTGGCTTGGTCGACGCGAACCCGGTCTACCACTTCGCGGCCGAAGCGGGCCACCACGTGAAACAGGTCGTAGACGACTTCCGCGTTCGGGCATTGCTGGCGAACTTCGAGGTCCATCGCCGTGTTCATGTCCATGGCTACGGCTTCGATTCGCTGACAGCCTTGCTCTCCCAGCAGCTCGAAGAATGGTCGGATCGCTTCCCGGCTATTACCCTCTCCAACCCACAGCACCCGCATTCGCTCGGCATCCAAGGCCACAGTGGCATAGCGGTGGCCTTTGTGCAGCGCGAATTCGTCCATGACCAAGCGCTGAACGCCTTCTGCCGAGAAGTCACCATGCAGGTGTTTCAGCCGCCGATGATCGATGTCCTTGATGGTGTGCCAGTGCAGGCCGGTCAGTCGGGCCACATGGGCTATCGGGAGCAGCTGCGCCAACGCCTCGACCCAAAGGCGCACGCGGTGCGTAATGCGAGCTCCCCGGTCAAGCCAAACAATGTGCTCGGCCACCCGTGCATTGCAGTGATGACAGTCCAGCCGCCGAACCGGCACATCGAGCCAGACGCGCTTGTCCAGAACGTCACGATCGCGCACCTTACGCCTTCGGCGTTCATGCACCAGGGCACAAGGCTGGAGGCACGCTCCGCACACGGCATCACTTGCCGGGCAGGTGTCGAGAACGATTAACAGCGACCCGTCTTCTTGTTCCTGGACGGTGTCGACAATATGGCCTTCCCAAAATGAGACAGACGACATAGCATTGAGCATGGCGGTGGTTTGACAGACTGATTTGTTTGGCGACTATCAATCTACCAACATCAGACCTCCGCCACCACCTCCCGCTCAGCCAGTCGATACCGTCTTCCCCCATTTCCCGCGAAGAACCAAAGATAAGCCATTGTTTTTAATAAATTTATTTCTCTGGCACATTGATTGCTTAACGTAAGGAATCAAAAATTTATCTGGAGAAATAATGCGATCCTTCCTGAAGACCCTCGTCCTTGCCACCGCGTTCGCCGGTTCGAGCGCGTTCGCTGGTACGCTGACCACGCAGCTGCACGTCGACAATGGCTTCGTCGCTTATCTGTCCACCAGTGACACCGAGACCGGCACTGCTTTCGGGGCAGGGAACAACTGGGGCGCGGGCTATGTCAACACCGCCACGCTGCAAGCCGGCCAGGATTACTACCTGCACATCTTCGCCTACGACCAGGGTGGTATCGCGGGCATGCTGGGTCAGCTCTCGATCGATGACGAGCAGCACGTGTTCGCCAATGGTTCCCAGTTCCTGATGACGAACGCGATCCACTGGAAGGGCAATAACAGCGGTTTCAATGGCGTCTATGGCGATTTGACCGAACTCGGCGGTAATGGCGCAGCGCCATGGGGCTGGCAAAATGTCTCGTCCGACACGCAATGGATCTGGGCCGGTAACGCCGACCTGAACAACCAAGCTTACTTCAGCACCAAGATCAGCGCGGTGCGCCCGGCCGCCGACGTGCCGGAACCGGCATCGCTGGCGCTGCTGGGCCTTGGCTTGGTCGGGCTGGGCCTCAAGCGCCGCCGCAAGGCCTGATCGCAGGCCTGCGGCCTTATGGCATCACTGGCGCCGCCGGTGCCACGGGTGCCACGGGCGCCGGGGCCGGTTGCGGCGCCGTCCCCGACCTGGCCACCCAATCCACCAGCGCATCCAGCACCGCGCGTCCGCGCCCGTTGCCCGCCTGCTCGCTGTTGACCATGGCGACGAATACGTTCTGCTCCCCGTTCGCATCCGGCACATAGCCCGCCAGCGCCACCACGTTGCGCAGCGTGCCGGTCTTCAGGCGCGCGCGGCCCGCGGCCGGGGTTCCCTGCAGGCGGCGCCGCAGGGTGCCGTCGATGCCGGCGATCGGCATGCTGGCCTGGAATTCCGGCATCCAGGCGCTGCGCAGGCCGGCCTGCAGCAGGTGGGCCATCTGCTGCGGCGTGATGCGTTCGATGCGCGACAGGCCCGAGCCGTTTTCCATCACCAGCCCGGTATCGTCGATGCGCTGTCCGCGCATCCATTCGCGCACGGCGGCGTCGGCGCGCGCGAATGTAGTCTCGCCGTTGGCGGGAAGGGCGAAGCTGCCCGCCGCCGGATCCGGCTGCAGGCTGCCCAGGCTCAGGAACAGGGTGCGCGCCAGCAGGTTGTCGGAAGGCTTGTTGGTGTCGCGTACCAGCTCGGGCAGCATGCGCGACGTGTGTTGGGCCAGCAGGGTCGATTCCGACGGCGCGGTGCCTGCCACGACCTTGCCGCTGAATTTGCCGCCCAGTTCCTTCCACTTCTGGCGGAACAGGCGGCCCACGTAGTCGTCGCGGTCCAGCACGTTGATGCTGTAGCTGCGCGCGCAGTCTTTCGGGAAGGTTCCGTGCAGGAGCACCTTGATGCGGCCGTTTTTCTGGCGCACCGCTTCCGGCAGCTTCCAGCCGTCTTCCCAGGTCGCGCAGTCGGCGTCGACCAGTTTCATATCGGAGCCGATACTCACGCGCTCGAGTTGCGGCTGCATGGCCAGCTTCAAGCGCTTGCCGGTGGAACGCATGTCGATCTGCAGCATGTTCTTGTTGACCAGGAGCGGGTCCGGGATGACGTTGTAATACGCCTCGGGGGCCTCGTCGAAAGGCGGCGCGCCGACGTCCGGGCGCGCCGGCTGCCACAGGCTGCGGTCCAGCACCAGATCGCCCTCGATGCGGCGGATGCCCTGGTAGTGCAGGGCGCGCAGCATGTTCTCCAGGCCCTCGCCCGACAGGTCGGCGTCGGCGCCGCCCTTCAGGATCAGGTTCCCGCGCAGCACGCCCTTGTCGATCTCGCCGGTGGTGCGCAGCTCGGTGCGGCCGCGGAAGGCGGGACCGAGGCGCTCCAGGCCCACCATGGTCGTCACCAGCTTCATGGTCGATGCCGGCTGCATCGGCCGGTCGGCCTGGTGCGACAGCAGCACCGAATCGCCCTTGAGCACCAGCACGCCGAGCGCGTCTTCCGGCAGGCCCTGTTGCGCCAGCACCTGCGCGACCGGGGCCGGCAGCTGGGCATGGGCGCTGCATGCAGCGAACAAGAGGGTGGCGAGCGTCAGGCGACGAAACATGGGCTTACTCCTTAACCAAAGAACAGGTAGGCGACGAAGATCGCGCCGATGACGCCGGCCAGGTCGGCCAGCAGGCCGTAGCCGATCGCATAGCGGGTCTTGCGGATGCCGACCGAGCCGAAATACAGCGCCACGACGTAGAAGGTGGTATCGGCCGCGCCCTGCAGGATGCCGGTCAGGCGGCCGACGAAGGAATCGACGCCGTAGGTGGTCATCGCATCGATCATCATGGCGCGCGAACCGCTGCCCGACAGCGGCTTCATGAGCGCGGTCGGCAGCGCGCCGACGAAGTCGGTCGGCAGGCCGAGCGCGCCGAACAGCCAGGCGAAGCCGCTCACGATCATGCCCAGGATGCCCGAGTTGCGCACCACGCTGATCGCCACCAGCATGCCGACCAGGTAGGGAATGATCCGCAATGAGGTCTCGATGCCGCCCTTGGCGCCTTCGATGAAGGCTTCGAACACGTTCACTCGCTTGAGCAGCGCGGCCGTCATGAAGGCGGCGATGATCGAAAACAGGATCAGGTTGGCGGCAACCACCGAGAACTGCTGGATCTGCGACTTGTCGAGGAAGACGGTGATATACCAGACCATCGCGGCGATGAGCGTCGTGATGCCGCCGATCCAGCCGAAGACGGCCGGGTGGAACAGGTTGATGCGCTGGCGCAGGCCGACCGCGATGATGCCGGTGATGGTCGAGCAGTAGGTCGCGATCAGGGTCGGGATGAAGACGTCGGCCGGGTTGGCCGCGCCCAGGATCGCGCGCTGGGCCATGATCGCCAGCGGGATGATGGTCAGGCCCGAGGTCTGGATCACCAGGAACATGATCTGGGCGTCGCTGGCCTCGTCCTTGTGGGGGTTCAGCGTCTGCAGGCTTTCCATGGCCTTCAGGCCGAAGGGCGTGGCGGCATTGTCCAAGCCCAGCATGTTGGCCGAGAAGTTCATCACCATATGACCATTGGCCGGGTGGTTTTGCGGCACGCCCGGGAAGATGCGCGAGAAGAACGGGCCGATGATGCGCGCGAACAGGTTGATGGCGCCGGCTTTCTCGCCGACGTTCATGATCCCGAGCCACAGGGTCATCACACCGGCCAGCGGCAGGGCGATGTCCATCACCGCCATCTTGGCCGACGAGAAGGTGCCGTCGATGATGCGCTTGAAGATTTCGGTATCGCCCAGGAACAGCCACTGCGCGAGTGCCGCTACGAAGCCGATGAGGAAGAAGCCGGACCAGATGTAATTGAGTGCCATGAGTGGAGTCGCTGCGCAGGTACAGCAGATTGTGCAGCGAAGAGTATAGGCCGAGACCAAGCTGCAAGGATGAAAGAATGCACCCGCGCCATGTGAAAAAGTTATGAGCCGCTCAGGATCGGCCGGTATTCGTTGCCTCCACACTTGACCGGGCATATGATACGCAACGCTTTCCACGTCCCTGCCGTCCATGAAACTTCGCCTCACCGCCGTCGCCTTCCTGTTGCCCCTGCTGTGCGCGGGCAGCGCGACAGGGGCCGACTCCCCCGTCCCCGCGCGCACCGAAGAAAAGGTGCTGCGCATGTTCCTGTCGACCAGCGAGACCGGCCTGGATCCGGCCGTCGCCTCCGACAACGCCACCCTGTCGCTGCTGGAAAACCTGTTCGACCCGCTGCTGCGCTACGACTACCTGGCGCGCCCGGCCAGGCTGCGCCCGAACACCGCCGTCGCCATGCCGGAAGTGAGCGCGGACGGCCTGACCTACACCTTTCGCATCCGCCCCGGTATTTATTTCACCGGGGACCCGGCCTTCAAGGGAGTGAAGCGCGAGATGACGGCGCAGGATTATGCGTACAGCCTCGCGCGCCTGCGAGATCCGGCGACCCGGTCGCCCTGGGCCGCCATGTTCGAAGGCGTGGCCGAGCTGCGCGCCCTCGACCGCCATACCCTGCGCATCCGCCTGAAGGCGCCCGACAACAACTTCCTGTTCTACCTGGCGACGCCGGCGTCCGGCGCGGTGGCGCGCGAAGTCATCGAGGCCTATCCGGGCCAGGCCGGCAACCACCCGGTCGGCACCGGCCCCTTCATGGTCGGCGAGTGGAAGCGCAGCGACCGCATCGTATTGCTGGCCAACCCGTATTCGACGGCGGTGTTCCACGCCACCCCGGGCGACAATCCGGAAGACCAGGCGATCGCCGCCGCCCTGGAAGGCAAGCGCCTGCCGCGGGTGGACCGGATCGAGCTGCGCGTCGCCGAGGAATTCCAGGGCCGCATGCTGGGCTTCCTGAACGCCGAATACGACTACCTCGAGCAGATCCCCGAGTCGATGACCGAGATGGTGGTGGAAGACGGCCAGTTGAAACCGGAGCTGGCGGCGCGCGGCATCGTGCTGTCGCGCTTCCCGGTGCTGCAGACCTACTACATGTGGATGAACATGGAAGACCCGGTGCTCGGCGGCTACGGCAAGGACCGGGTGGCGCTGCGCCGCGCGATCTCGATGGCCTACAACAGTGCCGAGGACATCGCGCTGCTGAAGAAGGGCTTCGCGATCAAGGCCGAGTCGCCGCTGCCGCCCAACGTGCTCGGCTACGATCCGGATTACCGCAGCCCGGTGCCCTACGACCCGGCGCTGGCCAATGCGCTGCTGGACCGCCATGGCTATACCCGGCGCGATCCCGACGGGTTTCGCCGCACGCCCGACGACCGGCCGCTGACGCTCACCATGCACAGCGAGGCCACGGTCGGCGGCCGCCTGCGCGACGAGTTATGGCGCAAGTGCCTGAACGCGATCGGCCTGCGCGTCACGTTCAAATCGGACAAGAAGACCGAGATCATCAAGGCTTCGCGCCTGGGCACGGTCCAGATGTTCGAAAGTAACTGGATCGCCGACTTCCCGGATGGCGACAACTTCTACCAGCTGCTGTACGGCCCGAACGCCGGCCGTGCCAACTATGCGCGCTTCAACCTGCCGGCCTATAACGTGCGCTATGAGCAGGCGCGCCGGCTCACCGACGGGCCTGCGCGCCAGAAGCTGTATTTCGAGATGAACCAGCTGATCCACGCGTACAACCCCTGGGTGCCGCTGACCCATGTGCTGTCGGGTGACCTGCGTCATCCGTGGCTGAAAAACTACAAACGGCATCCAGTTGAATTCACGACCTGGCGGTATCTGGATGTTGATGTTGCGCAAAGAGGACGTTCTAGCAGAGGGACACGTTAGTTTTCGTGAGTTTTTCCCAAATAAAACATTCCTGTTAGTTATACTGGCCGCCGGATAATTCATTGGATAGCCGTAAATCACTAGGCTTACCCTGAAATCGAAAATAACGTAATGCCAAGACATTACGAATATGAAGCCCGGCCGGACACCCAGGCCGCCAAGGGAAAACGTTAGGAGAAACGCGTGAAGTTAAAGAAGCTCGCTCAATTGATCGCCCTGATGGGCGCGGTCAGCCCGGCCATCGCACAGAATGTGCAGATTTCCGGCCCCGTCCAGCGTGTCGAAATCACCGGTAGTAGCATCAAGCGCATCGCCAAGGAAGGCGCGCTGCCGGTCGAAGTCATCACGGCCAAGGAACTGGAAGCACAGGGCATCGTCACCGCGGAGCAGCTGATCGCCACGCTGAACGTCAATGGCAACGGCTCGGACAACCTGGCCTCGAACGCCGACGTCACCTCGGGCGCCCAGCGCGGCAACAACGGCGCGTCCTCGGCCAACCTGCGCGGCCAGGGTGCGGATTCGACCCTGGTGCTGCTGAACGGCCGCCGCGTGGCGACCCACGGCATGAAGGGTTCGGCGGTCGACCTGAACTCGATCCCGATGGCGGCAGTCGAGCGTGTCGAAATCCTGAAGGATGGCGCCTCCGCGATTTACGGCACCGACGCGATCGGCGGCGTGATCAACTTCATCCTGAAAAAGAACTACAAGGGCCTGGAAACCCAGGCCTTCGTCGACGTCACCGAAGCCGGCGGCGGCGAGATCGGCCGCGCTTCCATCACCGGCGGCTGGGGCGACCTGCAGACCGACGGCTGGAACGTGCTGGCGACCTTCGCGCACAGCGAAAACAAGGCCCTGCGCGGCAACCAGCGCGACTTCGTCCAGACCTTCCAGCCGGACCGCGGCGTCTCGGTCGATACCCGCGGTGCGCCGCACGCCAACGTGTTCGCCACCAGCCTGGCGCCGACCCTGCTGTCGCCTACCGGCACCGGCCCGATGATCCCGGGCGGCGGCACCACCGCCTATAGCGGCATCAGCATCCTCGACCTGCCGGGCGGCGCGGGCTGCAACAGCATCGACGGCATGGGCCCGTATGACGAAAAGCTGTGGAACAGCGCCGGCGCCGCCTACGGCTGCGCCTGGGACACCGGCCGCGCGGCCGTGCTGCAGCAGCCGGTCAAGAACACCAACGCCCTGGCGCGCGCCACCTTCCAGTCGGGCGACCACCAGTTCTTCATCGAAGGCGTGGGCTCGAACGTCGAAGTGGCCAAGCGCTTCTCGCCGAACCAGATCTCGCCCTCGTCCTCGACCTTCGGTCCGAGCTCGTTCTACCCGAGCACCGGCGCCGCCTACGACACCGTGTACAACGCACTGGTCAAGGTGTTCCCGAGCGTTGCCGCGAACTACGGCCTGCCGATCGCCTACCGCTGGCGCTGCATGGAGTGCGGCAACCGCGAGATCGTGACCGAATCGAAAGCTGCCCGCGTGCTGGTCGGCGCTGACGGCCCGATGAACCTGTTCGGCCGCACCTACGACTACAAGGTCGGCCTGTCGCGCGCCTTCAGCGAGTCGGAGTCGCAACTGGGCACCGGCTACAACTACACCCGCGCCCTGGCCGACGTGCTCGGCTCGGGCATCGTCAATCCCTTCCTGCTGCCGGGCCAGACCCAGTCGCAGGCGGCCATCGACGCGATCCAGGCTACCTCCGCCGCCGGCGTGACCCTGTACGGCGGCAAGACCATCCTGACCCAGCTCGACGGCGCGCTGTCGGGTGAGCTGTTCGCCCTGCCGGCCGGCACCGTGATGGGCGCGGTCGGTTTCGACCTGCGCCGCGAGGAATACAAGTTCAATGGCGACGCCCGCGCCGCAGCCGCCCGTCCGGCGATCCTGAACGCGCCGTTCGACGACGCCAACGCGCTCGACAACGTGCACCGCGACATCAAGGCCGTGTACGCCGAGGTGCTGGTGCCGGTGACCAAGGACCTCGAAGTGACCGTGGCCGTGCGCCGCGACCACTACAGCGGTATCGGCGCCACCACCAATCCGAAGGTCTCGTTCCGCTACCAGCCGATGCCGGAGCTGCTGCTGCGCGGCTCGTACAACGAAGGCTTCCGTGCGCCGTCGTTCAACCAGCTGTTCAACGGCCTGACTGAATCGCCGTACGCCGGCAAGGACCTGGTCGACCCGGCCAAGTGCCCGAGCGGCCTGGTCGACGCCACCAAGCCTGGTTGCGAATCGATCACCCCGGTGACCGTCACCGGCGGCAAGTCGGACCTGGGTCCGGAAACCGCCAAGCAGGGCACCATCGGTATCGTGGTCCAGCCGACCAGCTGGTTCTCGGCCAACGCCGACCTGTGGGAGATCCGCAAGGAAAACACGATCTACTCGTTCTCGACCTCGACGATGGTGGCGAACTACAACCTGTTCCAGGACAAGTTCATTCGTGACGCCGCAGGCGACATCCGCATCATCGACCAGCGCTGGGTCAATGCCGGCGAACGCATCACCCGCGGCCTGGAACTGGGCGCCCGCGCGAACGGCAAGTTCAGTACCGGTTCGCAGTGGAGCCTGGGTATCGACGGTTCGCGCCTGCTCGAGAAGAAGTCGCGCGCCACTACGAACGCCGAATTCGGCGACAGCGAAGTGGGCCGCTTCGTCTTCACCGGCGACCTGGGCCTGAAGTGGAAGCATAGCGCCTATGCGACCTACAAGTTCGGCAACTGGAGCACCATGCTGCAGAACATCTACCGTGCGGGCTATGACGACCAGGTGCTGCCGGGCGTGGCCAACGGCCTGGTGACGCCGTCGAACTACAACCCGAAAGTCGACGCCTACTCGATCTTCCACCTGACGACGACCTACACCGGCTTCAAGAACCTGACCCTGACCGCGGGTATCAAGAACCTGCTGGACGAAGATCCGCCGTTCGCGATCACCTACGACGGCAACACCGGCGCGGGCAGCACCTGGGAACCGCGCGTGGCCGACCCGCGTGGCCGTTCGTTCACCCTGATGGCGACCTACAAGTTCTTCTAAGTTGATCGCCTGAGTTGACTGGACCCTGCGGCCCGCTGTCGAGGGAGGCACATGCCTCCGCGGCGCGGGCCGTTTTTCTTTGTTTGGCGTATTCCGCATGACTCTCAGCCGACGCAGTTTCGGCGCGCTCGCCGCAGCCGGTCTTTCCGCTTCCGCACTCGCGGCCGCCGCGCCCCGGGGCACTACCCAGCGCGCCACCCGGCGCCTCATCAAACCCCCGCGCCTGCGCCCCGGCGACCTGGTCGGCCTGATCGCTCCCGGCGGCGTGGTCAACGAGCGCCTGATCGAGAAATCCGTCCAGAACATCGAAGCGCTGGGCCTGCGCGTCAAACTGGGCAGGTATCTTGGCGCCAGCTTCGGCAACTACGCCGGTTCGGTGCAGCAGCGCCTGGCCGACCTGCACGCCATGTTCGCCGACCCCGACGTTAAAATGATCTGGCCGATCCGCGGCGGCTCGGGTTGCATCTCGCTGCTGTCACAGCTCGACTATGGACTGATCCGCCGCAACCCGAAGATCCTGCTCGGCTACTCCGACATCACCGCGCTGCACCTGGCGATCCACAACAAGACCGGCCTGGTGAGCTTCCACGGCCCGGTGGCCTCGTCCACGCTGGCCGATTACCCGCGCGAGCACATGGTGGCGGTGCTGTGCGATCCGCGCGCCACCTACACGATCCCGATGGCGCCGGAAAACGCGCTGAAGGCGCAGACCATGCCGCACTTCGGCATCCGCACCCTGACGTCGGGCACGGCCAGCGGCCCGCTCCTGGGCGGCAACCTGTCGATAGTGGCGGCCCTGTGCGGCACGCCCTACGCGGCCGACTTCCGCGACAGCCTGCTGTTCCTGGAAGAGGTGGACGAAGCGCCCTACCGCCTCGACCGCTGGATGACCCAGCTCGATTTGTCGGTTGGTTTCGCCAGGGCGGCCGGGATCATGGTCGGCATCTGCGAGGACTGCGCGCCCGGTGAAGGGCGGCATTCCCTGAGCCTCGACCAGACCCTCGACCAGCATCTCAAGCCCCTCGTTGTTCCGGCGGTGACCGGTTATTCGATCGGCCACATCCGCCACCAGTTTACGTTGCCGGTGGGCGTGCGGGCCCGGCTCGACACCGACGCCCAGACCGTGACCCTGCTCGAGCCGGCCGTCGCCTGACATCGGCCGAGCGCGGCCATCCCAGCTCCATGAGCAGGGAGACGGCGATTCACAGTCTGGTTGAACGCGTGGGCGGCGCCCAGGCCGCAGGCTCGCTATCTTGCCGGGTGGAGCCGCCCACCCTACGGGAGCACTGGCGGCTTGCGGTTAAAGCCGCAAGCTCATCGACAACGCGCCAACCGGTGACCGCTCGCGCATCGCCGGCCGTGGCGGTCTGGACAGAGATCACAATGCCCGCGCGATCAGGATCTTCTGGATGTCGCTGGTGCCTTCGTAGATCTGGCATACGCGCACGTCCCGGTAGATGCGCTCGACCGGGAAGTCGGCCACGTAGCCGTAGCCGCCGAACACTTGCATGGCGCTGGAGACCACGCGCTCGGCCATCTCGGAGGCGAACAGCTTGGCCATCGCGGCTTCCTTCAGGCAGGGCAGGCCCGCGTCCTTCATCGAGGCCGCATGCAGGATCAGCTGGCGCGCGGCCTCGATCTGCATCGCCATCTCGGCCAGGCGGAATTGCACCGACTGGTGTTCGAAGATCGGCTTGCCGAAACTCTCGCGCTCTTTCGCATAGGCCAGGGCCGCTTCATACGCCGCGCGCGCCATGCCGACCGACTGCGAGGCGATGCCGATGCGGCCACCCTCCAGGCCCGACAGGGCGATCTTGTAGCCCATGCCTTCTTCGCCGATCAGGTTACTGGCCGGGACGCGGCAGTTGTCGAACACGATCTGGGCGGTGTCCGAAGAATGCTGGCCCATCTTCTGTTCCAGGCCGGCGACGATGTAGCCGGGCATATTGGTCTCTACCCAGAACGCGCTGATGCCCTTCTTGCCGGCCGCCTTGTCCGTGACCGCCATGACGATGGCGACGTCGCCGTATTTGCCGCTGGTGATGAACTGCTTGGTGCCGTTGATGACGTAGTGGTCGCCGTCCTTCACCGCCGTGGTGCGCAGGGCCGCGGCGTCGCTGCCGGTGTGCGGTTCGGTGAGGGCGAAGGCGCCCAGCATCTCGCCCTGGGCCAGCGGACGGAGGTAGCGCTGTTTTTGCTCCTCGTTCGCATACATCATGGCGATCGAGCAGACCGGGCAGTTGTTGACCGAAATGATGGTCGAGGTGCCGCCGTCGCCGGCTGCGATCTCTTCCAGCACCAGCGCCAGCGACACGTAGTCGAGGCCCGCGCCGCCGTACTGCTCCGGCACCGCGACGCCGAAGGCGCCCAGCCCGGCCAGTTCCTTCAGCTCGTCCTTCGGAAAATAGTGCTCGCGGTCCCAGCGTGCGGCTTGCGGGGCCAGGCGCTCCTGCGCGTAGCTGCGGAGGGCGTCGCGGATCATCTGGTGTTCTTCGCTCAGTATCATCGTGTCTCGTATCTTGTCGTGTGTGGTCGGCTTACCAGGGAATCGGGGTGCCGTCGTGGTCCAGGAAGGCGCCGTTGCTGGAGGCATCGAGCCGGTCGAGGGTGGCGCGCAGGTCGCGCACGCTGTGCTCCACCGTGAGGGGGGCGCTGGCACCGCCCATGTCGGTCTGGACCCAGCCCGGATGGAAGGACACGCAGGTGACGCCCTGCGCGCCGTAGGTGATGGAGGCGTCCTTCAGCACCGAGTTGAGCGCGGCCTTGCTGGCGCGGTACAGGCTGCCTTCGGTGGCGCTGCGCGCGCCGATCGAGCCCATTTTGGACGACAGCACCGCCAGCTTGCCGCGGGTATCGGCCAGCAGCGGGCCGACAATGGGAATCAGGCGCATCGCCGCCAGCACGTTGGTGTGCATGACGGTGTCGAACTCGGGGCCGGTCGGGAAGCCGGAGCCGCGCGGACCGTAGACGCCGGCCACCAGCCAGGCCAGGTCGATCTTTTCGTCGTCGAGCCGCCAGCCCAGCGCGGCGATCGAATCGGCGCTGGTGACGTCGAGCTGGTGGGCGGTCGCGCCCATGTGTGCCAGTTCGTCGCAATCTTGCTGCTTGCGGGCGGTGGCGATCACGCGCCAGCCGTCGGCGCGGTATTGGCGCACCATCTCGTGGCCGATGCCGCGCGAGGCGCCGAGGATCAAAGCAGTGGGCATGTCAGTCTCCTCGTAGGGTGGTCGGCTTTGCCGACCGCGCGTTCAACTATACCCGGCATATCGACAACGCATGCGGTGCCTGAACGCGCGGTCGGGAGGACCCGACCACCCTACGTATCCAATTCGTGATTGATGCGGTCAAATAACGCGGTCAAATAACGCGGCCAAAATTACCGGCATTAACCACGGTTTGTATTACACCAATTCGATCGCCATCGCGGTGGCTTCACCGCCGCCGATGCACAGCGAAGCCACGCCGCGCTTGCCGCCGGTGCGCTTGAGCGCGCCCAGCAGGGTCACGATGATGCGCGCGCCCGAAGCGCCGATCGGGTGGCCCAGGGCGCAGGCGCCGCCGTGGATGTTGACCTTGTTGTGCGGGATGTCGAGCTCGCGCATGGCGGCCATCGGCACCGCGGCAAAGGCTTCGTTGATCTCGAACAGGTCGACATCGGAAGGCTGCCAGCCGGTCTTCTTGAACAGCTTCTGCATCGCGCCGATCGGGGCGGTGGTGAACAGGTTCGGTTCCTGTGCGTGGGTGGCGTGGCCGAGCACGCGCGCGATCGGGGTCAAGCCCAGTTCCTTGGCCTTCGATTCGCGCATCATGACCAGGGCCGCGGCGCCGTCGTTGATCGACGAGGACGAGGCGGCGGTCACGGTGCCGTCCTTCTTGAAGGCCGGCCTGAGCGACGGGATCTTGTCGACCTTGGCCTTCATCGGGCCTTCGTCCTTCTCGATCAGCAGCTCGCCGGTGCGGGTGGCGACCGAGACCGGCGCGACTTCCCAGTTGAACCAGCCTTCGTTGTTGGCGGCTTGGGCGCGCTTGACCGATTCGATCGCGAAGTTGTCCTGCTCTTCGCGGGTGAACTGGTAAGTGGCCACGCACTCTTCGGCAAAGGTGCCCATCGAGCGGCCTTCGCCGGTCTTCTCGTTGCGCGAGTAGGCGTCTTCCAGGCCGTCGAGCATCATGTGGTCGAACATGATGCCATGGCCGATGCGGTAGCCGCCGCGCGCCTTCGGGATCAGGTAGGGCGCGTTGGTCATCGACTCCATGCCGCCCGCGACGACGATGTCGGCGCTGCCGGCCACCAGCTGGTCATGCGCGAAGATCGCGGCCTGCATCGCCGAGCCGCACATCTTCGAGAGGGTCACGGCGCCGGTCGACAGCGGCAGGCCGGCCTTGATCAGCGCCTGGCGCGCCGGGGCCTGGCCCTGGCCGGCCATCAGGCAGTTGCCGAAGTAGACGTGCTCGACGCTGTTGGCATCGACGCCGGCGCGCTCCACCGCGGCCTTGATCGCCACCGCGCCGAGGTCGCTCGCCGTCTTCGACGAAAAATCGCCCTGGAAGGCGCCCATCGGGGTACGGGCGGCGCCAACGATAACGACTGGATCATTCATGGTGTAGGTTCTCCAAAGTGGGGGGATGTGCTTGGTGACAGAAACGAATCTGCTGCGGGTAGGGGAAGACGTCGTCGACGACGCCCGCCAGGATGCGGTCCTTGTGGGATTGCCAGTAGGCGCGGGTCAACAGTTCCGCGTGGTATTGCATAAAGTAGCGCCGGATGCTCGGATTTCCAAGGAGGAAGCGGCCGAATTGTTCCGGGAAGACGTCGTGCTTGCCGATCGGGTACCAGGGTTCCGAGGCCATCTCGTCCTCTTCGTTGCGCGCTTCCGGGATGTCGCGGAAGTTGCAGTCGGTGAGGTACTCGATCTCGTCGTAATCATAGAACACCACGCGGCCATGGCGCGTGACGCCGAAATTTTTATACAGCATGTCGCCCGGGAAGATATTCGCGGCCACCAGGTCCTTGATCGCATTGCCGTATTCGATCACGCTGTGCTCGATGCGTTCCTCGTCGCCGGCCGCCTGGGCGTCAAGCAGGTAGATATTCAGCGGCACCATGCGGCGCTCGATGTAGAGGTGGCGCACGATGATGCGCTCGCCTTCGATCTCGACCAGCGAGGGCGCGAACTGCTTCAGCTCGGCCAGCAGTTCCTCGGAAAAGCGCGCCAGCGGGAAGGCGACGTCGGAATACTCGAGCGTGTCGGCCATGCGCCCGACGCGGTCGTGGTGCTTCACCAGCAGGTATTTTTCCTTGACCTGCGCGCGCGTGGTGTCCTTGGGCGGCGGATAGAAGTCCTTGATCACCTTGAATACATACGGGAAGGACGGCAGCTCGAACACCAGCATCACCAGGCCGCGGATGCCGGGCGCCATCCGGAACAGGTCGGAGCTGTGCTTCAGGTGCTGCAGGAAGTCGCGGTAGAACAGGGTCTTGCCCTGCTTCTGCAGGCCCAGCACGGTATAGATCTCGCTGCGCGGCTTGCGCGGCATCAGGCTGCGCAAGAAACCGACGTAGGCCGAGGGTACTTCCATGTCGACCAAAAAGTAGGCACGCGTAAAGCTGAACAACAGGGTGATGTGGTAGACCTCGAGCAGCACCGTGTCCAGCACCAGTCGCCCCTGGCGGTCGTGCAGCACCGGGATCACGAACGGGTAGTCGCGCGGGCCGTTGATGACGCGGCCGACGATGTAGGCGCCCTTGTTGCGAAAGAAGGGGCTGGACAGCACCTGCAATTGCAAATTCGGTTCCGCACGCGCCAGCCCGAAGGCCTCGACCATGCGCGCCTCGACGTGCGCGATGTCGCGGTCGAGGTCGGCGAAGGGGACGGCGAACTGGAAGTTGGTCAGCACGCGGCGCAGGGCGACGCGCAGGCCGTCGGCGGCCGGGTAATAGACGCGGTAGGTCGGCTGCGGCTCGTCGGTCTCGATGTACTCGGTGGAGATCACCGGGCGTACGAAGATGTAGTCGTTATGGTAATAGCTGCGGTGCAGGATGATACAGCTGACCGAGTTGAAGAAGGTCTCGGCCAGTTCCGGCTGCTTGTGGCCCGCCAGCAGCCCGATGTAGTGCAGCTTGGTTTCGCGCCAGACCGGGTCCAGCAGTTCTTCGGGCTGGTAGCTGTCCTGCAGGACGTGGACGCATTCCTGCACGCGCCGGTCGTAGTAGTCGATGCGTTCGCGCGCGGCTTCCTGGGCGGTGGCCCAGTCGGCATTCTCGAAATGGCGCCGTGCTCCCTGGCTGGCCTGGCGGAACAGGCGGTAATGCTTGTCGAAGCCGTCCAGGATGGTGCGCGCGATGTCGAAGGCGATCTGGGAAGACAGCAGTTTGGGGAACGCTTGCTGGGTCATCGTTCGTCTCGCGCGGCCTGGATAAGCAGATATTCTATTGCAAGGTAGGGTGGGCGGGTCTCCCGCCCACGCGTTCAACCAGTGCCAGCCTAAACGGTCTGCTTGCTGTATTTGAACGCGTGGGCGGAGAACCCGCCCACCCTACAAACGGCATCCGCCATTAAGCTGCCTTACATCGTCTCGCCGAACAGCTCGCGGCCGATCAGCATGCGGCGGATTTCGCTGGTGCCGGCGCCGATCTCGTACAGCTTGGCGTCGCGCCACAGGCGGCCGACCGGGTATTCGTTGATGTAGCCGTTGCCGCCCAGGGTCTGGATCGCCTCGCCGGCCATCCAGGTGGCCTTTTCGGCGCTGTACAGGATGGCGCCGGCGGCGTCCTTGCGCAGGGCGCGCACCGCTTCCGGCGTGGTGGCGCGGTCGCAGGCCTGGCCCACGGCGTACACGTAGGCGCGGCACGCCATCATGGTCGAATACATGTCGGCGATCTTGCCCTGCATCAGCTGGAATTCACCGATCGCCTGGCCGAACTGCTTGCGCTCGTGGATGTAGGGGACCACTGCGTCCATGCAGGCCGACATGATGCCCAGCGGACCGCCCGACAGCACGGTGCGCTCGAAGTCCAGGCCCGACATCAGCACATTGACGCCCTTGCCGACGCCGCCCAGCACGTTCTCGAGCGGCACTTCGCAATCCTGGAACACCAGTTCGCCGGTGTGCGAGCCGCGCATGCCCAGCTTGTCGAGCTTCTGCGCGATCGAGAAGCCCTTGAAGCCTTTTTCGATCAGGAAGGCGGTCATGCCGCGCGGGCCGGCCTCGAGGTCGGTCTTGGCGTACACCACCAGGGTGTCGGCGTCCGGGCCGTTGGTGATCCACATCTTGGTGCCGTTCAGCACGTAGCGGTCGCCCTTCAGTTCGGCCTTGAGCTTCATGCTGACGACGTCGGAACCGGCGTTCGGCTCGGACATGGCCAGCGCACCGACGTGCTCGCCCGAGATCAGCTTGGGCAGGTACTTGCGCTTCTGCTCTTCGTTGCCGTTGCGCTTGATCTGGTTGACGCACAGGTTCGAGTGGGCGCCGTAGGACAGGCCGACCGAGGCCGAGGCGCGCGAGATTTCTTCCATGGCGACGATGTGCGCCAGGTAGCCCATGTTGGCGCCGCCGTATTCCTCGCTGACGGTGATGCCCAGCAGGCCGAGCTCGCCCATTTTCTTCCACAGGTCCATCGGGAACTGGTCGGTGCGATCGATCTCGGCAGCGCGCGGTGCGATTTCGGCTTCCGCGAACTGTTGTACGGCTTCGCGCAGCGCGGCGATGTCTTCGCCATGGTCAAAGGTCAGGCCTGGGAGATGCAGCATGGTCGTCCTCACGGTGAACGGTGGTTGGGCAAAATTTAAGGATGAATCATACTCGCCTCTTACGTTAACGTAAACGTCAACCAGATGGCGAAAAAACGGGAGGTCCTGGCCTCCCGGTGCTTCAGGCCGCGTCCTTGCTCTCGGCGCTTTCGGCCAGCAGGCGGCGGCATTCTTCTTCGTGGGCGGAAATCTCTTCGAGCGCCATCTCGATGTCGGCGCGCTGCTGTTCCAGGGTCACGCGCTGGTGGGCCAGCACGCCGAGGAAGCGGTCGATCTGGGCGACGGTGTCGCGCGGCGACTCGTACATGTCGACGATGCTTTTAATTTCCGACAATGTCAGGCCGAGGCGCTTGCCGCGCAGGGTCAGCTTCAGGCGGGTGCGGTCGCGCGGGGTGTAGACGCGGTTGCGCCCGCCCACGCCTTCGCGCTTGGGGCTGAGCAGCCCCTGGTCCTCGTAAAAGCGGATGGCGCGGGCGGTAATGTCGAATTCACGGGCCAGTTCGGCGATGGTGTAGGTAACCATGGTGCTAGGGGTGAAGGAAAGCCTGGACAAGGAAAGCAAGGCAGGGAATCGCTTACAATCGATGCCTGCGCATTTCCGTTTACGTTAACGTTAACGGCATTGTAGCGCGCCCGCCTGTCGACGAACACGAAAGTTTTCCATGAACCCGCTCGAAGCCCAATTGCATTATCCTTTTGGCGACACGATCCCCGCGCCGGGGGAGATGCACGAACTGGCGCCTGGTCTGACCTGGATCCGCATGCCGCTGCCCTTCGCCCTCGACCACATCAACCTTTGGCTGCTGCGCGACGAGCAGGAGGGGCAAGCGGGCTGGAGCGTGGTCGATTGCGGCGCCGCTACCGAGGCCACCCGCGCGGCCTGGGAGGAAGTGCTCGCCAGGCGCCTGCAGGGCGCGCCGCTGCTGCGCGTGTTCGCGACCCATTGCCACCCGGACCACGTCGGCCTGTCCGGCTGGCTGAGCAGCCGCTTCGACATCCCGTTCTGGACCACGGCCGGGGAGTTTGCCTTCGCCCGCATGATGGCGGCGGCGCTGCCGGGTGTCGACGGTCCTTCGGCGATCCCGCATTTCGAGCGCCATGGCCTGGTGGACCCGGACATGCTGGAACAGATGCGCAGCCGCCGCAATTACTATCCCTCGCTGGTGCCTGCGGTGCCGGAAGCCTATACCCGCCTGCGCGATGGCGACTCGGTCGAGGTCGGCGGCGCGTCCTGGCGCGTGATCACCGGTTTCGGCCATTCGCCCGAGCACGCCTCGCTGTATTCGGAAGCACTGAATATCCTGATTTCCGGCGACATGGTATTGCCGCGCATTTCGACCAACGTATCGGTATTCGCAGTCGAGCCGGAAGGCAACCCGCTCGAGCTTTATCTGGAATCGCTGAAAAAGTTCACAAACTTGCCTGAAGATACTCTTGTATTGCCGTCGCACGGTAAACCTTTTCGCGGCCTGCATACCCGTATTGCGCAACTGCATGATCACCATACGGCGCGTCTCGCGGAAGTCCTGGCGGCCTGTGCCGAGCCGAAATCGGCGGTCGACATCGTGCCCCTGATGTTCCGCCGCCAGCTCGACGCCCACCAGCTCAGTTTCGCTCTGGGCGAGGCGCTGGCCCACCTGCATAAACTATGGCGCGACGGCCTGTTGCGGCGCTCGAAAGACAGCGACGGGATCATCCGCTTTCGCCTGGCCTGATGGGCCTGGAAGCGGCGGTGGCGGCCGCCGCCCAGGTATATTTGTTGCGCGCAATCGTGCGGCAATGTCATAATCTTTCCGTTAGGATAGATATTTAGCCTCATCCATCCCAGCGGCGGAAATTTTTGCAGACAATAACTGACGCAAATTCTATTAAATAATCACATCTTTGTTACTTTTTAAGGGTATGATTGTTCGCGAGGCTTCTCAGCAGCAGAAAGCCGGCCGTCCGCACACCATAGTAAGTATTGCAATGAATTCGACCAATGAACGGGAGAGCTTCAGTGAGCGCCTGCAACAGGCGCTGAAGAACGCCCACTACTCGCCCGATAGCCCGACCCGCCTCGCCAGGGAATTCAATATCCGTTTCGAAGGCCGCCCGATCACCGTCCATGCCGCGCGCAAGTGGTTGGTGGGCGAAGCCATTCCGACCCAGGAAAAGCTGCGCATGATTGCCCAGTGGCTGGGCGTGCCCGCCGATTGGCTGCGCTTCGGAGGCGCCGAACATGCCGCTACCGACACCAATGGCGGCAGCGCCCGCTTCGAATCCGCCGACGTCAAGCTGATTGCCGACCTGCAGCGCCTGGATGAACACCACCGCCAGCTCGCCCGTGAATTCATCCGCATGCTCGTGCGGATGAACCACCAGAAGCCCGAGCAAAAATAGTTTCGCAATTGCACTTTTCGTGACTGCCGGGACGCACAAACGTCCGCAGCTGGGTCATAATCGGTTTGTGGCGAGCGGATCCGCCGCCACAAGGTCACGTCAAGGAGCAGCAGCCGTATGCGAAACAACTACGCCAACACCGCCCAGCTCAAGGAACTGATGACCGCCCCGCCGATGACGGCGGCGCGTCATGCCGAGGTAATGCGACAACGCAATGCCCGGCGGCGGATGCTCGAGGAAGCGCGCGAGGCGAAGAAGGCCGACGAGCCCTTCGACGGCGACAAGCGCTGACAAGACTGGGGTTTACGAACCCTGCGTGTCTTTCATGCCGCCCCATCTGGGGGCCTGGGCGTTGTCGAGCCCGAGCAGGTCGACCGCCCGGTCGACGGTGTGCTCGACCATCTCTTCGATCGTTGCAGGACGGTGGTAGAAGCTCGGCAAGGGCGGGAACACGATGCCGCCCATCTCCGTCACGGCGGTCATGTTGCGCAGGTGCGCCAGGTTGAACGGCGTTTCGCGCACCATCAGCACCAGCCTGCGCCTTTCCTTCAGCATCACGTCCGCGGCACGCGTGACCAGGTTGTCCGACAGCCCGTGGGCGACGGCCGCCAGCGTCTTCATCGAACAGGGCGCGATCACCATGCCGTCGGTCTGGAACGAGCCGCTGGCGATCGAGGCGCCGATATCGCGGTTGCGATGGACGACGTGGGCCAGCGCCTCGGCGTCGCGCCGCTGCAGGCCGAGTTCCTGGTGCAGGGTGAGGGAAGCGGCGTCGGACACCACCAGGTGGGTCTCGACGCCGGGGGTCGCGTGCAGTCGCCGCAGCAGTTGCACGCCATAGACTGCGCCGGTCGCGCCGGTGATGGCGACGATGATCCGGCGGAGGGCGTCACCGCGCGGGCGGCCGTTCATGCGATCAGCCGTTCTTCAGCAGGGTCTGCAGTTCGCCCGATTCGAACATCTCGTTCATGATGTCGGAGCCGCCGACGAATTCGCCGCGCACGTACAGTTGCGGGATGGTCGGCCAGTTCGAGTAATCCTTGATGCCCTGGCGGACTTCCGCGTCTTCCAGGACGTTGACGGTGGCGATGTTCTCGACGCCGCAGGCCTTCAGGATCTGGATGGCGCGGCCCGAGAAACCGCATTGCGGGAACTGGGCGGTTCCCTTCATGAACAGCACGACCGGGGTGTTGGTCACGGTGTCTTTGATCCAGGTTTGAACGTCGCTCATGTGTGTGCCTTCAGTGGGGAGGATAAGATGCCGTCATTTTATAAGAATTCGGCAGGGCGGGCATGGACCGGGACCCAATCCCGGGTCGGCTGTGACAATCGACGGATTTTTGCCGGACAATCCCCGCTATGATGGCCTGTCCGCTACTCAAACGGGATTCGCCATGAACGCCCACCGAGGCTTCGCTTCCATGCCATCGCCCCTGCTGTGGTTCATGGCCGCGCTGTTCGTCATTCCCGGCCTGTACGATGTCCTTACCGGGAAGTTCCAGGACCGGCTGGAAGACCTCGTGCTCAATGCTGCCCAGTTGCTTGCGGGGCTGTTCCTGCTGTATTGCGCCGTGCTGGCCTGGCGCGACCGGCGCGGCGCGCTGGCCTCGCGCCGCACCACCATGGTCGGCTACGCCTGTTTCGGCCTGTTCTGCCTGTGCTTCGCCGTGAAGGCAGGCCTGATCGCGGTACACATGTTCCCCTGACCGGGCTGGCGCGGCTTGGGTGGGGCGCGTCGACTGCGGTATGATCGCGCGCATCGTCCATTCCCAGGTCTTATCCATGCAACAGCCACCCCGCCGCGGCCCCAACGCCGGCACGAATTTTCTCATCGCCGCCCTGCTGGGCATTCCCGGCATGATCAACCTGGTCGGCGGCATCATGCGCGCCGGTGCCGGCGAAATCATCTGCGGCCTGGCGGCGCTCGGCTACGCCGCGCTGCTGGTGCGCGACGCGCTTGCCATCCGCAAGACCGGCCGTCCGGCCATGCCGCAATCGCGCATGCTCCTGATCGGTTTCGGCTTCCTGAGCGTCTACATGGTAGGTCTCTACCTCAAGCACGCGGGCTGAGGACAGCGGCCGGCCGCCGGCTTACTTCTTCAGCTTGGCGAAGGCCGCCGCCATCGCGCCGCCGGCAGCCGGCGCCGGCTTGTCCTGGCGCTGTTGCTGATGCGCGGCCACGCGCTTGCGGTCGTCGCGGTCGGCGCGCTGCTCCGGGCGCGATCCCGGCTGCGGCGCCGCGTCCGACAGGCGCATGGTCAGCGCGATGCGCTTGCGCTTGACGTCCACTTCCAGCACCTTCACCTTCACCACCTGGCCGGCTTTGACCACCGTGTGCGGGTCTTTCACGAAGGTGTTCGACAGGGCCGAGATGTGCACCAGGCCGTCCTGGTGCACGCCGATGTCGACAAACGCGCCGAAGGCGGCGACGTTGGTGACCACGCCTTCCAGGATCATGTCGGGGCGCAGGTCCGAGATCGCTTCCACACCCTCCTTGAAGGTCGCGGTGGTGAACTCCGGACGCGGGTCGCGGCCCGGCTTTTCCAGTTCCTTCAGGATGTCGGTGACGGTCGGCACGCCGAACTTGTCATCGGCATACCGGACCGGATCGAGCGACTTGATGAGCGCGCCGTCGCCGATCACGGCCTTCATGTCGCGCTTGATATCGAGCAGGATCTTCTGGACCAGCGGATAGGATTCCGGGTGGACCGCCGAGGCGTCAAGCGGGTTCTCGCCGTTCATCACGCGCAGGAAGCCCGCCGCCTGCTCGAAGGTCTTGTCGCCCAGGCGCGGCACCGCCTTGAGCGCCGCGCGCGAGGCAAACGCGCCCTTCATGTCGCGGTAGGTGACGATGCTCTGGGCCACGCTGGAAGACAGGCCCGAGACGCGCGCCAGCAGCGGCGCCGAGGCGGTGTTCACGTCCACGCCCACCGCGTTCACGCAGTCCTCGACCACGGCGTCGAGCGAGCGCGCGAGCTGGGTCTGCGAGACGTCGTGCTGGTACTGGCCGACCCCGATCGACTTCGGGTCGATCTTGACCAGTTCCGCCAGCGGGTCCTGCAGGCGGCGCGCGATCGATACCGCGCCACGCAGCGACACATCGAGTTCCGGCAGCTCGCGCGAAGCGAATTCCGAGGCCGAATACACCGAGGCGCCGGCTTCCGACACCACGATCTTGGTGAGCTTGAGTTCCGGGCGCTGTTTGATCAGGTCCTGGGCCAGCTTGTCGGTCTCGCGTGAGGCGGTGCCGTTGCCGATCGAGATCAGGGACACGTTGTGCTTCGCCGCCAGCTGGCCCAGCACATGCAGGGCGCCGTCCCAGTCGTTGCACGGCTGGTGCGGATAGACGGTGGCGGTGTCGACCACCTTGCCGGTGGTGTCGACCACCGCCACCTTGACGCCGGTGCGCAGGCCCGGGTCCAGGCCCATGGTGGCGCGCGGGCCGGCCGGCGCCGCCAGCAGCAGCGCCTTCAGGTTGCGGGCAAACACCCCGATCGCATCGAGTTCGGCCTTCTCGCGCAGTAGCCCCATCAGCTCGGTCTCGATGTACATGAAGCTTTTGACGCGCCAGGTCCAGCGCGCGGTATCGAGCAGCCATTTGTCGGCCGGGCGGCCGGATGCCCTGATGCCGAAGGCGGCGCAGATGCGGCTCTCGCAGGGGTTGTGCGGCGCGTCCCACTTCGGCTTTTCCGGCTCCGAATCGAGGCGCAGGGCCACGTCCAGCACGCCCTCGCGGCGGCCGCGCATCAAGGCCAGCGCGCGGTGCGAGGGAATGGTGGACAGGGTCTCGGAATAATCGAAGTAGTCGGCGAACTTCTCGCCTTCGTCTTCCTTGCCGGCCACCACCTTCGATTCGACCACGCCGTGCTCCCGCACGTACTCGCGCAGCGACTGCAGCAGGGTGGCGTCTTCGGCGAAGCGCTCCATCAAAATCTGGCGCGCGCCGTCCAGCGCGGCTTTCGTGTCCGGCACGCCCGGGTTGGCGCCGCCGTCGGCATTGGTAAACGCCTCGCGCAGGTAGCCGGCGGCGGCGTCTTCGGGGTTGAGCCCCGGGTCGCCGAGCAGGGCCTCGGCCAGCGGCGCCAGGCCGGCCTCGATCGCGATCTGCGCCTTGGTGCGGCGCTTCTGTTTATAGGGCAGGTACAGGTCTTCGAGACGGGTCTTGTCCTCGGCATGGGCGATGGCGTCGAGCAGTTCCGGCGTCATCTTGTTCTGCTCCGTGATCGAGGCGACGATCGCCGCGCGCCGGTCTTCGAGTTCGCGCAGGTAGCGCAGGCGCTCTTCCAGAAGGCGCAGCTGGATGTCGTCGAGGCCGCCGGTGGCTTCCTTGCGGTAGCGTGCGATGAAGGGCACGGTGGCGCCTTCGTCGAGGAGGGCGACGGCGGCGGCCACCTGGGCCGGTCTGGCGGACAGTTCGAGGGCGAGGCGTTGTTCGATGGAAGGCAGCATGAGGCTTTTATTTGTTAAGGCGAACGGGCAATGATACGCAAACGCGACGGATGCGCCAGTCTTGACGTTGGCGGACACCTGTGCGTTCCCGTAACAGGCATCAATTTTTGGAATTTCCAGTGCGAAATAGTTGACCTCTATCATTACTGTAAGTCGTGAAGGTTACACAATGGAATCATCTGCTCACCTAACGGAGGACCCTGATGAATAAACTGATATTTAATAAGAAATGTACCGGTCAAGGAATGACCGAATACATCATTATCGTCGCTCTCATAGCAGTAGCGGCTATCGCGGTTTACCAGTTATTCGGCGCAACGGTACGAAACCAAACTGCCGGCATTGCTCAAGAAGTTGCCGGCCAGAACGGATCCGATGCGATAGCCAAAGCTGGCACTGCCGCAGACAAGGCAGCGACCGTTGCAGCAGACGCGAACAAAAATTCTCTGTCAACGTATGGGAACCAAGCCGACGCAGGGAAACAGGGCGGCGGCTCTGGTGGGCAATAGGAAACGCACGTAATTCGCTTCGCGTTCATTCCTGCGAGAGATGTACGTCAATCCAAAGTCAACCAATTACCAGTGGCCTGTCCGCCAACGTGGGCAGGCGCTTATCTATGGGCTATTCGTCCTAGCTGTTGGATTTGTAGCGCTATTCTTTTTATTTAACACTGCACAACTTTCTAGCGAAAAAACCAAGCTAGTCAATACGGCAGATGCTGTGGCATACAGCGCAGGAGTAATGCACGCGCGAGCACTAAATTTCGCGGCCTATACAAATCGTGCACTTATGGCCAACGAGGTACTAATAGCACAGATGGTGAGCGTTTCGTCCTGGATAGACTATGCCCAAGGACATGTTAGGGGGGTTCCACCGCTCAACTGCACATATCCGCCGTATTCCATTCCCGCAGCTCTTGCCCTTGTCGAATACCTACCATTGTGTGTAGCGCTCAGTTGGCCTCCGGGAGCAGTCGCTGTTAATTATGCTAAACAGGGCGTCGATATGGTTAGTCCCATCGTGATGTCCGCGTCAGAATCTGCGAAGGCTAATCTGCAATTAGCCCAATCAACGATGTTTGCTGCAATGTTGCCGGCCCGTTCGGAATTGATGCAGCAGGTGGCTGACGCGAACTATCAAAACGACGGTTCGGTTGAAGTGGATCCTCTCCCACTTATAGATGATTTCCTAATGCATGAGGGAGGCTCCTTCATTACGCGTTTCTCAAGTCAGGACCGTACAAGATTCAGGCAGGCTGAACTCACCGCTGCTAATCTAGACGAGTTCGTTCCAAACAGATCCTGGTCTTCAAAGTCTCCGTGGCCCTGCCTTCCTGTTCCGCCAAGAGGCGATGCTATCAGGACAGGCGGCACACAACTCATTGGTTTCGATGAGTGGCGGGCCAACGATGAAGCGTCTCTTACTGTTGAAAGTTTGCATATCAAGCTATTAAGCATAAAGTGCGAGACTGATGCGTACTATGACTTGGGTAGCGGCAACCGATCAGCAAGAAAAAACCAAGGAAGCTGGAACTACAGCGGCGTGCCCTCTTTTTTTGAGATTAACAAGAAGGCGCAGGACCGTGTGCCGGAGGATGGGGATTACGGGCCGACACTCAGGTTTGCTGTACGACTCGTGCGTGAGAAAGAACAAGTCAGAAATTCTGGTGGTCGCTCAGCGATTAAACCCACCGGAAAATTATCCATTTTTGAAGGAAAGGAAGCAGGTGGTGAGATGGCAGCCATCGCAACCTCTGAAGTGTACTTTGACCGCCCAGAGAAACGAACGGATAGTCGTCAGGAGCTTCCAAGCCTATTCAACCCCTACTGGCAGGTCCATCTCGTAGCTAATCCCCCGGCTGTTCTGGCCGCTGCAATTGCTAGGCAAAGCGGATCCTCTCATTGAGGAGCAGTATATGAAACTTATTTTGATTTTCGCCGCAATGTTTCTCCCAACTCTAGTGGCGAGCGCAACGACCCTCGCGGAAGAAGCGCTTCTAAGAACTCCGATGGCTCATGAAATATTTCGGGGGAGGGGGGGAGTGGTACAAGTCCATTATGTGCGTTTGCAGGGATATCTGGAAGGGAACCCTTCCAATGCAATACGTTTGGAACAACTCAAGGAGACGGTAAAAGCTTGCCTACGCCGGCGCAAGACAGAAGGGAAGCCAGTTCGTCCACCGACAACTTGGCCTGACTTCCTGCAGCGATCCCGAGAGGACGTTTATTATGCAACCAATCGCAGTATCCGCTACCTTACCAATATTGCATACGATGTGAATCAGGATGACTGCAGTCTGTATGAAAACGTCACGCAGAGCGCAGATCTTGTATCAATGGCAGGATCGTGTGACGTAGATCTTAAAGCGAAAAATGCAAAAGGTTACTGCCCTGCAGATGGCCACGCGAGCGCACCAGTTACGCGCGCTGGTCCCCCTGTCATGGCCGACGAGGTTCTCAAGCAAATGGCTGCAGATCCTCGGATGGCAACAGCTGTCGAAAACATCCGTAAGGCATTGAAGAAACTGAGCACAGCCACTGGGATGAAGCGGGAAGTTCTTGGGTTCGAATGCGAAATGTGGGATCAGCCAGCAGCACCAGGTGGAGGGACTGCTTGCTACACAAAAGCTGGGTCGTTCGTTCCAAGCCTAGGAGCCAGAAATCAAGGTGAGGCAGGAATGTTAGTTGAATTGGACACCAAATTCGGGTTCAAGATGAAAGCGGTAAGTGTGAAAACCGATACAGTGGTCAGTTCCCTCGTGTTTGTACCCTATCGTCAGGAAGGCTTTACTTCCACGAACAGCCAGCGAGGCCGGAAATGAGGTCTGCGCGCACTTTACCAGCGACACGACCTCTTCTCTATTTTCGCGGGGCAGTGGGTGGGCAAGCGCTTACGGAGTTCATTGTTCTCGCATTGGTGCTGATACCCCTCTTTCTCATCATCCCTTTGATAGCGAAGTACCAGGACATTGCCCATCATATACAAATGGCAAGTCGCTACGTCGCTTTTGAGGCAATGGCGAGGAACGATTCAATGAGTAGTTGGAAGCCTCAAAGTCAATTGGAACAAGAGGTGCAGCGGCGGTTTTTCAGCAATTCTGATGCGCCAATAAAGTCAAATGACGAAGCTGGCGACTTCAATTCCCATAGGAACGCGTTTTGGAAAGATCCGATGGGCGCGCCATTGATACGTAATTTTAATGACGACGTACGGATCAGCTTCGGTCCAGATAATATCGCCGCAATAAGAGAAAGCTTTATTAATGCTTCAGACAATGCCCCGTTCCGCGGCTTGGTCGGTGTATCTGACGCGCTGGGCCTCAATGCGCCAGGTATTCACCGTGCAAACGTAACCGTAGTTCTTGCAAACATTTCTCAGCCAGATGGGATACATGCCCGAGCATTCGAAGGCTTCAAAAACATCAACTTGACTATGAGTCGGCAGACAAGTCTGCTGATTGACCCCTGGAGTGCAAGGGACTCAGCCCAGATAGAAGAAAGGATCGACGATATACGGATATTTCCCGGATCAATGTTGACCACTGTAGCTCCGTTGGTAGATGCTGCTGTGGCGATTGTTGAAAGTCCTAGCTGCTTCAAAGGGGGATGTACCTCAGGGCCTAAGCTAGGAAAACTCGATTTTTGGCGCGACGTAGTGCCAAATGACAGGCTCAAATAGACGTAATGATAAATTTCTATGTCGGCGGATTCACGCGTTGCGTCCTATTCGTTGCAGTGTCGCTCGCCTTTATATGCTTGCCGTCCAGCGGCGCGGGGATTGTCCAGCGAGGATGGCCTGTTGTGACCTTCCCTAAAGACACGACGACGTATTCGATTGGTGATCAAATCACCGTTAACGGCATGCCCCTGAAAATCGAAGGCTTTCTTGCGAGATCTAGCCCTCATGTTATGGCCAAATGGTTTCGCGGACGTTTGGGGGAACCCATGGTAGAGACCAAGTTAGAGAACGCACTCATTCTCGGTAAGGCCCAAGAGGGCTATTTTATAACCATACGAATGGTCCCGGCAGGCGTAGGCACAAACGGGACGCTGACTGTTTCCAATTTGAAGGCGGCATACGACAGTCGGGATGTAACAAAAACTGCGCTGAGTCGCTTACTTGACCGCTTGCCAGCAGGATCAAAAATCGGTACGGTAATGATGTCGGCTGACGGCGGCAAACTAAGCAAATATTATGCACTGTCGAATAACCATGGTGAGGAGGTTAATCGTAACCATATTCTGGACCTGATGCGCGACGAGGGGATGAGCTTGCAGTTTCAAGCCGCGACTGAAGAAGAAAGACTGGCGAGTCGGACTCTGAAGATTTTAAAAAACGGTAAGACTTTATTCTTTCGAGGCAAAAAAAAAGAAGCAGTTGCTGTCATTGGAAGAACGTCAGAAGGCCCAACGATCGTTCAGGTCAACGTCATCAGCGAGGAAGAAATCAAAAAATGAATAATCCGCACAACAGCAATAGAATTTCTCGTCATAAAGAAAAGAAGGACGCTGGCCAGGCGATGATGGATTACTTGGTAGTTTGCGCTGCTCTCGCGTTCGCACTGTTCTATCCAATCCAAGACGACCAGACAAGCCCGGACAAGGCCCGAACAACAGTGCAAATTGTCTTGGATTCATTCAAGCAGGCTTATCAGAACATCAGCTACGCGATTTCTTTGCCGGGGTAAGTGATGAAACTAGATATCTTTAGTAAGTTTCGGCAGTTCAGACCGACCAGAACGTGGGTCGTGCTCGGCGTCGCAATTGGTATCGGCACTGTCGCAGCATTCGCTGCACGGAGCTATCTGGCCAGCCAAATTGACGAGATCGAGGCCCGAGCGAAAGGAAAAACAGTTGCGGTAGTGGTAGCAAAAGTCGACATTCCCAAGGGTGAAAAGCTTTCTTCAGCCACCGCGGCGGTGCGGCACATCCCTATCGAATTCGCTCATTCAGGCGCCATCACGCCCGATCAGTTTGATCGTGTTGAAGGACAAGTCATCGCCCATCCTTTGAGAAGTGGCGAAATGATTCTTTGGGGACTGATGGAAAGCCAGAAAGCGCCAACATTTTCGGCACGCGTCGGGCCGGGCCGTCGAGCGATTACAGTTGCCGTAGACGAGATCAATTCCATTTCCGGGATGCTTGAACCGGGCGACACCATTGATCTTATCGCGACCGTTGATCGAGGAGGTCGGCCTGCGACATTCCCGCTGTTGCAAAGTGTGATGGTCATGGCAACAGGACAGCGGTCCGTTGATGATGCCACTACTGGGGACCGACGGCATTTTTCTACCGTGACACTCGATACGACTCCACAGCAGGCACAGAACTTAATCGTCGCGCGCGAGGTCGGAAAATTAACTGCATTGTTAAGGAATCCTCAGGATAAGCAAGTAATAGGCAAGTTGCGCGAAGACTTATTTTCAGCAGCTGCCTCAGAACCCATCGACCGGTCGCGAGCAAGACGTTCGGTCCCGGTGATCTACGGTGGAAACCTCTCCAAGCTTGGACCTGACGCTCTTCGGCTGCCGTTGACAGCGGTCAACCCGCCTGATTTTGTTGGGCCACATGCCACGCCACCAATCGCTTCCTTGAGTTCTCAAATGCACGAGCAACGTTAAAGAGCCGATCTGGCATCGACTTTATCTCCATAGAAAAGGGGAACTCATGCATCAGACTGCAGCTAATCTCTACATACTCTTGCGCGAGCGCTTGTCCTCCCGAAGCAAGGTTTCAGTGAGTCTTCTTGCGTTAAGTGTGATTCCTGCCATTTCGATGGCCGGCGACGGTCTCGGTGCCGCGGAGAGTACGAAGGCGCCCATGACCGGCGTTTCACCACACCTTCGCATCACTCCAGTCCCACATAATCGCAAAACAGAAGAACGACCTGCCAAATTTCAGGAATCGTACGCACCTGTAAGAGACCTGGAAGATCCGAATCCGGTGCCGGAAATTCAGATGTTTGTTGGCGAATCCAGAGTGTTTCCCGCCCCTGGCGTGGCCAGAATTGCAGTTGGTAGTGGAGAAGTGCTAACCGCGTCTGCGCTTGACGACAATCAGGCCATCATTTTCGCTAACGGCGCTGGTACCTCCACACTGTTTCTTTGGCACAGGGATGGGCGCTACCAGCGAATTAAGGTAACGGTGGTACAAGGTGACACGTCGCGCGTTGCGCGTGAGGTCTCGGCCTTTCTCAGCAAAATTCCCAAAGCGACAGTGTCGGTCGTTGGCGACAAGGTCATTGTGGAAGGCGAAGAACTGTCTGACGCCGACCGGGAAAAGGTCGCAGAGTTAGCAAAAAGATACCCTCAGATAGTCAATTTCACCAGCCCGATTGGGTGGGAACAGATGGTGATGATGGATGTGAAGGTGGTCGAGTTTCCTAAAAGCGAATTGCGTGAACTCGGATTGAAATGGGGCTCTACCGGAGGAGCAGCGATCGGTGCAATCTGGAACCCCGCGGGACGGGGAAGTCAAAATGATTTTCAGCTGGCAGTACCCGAGGGTCCAGTCTCCCCAAGAGTTGAAGGGGCGCCACCATTCCCCGCATCGTTGACCGTTCTAAGTACGATCAATTTGGGCCTGAACGCCAAATTGAATCTCCTCGAGCAAAACGGCAAGGCAAGCATACTGGCGGAGCCGCAGTTGTCGACGCGAAGCGGTTACAAGGCGAGTTTTTTAGCCGGCGGTGAATTTCCCTACTCCGTGGCGACTGTTAGCGGTGTCACCGTCCAATTCAAGCCTTATGGCATCAAATTGGACATCGAGCCAAGAGTCGGCGCAAATGGTGTCATCCGCGCTGTGATCGATTCTGAAGTAAGTTCCCTGGATACTTCAATTACAACCCCGTCGGGCCCAGGACTCTTGAGCCGCCGGACGAAAACGGAATTCAACGTCAAGACCGGAGAGACCATTGTACTCTCAGGACTTTTGCAGCGCACGATGAGTACCGATGTCGACAAATTGCCGATGCTTGGAGATATTCCAGTCTTGGGGGCGCTCTTCCGTTCCAAGCGATTCCAAAACAAAGAAACTGAACTCGTTGTCTTCGTGACACCAACTGTAGTCGATAGTCGGAGCAAGGGATTAGTCGATCGTATCGAGCGCACAACAGAGCAACTCGGCAAACAATTAGGAAAAACTCCCTATCTCAGCGATCCGATCCAGCCTGCCAGCAATGCAGCGGATTTTAATAAGGTCCCTACGTCGTCTGCTGGAACGAAGACTGATAGATAAGGAGATGGACCATGCTACAAGTCGAGATCACTAGCCAAGACGGTGAGCCGCGCTTGGTGCAAGTACCCGATGAATGTGTTATCGGCAAGGGCGTGCAGAATGAGATCCGCCTGGACAGCTGGCGCATTGGAAAGGAACATGCGCGCCTTTTCAAGACTGGGAAGGGACTCTTCATCGAAGATCTCGGGGCGTTCCTCGGAGTGCTCGTTAACGCTGAACGGGTGACGTCCCAGCATGGACCTCTGTTGAAAGATGATGTCATTCGAATAGGCCCATTCAGGCTCCGCGTGTCCGAGATTGGGACAGACTCCGGCGTGGTGCAAGCTGCGTCGCCCAGATCACGGTCGAACTCTGCTGCCTATCGTAACCAGTTGGCAACAGAAGAGATTCGCGCGTCACGCGAGTTCGCCGAACGCAGGCAGGATGAGGTCAGGAGAGCCCAAGCGGCTCAGCTGGCTGACCCATCTGTGCTGCGTGAGCAACCTGCTGCGGTGGCATCTGGTAATTTTGCATTGGTGGTCGCACAGGATCCACGGCGCCGAGAACTGGAATTCGAGTGGCGAAAGCGCATCCATACCAGATTGCTCGAGACAATGGACTTGCGCCGGCAAGACGTGTCAAGCATGGCAGATGAGGAGCTTCGCAAGCAAACGAGTGCATTGATCAACCAGATCATGCTCGAGCAAAGCCTGGAAATCCCTCAGTCACTAGATCGAGAACTGCTGTGTAAGCAGGTTTTGAATGAAGCGGTCGGGCTTGGACCTTTGGAGGAACTGCTTGACGATGACAGCGTCACCGAAGTGATGGTCAACCGTTTCGACGAAATCTATATCGAACGGAATGGTCGGCTGCAGAAGCACCCATTGACCTTCACTGGGGACAGGGCAGTACTTGGTGTGATCGAGCGTATCGTCGCGCCGCTAGGGCGGCGGATCGACGAATCATCTCCAATGGTCGACGCACGGCTCAAGGACGGATCACGGGTAAATGCAATTATTCCTCCGCTTGCCCTCAAAGGGCCAGCCCTAACCATCCGCAAGTTTGCGAAGCGTAAGCTGGCGGCAGAAGATCTAGTGAGTTTTGGAGCAATCAGCCGGGAGATGGCAAATTTTTTGGAAGTTTGCGTTACGGCTAGAAAGAACATCATTGTGTCGGGTGGGACTGGCTCAGGTAAAACGACGCTTCTCAACATCCTTTCAAACTTCATTCTTCCTCACGAACGTGTCATCACCGTAGAAGACGCTGCCGAACTAAAGTTGCGTCACGAGCACTTGATCAGTCTTGAATCACGGCCTCCTAACGTGGAAGGAAAGGGTGCAGTCCACATCCGTGATCTGGTGAAGAACACATTGCGTATGCGTCCAGATCGTATCGTCGTTGGTGAGTGCCGTGGCGCGGAGGCGCTTGACATGCTGCAGGCGATGAACACTGGACACGAAGGCTCTTTGACGACTGTCAACGGCGATTGAAAACTGATACAGATTTCGTCGTGCCAGCGATTTAAAACTGATACACCGCCGTTGCCGAACACCGTCCGCGTTCAGCCAACTTCTGCAACATCGCTCCCCCTCATCATCCCGGCCTGGCGCTGGTGCTTCAGCCGGTAGCTTTCCCCTGCAATCGGCACGATGTGCGCGTGGTGCAGCAGCCGGTCGAGCAGGGCCGCGGTCAGCGTCGTGTCCTGCGCGAAGGTCGTGTCCCACTGCCCGAACGGCAGGTTGCTGGTCACGATCAGGCTGCTACGCTCATACAGGGCCGCGATCACCTGGAAGAACAGGTTGGCCTGTTCCCGGTTCATCGGTAAATAGCCGATCTCGTCGATGATCAAGAGCCGATACGCCTTGATCGCGCGGTGCATCACCGCTTTCAGATTGTTCTGCGTATGCGCCGTCGACAACGCCAACATCAAGTCGGCCGCCGTCGTGAAGCGCGTCTTGATGCCTGCCTGCGTGGCCTTGTAGCCCAGTGCCATTGCCAGGTGCGTCTTGCCTACGCCGCTGGGCCCGACCAGCACCACGTTTTCATGCCGTTCAACGAAGCCCAGGCCGGCCAGTTCCTCGACCTGGCTGCGCTTGACGCCTTTGGCGAAGTCATAGTTGAACTCGTCCAGCGTCTTCACTGCCGGGAACCCGGCCAGCCTGGTCATCATGCTCTGCTTGCGTACGTTGCGTCCGGCGGCTTCTTCCCTCAAGAGCCCCTCCAGGAAGTCGCTGTAGGCCATCTCCTGCTTCGCCGCCTTCTGGGTTGCGGCGCCATAGCCCTGTGCCACGAACGGCAGGTTCAGGCTCTCGCACAACGCCGCGATACGCTCATGCTGCAGGTTCATGCCGCCACCCCTTCAGTAACCCGCACCAGCAGCGCGTCGTACACCTGTAGCGGATGCTGTACTGGAGACGGTTGCGCGATCCGCTCCACCACCGCCGCCGGCCGCGGCGCCGCAGGTGCTGCAGTACTCGTTTGCGGCCTGGCTGCCGCGATGTCCGCCCGCCACGGTGCCGGTAGCGCTTGCAGGTGCTCCACCTCCCGCTTCAATGCTTCGGCTGGCGGCTCTCCGGTTGTTCCGTGGATGCGCGCATTGGCCACGTCGCGCAACCAGTGGGCCACTTCCACGTTGGCCGTCACGACGTCGAGCTTCTGGCCGCTCTGCGCGAGCCGGCTCGCCAGCGGCACGTAGAACGAACGACGCAGGTAGCCGTTGAATCGTTCGACCTTGCCCTTGGTCTTGGCCCGGTACGGCTGGCACAGCTTGATCACGAAACCGCTATGCCTGGCGTAGTCCAGGAAGCCGGCGTGGAAGCGGTGCTCGCCTTCGCCGTACGCATCGCGTTCCAGCACCACCGTCTTCATGTTGTCGTACAGGACCCGCCGCGTCACGCCACCGAACGCCGCAAAGGCGCGCTCGTGGCAAGCGATCAGGGTCTCCACCTTCATGTTGCTGACGAACTCCACGTAGCTCGCCCGGCTAAAGCCGAGCGTCGCGCAGAACGCGTGCAAGGGTGCGCTGCCTTTACGGAATTCGACCCAGTCCACCTGCAGCTGCTCGCCCATCGCCGTCTCGAAACGCACCACCGGGTCGGCTGGAGGCGCCGGGCGCAAGGTGCGCAGAAAGGCCCTCAACTGGCTCATGCCGCCCTCGTAGCCGCGAGCGGCGATCTCGCGGTACAGCACGGTGGCCGGAATCACGTCGGGCTGAGCGGCTTGCTGCCGATCTCTCAGGTACTGCTCGAATTGCGCCAGCTTCGTCTGGCGTTTGACCTTGCGTTCGTACTTCGGCACGGCCTCCAGGGCCAGATGCCGGCGTACCGTGTTCACTGCGCAGCCTACCTCGGCGGCGATCTGCCGAAGGCTTAACCCATGCCTCTTCAGGAGTTGAATTTCCACGTACACCTCTTTGGGTTTCAAGGCCGCTCCGCAAAGCGGCCATCTTCTCAAAATGGTGTATCAGTTTTCAATCGCTGCCTGTATCAGTTTACAACCGCTGCTGACAACGACCTTGCATGCGAATACACCCCGTGATGGGTTAGCGCGACTGGAAACAATGGTCCTGATGGCCGGCATGGATCTGCCATTGACAGCGATCCGCGAGCAGATTTGTTCGGCGGTGGACATCGTCGTGCAGCAGACGCGCTTCTCATGTGGTTCCCGCAAGGTGACGAGCATCACTGAGGTAACCGGGATCGAGAGCGGAAAGATCCAGTTACAAGAAGTTTTCAAGTTCGTCAGCAAAGGCTATGGCAATCCGGGGAGGAACGTGCCCAACAAGGTTCAGGGGTATTTCACGGCGTGCGGCCTAATCCCTACTTTCTACGAAGAACTCCGGGCTGCTGGGACGGATCTAGACATGACAATCTTCAAGCCCCACGAACAAGAACGGGTGGCCGAAGATGATTTCGTCTCTGATGAGCACTATCAAGGCAGGAAGTGAGGCAGATATGGAGTCGAACTCGATCACGATCATTACAGTTGTGATTGCCGTCTCGGTAGCAATGCTTGCCTGGTTTGCCGTTGAGGTAGGCACAAACGCAATGGCGGCATACAAGACCAAGTTTTCCGAACGGGCTCAGTTCCGAGCACAGGAGTTCTTCGTTTTTATCGACGGCCGGCTTCTGTTTCTCTCGAATATTGCAATCATGGCTCTAGGAGGAATTATCGCTTGGCTAATGTCCGGCAGCATTGTACTGGCAATCCCTGTTTTTCTTGCGATGGGGCTTTTCCCCAGATGGTTGTTTCAATGGATGCGCATGCGACGCCGGCGCCATTTTGAAGAACAGTTGCCAGACGCACTACTCATGCTGTCTGGTGGGTTGAAGGCTGGCGCGAGTTTGAGTTCGGCAATCGCTCAGTTGGTGGCAGAAGCACCGGCACCGCTCGGGCAGGAATTTTCACTGATGTTGCGCGAGCAAAAACTAGGTGTGACGCTTGAACAAAGCCTGAATAACTTACATCGGCGAATGCCCACCCAAACAACAGTTTTGGTGGTTTCGGCAATGCGCATAGCAAACGAAACAGGTGGGGGGCTAGCCGAAACACTGGAGCGCACCTCCAACACTATCCGAAGCCGGCTGCAGATGGAGGGAAAGATTAGCGCGCTGACGGCGCAAGGCAAGTTGCAAGCCTGGGTTGTCGGTTTTTTACCCATTGTACTGCTATTGGTACTTCAGAAAATGGAACCGGAGGCGATGGCGCTGCTGTGGACTACGCGGATTGGCTGGGGGGCGCTGGTTGCGCTTGTGTTCCTTGAGTTCATGGGTATCTTTGTAATTCGGAAAATTATCGCTATCGATGTTTGAAAGGTCCACTGTATTAACCAAACTAGGGGTTAGCAGATGCATCAGTTACTTCTTCAGCATAGCGGTTGGGTGGTGGCGGTGTTCGCCCTCGGAGTAGGGATGTCTGTCGCTCTGGTGGCATGGATTGTCAGCCGAAATGTAGCCGAGATTCCACCAGAAGATCGTCAGTACAAGGACGCGCCACCACTCGCATTTCGCATGGCCTGGATCCTGATTCATTGGATTAGTCACGCAATTGCCGACTTTGTGCCTGCGAAGCAGAATGATGCGCTCATTGTCCGTTTGCGCAGGGCAGGTCTTGAGTACTCACTGTCTCCATCGCAATTTATAGCAGGCTCAGTTGCCTCCGGCTTGCTAATTGCCATGTTGATTTGGTGGGGAACCAGCACTTTTGACATTCCAGGCGAGGACGGTGCGGACATTTCCCTGATGAGGTATTTGCAGTTCAGCATGGTCGGGTTTTTGTCAGGGTATGCCTACCCGTTCATCTGGCTCCGAGACCTGATCTTGCGAAGGAAAAGCGAACTGCTCAAGTCTATCCCCTTTTATCTGGACATCATTACCCTGTGTGTCGAAGCGGGGCTGAACATGCAGGGTGCGATGAGCCAGGCCGTCTCGAAGGGGCCGAAAGGCGTATTGCGCGATGAGTTCCAGCGCGTCCTACGTGACATCCGTGCCGGGAAGAGCCGCGCGGAGTCATTGCGCACAATGGCCGAGCGGCTGGCAGAGCCCAATGTCACAAATTTCATCACTGCCGTCATCCAGGCGGAGAAAATGGGGATGAACCTTGGTCCGGTGCTACGGGCGCAGGCTGATCAACGGCGCACCGAGCGATTTCTTCGTGCCGAAAAGCTGGCGATGGAGGCACCTGTGAAGATGCTGTTTCCCCTAATTGCCTTCATATTCCCATGTACTTTCATCGTCCTTTTCTTCCCGATTGTCATGAAGTTCATGAACTCGGGATTGTGATGGTAGATGACGATACAACCCGACATGCAAGTGCCCAAAAATTACGACGCCAGACTGCATACGCGCTCTGGTGTCCACTCCATAAAACTACTTACTGCCTATGGGCTATGGGAACGATTTCGCGGTCTCATGTTTTCTGCCCAGCTTCCTAAGGGGTTAGGCTTCCTGATCCCGAAATGTTCAAGTGTGCATTGTTTTTTTATGCGCTATCCAATCGACGTCGTGTATATCGACGGCGATGGCAGGGTGTTGAAGTACGTTCGAGGGATGGCGCCATGGAAAATAAGTGCGGTAGCGCCATGGCTACGATCGAAAGCCAGCGCAGTTCAC
The DNA here is from genome assembly GCA_015277795.1 of Massilia sp. UMI-21. Lineage (NCBI taxonomy): Bacteria > Pseudomonadati > Pseudomonadota > Betaproteobacteria > Burkholderiales > Oxalobacteraceae > Massilia > Massilia sp. UMI-21. Next base: position 152,375 of record CP063848.1, on the reverse strand, counting down.
ACTCTGGAACTAGCCGCAGGAAGTATCGACAAGTTCGCAATCGACTACGGAAGCCGGCTGATCTATGTACCGCCCAAGTCAAGGCACACGATGGGAACTCTGCCTAAACACCAGGCCTGGCACCGCGGATCTGCGATGACGGAGTTTGTCGTGGTGGGGCCTGTCATCACGCTGCTCGGTTTGGCCATCCTGCAGTATGGTCTTCTCTTCTTCGCAAAGAATCAGTTAAATCACGCAACTTTCATGGCTGCGCGGGCGGGTAGCGTTGGCAATGCGAGCCTGGAGAAGATAGAAACTGCTTTTGCTAACGCCCTAGTCCCGTTGTATGGAGGTGGGCAGTCTGCGGCCGAGATTGCCGCATCCCTTGCCAAGGCGAAGGCAGACCTGGCGGGTAACGTTCGGATTGAGCTACTTAATCCGACCAAAGAAAGCTTTGACGACTGGAGCGATCCTGACTTGCAGAAGGCACTGAAAACCGGATCACGACGCGTCATTCGAAACAGCAATCTGCCGTTTCTAAGCCCTGGTATGACTGAAATTAAACCGAATTCGGGGCAGACCCGACAGGATGCGAATCTGATAAAACTAAGAATCACGCACGGTTACATGCCGAAGGTCCCGGTTGTGTCGAATATCTACAAGGTGTACCTGAAGTGGCTGGACCCTAAGTCCGACTCTTTTCACACCCAGTTGGTGGAAGCAGGGCGGATTCCGGTAGTTACCCACGTGACAATGCAGATGCAATCGCATCCAATCGAGAGCGACAACCCGGTATCCCTGCCCGGTGCAGGCAACGGAGGCCAGACAACGGACCCGGGAGATCCCCCGGTTAGCAATACGCCGCCACCGGAGTGCGGAACCCTCAGTTGCCATCCCTCGCAACCGAAACCATCGCCCCCAGTTGACCCCGACGGGCCATGTACCGGGAACGATTGCCCAGTTTGTGAAGTCCCGTCTGCCTAGCAATTATGCATAGCTTCAAGTAGTCGATCTCGTTGAAGAAACGGGCAATCGTTAAGCCATCCATTTTGTTTCAAAGGGAACGTACATGAATAATAAATCGGTCCTGATGATTGCTATGTGTTGCTGTTTGTTTGTCACAACGTCATCTATTGCCCAGATCCCACTACCAGGCAGTTGTGACCCCAAAATCCAGAGCTGTGCTCCAGGAACCAATCCTCCCCCTGGGCCGGGCGGACCAGGGACATGTGGTCCGCAGCCTGGTGGCGCTACTTGTGGAGCGGCAGGCCCGGCAACCGGCGCAAGCAACGCTGGCGTAGACGTTGGCGCCGGCAATCCAATCAATGTCATCAACGGCAATAAGTACCAACGCGAGGTTGACATGCCACCCTTGCCTGGCGTGCTCGGTCTGGAACTGGTACGACATTACAACAGTGCATACAGCCGGCCGACACATCCGAACGGAATCGTTGGCCGCGGCTGGAAACTGAGCTACGAAACAGAGCTACACGCGGTGGGCCGAACCATTCAAATCGTGCAGGCCGATGGCTCGCGTGTAATGTTCGCGCGCGATCCGAACAATCCCAGCCTGTGCAGCACAGCTGAACCGTCTCAGGGCACGGTGCATATCGCGCGCACCGCGCGTGGCGACGAATACCGCTGGGTCTGGACTGACGGCCGTGTCCTGAGCTTCAATGCCGCTGGTAAGCTCCTGCAGATCACGGTCCCCACAGGCGAATTCCTCACATTGCAGTACGACTCGAGAGGCTTGCTGCTTGGGGTCACCGACCCGCAGGGGCGTAGTCTGCGCCTGCACTATCTCTCGGCCGAGTTGGCGCGCACGGGCGAGCGCTTCCGTGGCGTGCAATTCATCGACACGCCGGTAGGTCGGATCGAATATGAATACGGAAGTACGATGCCAAAAGGCGCCTCTGGCTCGAGCAGAGATGTGCTGGCCAATCTGGTTGGGGTCAAAGGGCCGGACGGCGAATGGCATCAGCGTTACCATTACGAAGACCCGCGTTACCCGACCCTGCTGACAGGCATGAGTGTCGAGGAACGGGGAACGCCGGGCATGCCAATCGGTCGTCGTATTGCTACCTACGGATACGACGCTGAAGGCAAAGCGAACCTCACAGTTCGGGGCCAGCCGGCGCGCTTGAAGACGGGAGTCGACGGCAAGCCACTGCAACCCGCATCCCTGGTCGAGGGTACCGGTGTCGAGCAGGTCACGCTGGATACCCGTACTGCTGGCCAGACAGTTATCAGCAACAGCCTGGGAAAGAAAACCGTTTACCGCCATGCCATCCTGGCCGGCCAGTACAGGCTGCTGGAAGTGCGGGGCGCGGGCTGCGCGAGCTGCGGTGACGCCGACGTTCGGTACCGCTACGACGACACCGGCAGGCTGCTCGAGACAATCCGCCTCTCTCCCGGTGGAACTCCCTTGGAGGGAATACAGACGGAATACGACCATCTCGGGCGGATTGCCCTGGTCAGTCGGATCGCCTATCGTCATGGCAAGCCGTACCAATCCAGCTGGCTCGAGCGTTACGAGTATGCTGGCGATACTTGGCGCCCCCATCTGGTCGCGCGCCCGAGCGTTGTTCCTGGCCTGGAGATGCAAACGCGCTACCAGTTCAATGCGCACGGCCAACCGCTCGCAATCACCGAGTCCGGATGGGCGCCGGCGAGCGGCGAAAAGACAGCGCCGCAAGCCCTCTCCCGCACCACGCGCTACGGCTATACGCTAGTGAGCGGCCGCAGCCTGCTTTCCACGATCGATGGCCCGCTTCCAAACGGGGCGGGCGCGACGCCCGCGACTGCCGATATCACGGCAATCGAATGGGATGCGCGGGGCAACGCAGTGGTGGCCATCACCCTGCCCGGTGGTTTGCGCAGCCAGGTGCGCTATGACGCGGTTGGCCGCATCGCCGGGGTCGTTGGACCGGACGGCCAGGCATCCACCTATGCGTACAACGCCCGCCACCAGCTCGTAGCAATCGATCGCGGTGCGGTACGGCAGGGCATTCGCTACGATGGCATGGGCAACATGGTCGAGACCGGGGCCGATGCGGGAAACGGGTACCGGCCACTCCTGCGTTTCGACCACGACAGCGCCGGCCGCCGGATATCGGTGGCCTCGCACATCGGTATCGCAGCGATCCGTCGCTTCGATACCGAGGGCAAGCTGCTTGCAGAGAGCGTCATGTCGGCGAGCTTCCGACAAGGGCGGCGCTTCCAGTACGACACTGCCGGACACTTGACCGCGGTGACCGATGACGCTGGCGCGACGCGCCGCATTGCCTGGAACGAGATGGGGTTGCCCGGTGTCGTTACCGACGCCCTGGGCCGGCAACGGCGTTTCCGCTACGACGAAAGAGGCCAGCTGTCGCAGGTGAACGAGGCCGCCAACACCACACAAGCCGGGCTGTACGACACGACGTTGCGCCTGTGGCGTGACCCAACGGGCCGGATCGCGCGCACCACCACACCTGGCGGATTGACGACGCACCAGCGTACCGACGATTTCGGACGCATCGTCTCCACCGGTAACGCCGACCGCGGCACGGTTATCCGGCACTACGATGCAGCCGACCGCCTTGTAAAGAGCATCGATGCGAATGGCAGCTGGGCCAATTATGAATACGACGTGGCTGGGCGCATTGTCCGACAGACGCTGACCGATCCGCGAGCCCCTATGGGGCAGCGGAATAGCGTAACAAGCTGGACTTACACGGGGGCCTTGCTGACCGGGATCGACCATCCTGGCCATCAGGAACGGTACACCCACGATGCCGCCGGACGCATCATCGCCAGGACCGTCACGCTGTCGCCGACTGGCGGCAAGGCCGTCACCAGTGTGACGGAATATGTCTATGACCGGAGTGGCCGATTGTCCGGCATGTCCCTACCCGACGGCAGCATGCTCGACTACCGGCGCAACGGCCAGGGTCAGGTCGTGGCGCTTGAGCGTCACCGCATCCGTACTCCCTGGCTGCGCTGGCTGCAAGCGCCCGAGGTCATCGTCAAAGACCTCGAGCGCGACATCGTCGGTTTGCGCAGCGCCACCTTTGGCAACGGGGTGCGTGCACGCTACCTGCGCAGCGCGCAGGGCGTACTGGCCAGGGTCGACTACCGCGCGCCGCTACGCGCAGCGTCGGCGGCAGGCATGACGCTGGCGCTTTCCGCCCTGTCGGGCGCCGGGCCAGCCGCCGCAGCCCCGCGCACCGGCGAGCATACCTCGGCGCTGGCGACGCCGGCAATTCCCGGTGCGCTTGGACACGAACGCGATCCGGATGCCCTGCTGGATCATCGCTACCTGTGGGACGCCGAAAGCAACCTGCTCCTTCAGGATGCGGCCGACTGGACCAGCACCTACGCCTATGACGCCCAGGATCGCCTGATCGTCAGCGCCACGGCGCGCAAGGCAGGCCGTAAGCCGCTCGCCCTGAATGTCAGCCGCTATGCGTATGACGACGCCGGCAACCGCCTGCTGTCGCAGCAGGACATCGCCAGCCAGGACGAGCTCACGGCCGGCACACGCGCGGCGCGCTACGCGCCCGGCAGCCAGCGCTGGCGCGGCGACTCCGCGAGCGCGGCGCCCGTGTACGACCCGATTGGCCAGCCTATTGCAGCCGGGACGCGGAGCTACCGCTGGAACGCCGCGGGCCAGCTGCGCGAGGTGCAAATGGGGAGCAAGGTCCTGGCACGTTACCGCTACGACCATCGCGGCCTGCGGGTGGCCAAGGAAAGCAGCGGAACGCTGCGCCACTACCTGTACGAAGGCCGCCAGCTGCGTGCGGAGCTCGCTGCCGACGGGGCGATTGCCCGCCAATACGTGTACCTGGCCGATCAGGTGGTGGCAGTAATCGACAGTGATCACGCTGCCCTGGTCGAGCGGCCGCGTTCGCCATTCGCTCAGGCAGTTGTCGACTTGGGGACGGCTGTCGCAGGTTGCTTCTCGAGGGCGGACGCAACTGCCTACCTGCATACCAATCACCTGGGCGCGGTGGAAGCGGCCACCGACCATGAAGGGAAACTGCTCTGGCGCGCGGCGTATCACCCCTACGGCAGGCTTGCTAGCGTGAGCGCACAACGCGGATTCGCGCTCAACCTGCGCCTGCCCGGACAGTACTTCGACACCGAAACCGGGCTGCATTACAACGATCGGCGCTATTACGATCCTGAGCTGGGGCGGTACCTGACGCCAGATCCGATCGGACTGCACGGTGGCGTCAACAGTTATGCCTATGTAGATGGCAACCCGTTGAAATATGTGGATCCGAGTGGACTGATTCTGTTTGCGTTCGATGGCACTGGCAACAGCGCTAATCCCGGGACGGGGGCATCGTTGTCGAATGTGTGGAAAATCCACCAAGCCTACGACGAGAAGCTGAATGGAAGGAAGTTCTATATTACCGGCATCGGCACCACGGACATCAACATGAGCTATGAAGGCAATGTGGCCAACGGCGATGGCTTCGACCAGCGCATCGCACTGGGCTTCAAGTTCCTCGACGAGTTTATCGGCAGTGATACCAAATCGGACCTGATTGACATCGACGTCGTCGGCTTCAGTCGGGGCGCGGCCGAGGCGCGGGTCTGGCTCAACCAGTTGGTGGGAAAAATGCGCAATGGGCAGTACACCAGCAGAAATGGCAAGACCCGCTGCCTTAACTTGCGCTTCGAAGGTCTGTTCGACACGGTTTCGCACTTGGGCTACCTGAACGGCGACGACGACAAGCACGACTTCGGGATTCCTGCGGCTGTGCGCCATGCCGCACACGCAGTTGCGTTAAATGAATACCGCGGCGACCCGGTGAGCTTCCACCTGCGCTCGATCCTGGGCTCGCAGCAGTCATCGCAGGCTAATAGAGTCGAACAGGGGTTCGTGGGCGCCCATTCGGATGTTGGCGGCGGCTATGCTACGGGCGACCTGTCGGATGTTGCGCTGATGTGGATGCTGAACCAGGCCAAACAGCAGGGGATCAAGTTCGATGAGGACCGGATCACGAAAGCGGGATGGAAGACCGTCACCCTCCCCATTCTCCATGACAGCAGCGGCAACTACCTCCACGTGCCGAGGCTGGCGCCGCATTACGATAATCGGAAGGTTATCTACACGGATGGTAAAGAGGTACAAGCTTTGGAAAACGTACGCATCGGGGGCTACAGCATTGCAGACACTAAAGCCCTCATCCATTACTACAGCCGCTGGTGCGGTCAACCCGGCTCCCCCGCAGTCGGGTTGGTGGACATGGCAAAGTACAGCGAATGGGCCAAGAAATCAGGTATCAGCATCGCCTTCCAGCAGCCCACCCAAACCCGTTTCTGCCAATGAGGGACCAATGGACGCTTCCCACATCAAGAGTTCAACACGCGACCGCGCGCCATTCAAGCTCGGCGTCATCCTGGCATTGGCACTGCTAATCCTGGGCGGCTTCCGCCTGTGGCAGGACGAGCCATCCACAGGTGGGGCCGTGTTGAACTTCACGAGCACGGTGCCGGACAAAAGGATCGAAATCAGTAGCGCTCGAGACCAGGCCGGCCTTCCCTTCGCACATGCAGGTTCCTTCCACCACTCCGATAACCCAATGAACGGCGGAGCAACAATGGGAAGCGCGCCAGGCACGTTTGGCATGCCAACTTGGGTCGAGTTCACGTGGCAGGAGTTGCCTTACCCTGCGCAGCCGCGTGAGTCGTTCGCTACCGAGGAGGCGTGGGTCGCCTACGTCGACGAGCGCTATCGAGCGGCGCCTCTAAAGACGGAGCGCGTCAAAGTGGCGGAAAAAGTGCCGGCATGGGCGTTGGAAGAGGTCGCCAAATCGCGTGCAGCCACACCGCCAAATGAGCTGCCGGACAAGATGTTGTGGTTGCACTTCATCTGGACGACCGATGGAATCAAGGTACGCTGGAAAATCCACAACAGCGAGCGTGGGGGCAACTCTCCTGAAGGTGGAGATCCCATATGACATTTCCGAGCGCGACGATTAGGTGACGGCCAAGACCGTCGCGCTGGCGCCAGCTTGCAGCAAGGTGGTCATCAGAGGTGATGAAAATGACTCGAGAAAGACTTCGTAAATTGCGGTCGGCGACCATTGTTATTTTATTTGTGGCTGCGATTGTATCAAGCATGGCGGCAGGTTCTCGAAAACCCTCGATTGGCTTAACATTGGAATAAGAGTCGGTAGGGGGCGACGTTGAGATTAACTATGTCAGAACCGAAGGTGGACATAACGAAAGAAAGGTTCATACTAACATTACGAAAGAATCTCCAGCGAGTTATGCTTTTATGTCTGGTGACGTGGGTGGAATTCCGAAATGGATGGAAGTTGAGTGGCAATACGGAATTGTTGAAGGAAAAACATACGAAGAGGCCACAGATATGCCAAGTATGCGACAACCCGTATTGACCTGGAAGCGTTGATCCCGCCCGAATGCATCGAAGAGGTCGCACGGGATCGGAACCGCAAGCAGTTAAAACTGACCGGGACGTTCAGCGATGACAAGCTCAGCATGCGCGCTGAAGTGTATCAGTGGCGAGATTAGTTTTATAAATTCCAGATTGGTCAACATGGTTTTCAGCGAGTTAAGCGTTGCTATTAAGGTCAGTCGCTGCGCCGACCTGGGAGCGGCAATCGCGGACTGGTTCGCGAGGGCGGACGCCACTGCCTATTTGCATACCAATCACCTGGGCGCGGTTGGGAGCGGCCACCGACAGTGTTATCGACACAAATGTAAAGAGGTACGATCCGTGGAAAACACATGCATCGGGAGCTACAGCATTGCAGACACTAAAGCCCTCATCCGTTTCTGCAGCCGCTAGTGCGGTCAACCCGGCTCTCCCGCAGTCGGTTTAGTGGACATGGCGAAGTACAGCGAATGGGCCAAGAAATCGGGTATCAGCATCGCCTTCCAGCAGCCCACCCAAACCCGTATCTGCCAATGAGGGACGCCATTGAGGGACGAACGGACGCTTTCCACATCAAGAGTTCAATACGCGACCGCGCGCCATTCAAGCTCGGCGTCATCCTGGCAGAGGCACTGCTAATCCTGGGCGGCTGCAGCCTGTGGCGGGAGAAGCCTCCACGGGTGGGGCTGTGTTGAACTTCACGAGCACGGTGCCGGACAAAAGGATCGAAATCAGTAGCGCTCGAGACCAGGCCGGGCTTCCCTTCGCACATGCAGGCTCCTTCCACCACTCCGACAACCCATGAACGGCGGAGCAACAATGGGAAGCGCGTCGGGCACGTTTGGCATACCAACTTGGGTCGAGTTCACGTGGCAGGAGTTGCCTTACCCTGCGCAGCCGCGTGAGTCGTTCGCTACCGAAGATGCCTGGGTCGCCTACGTCGACGAGCGCTATCGAGCCGGGCCTCTAAAGACGGCGCGCGTCAAGGTGGCGGAAAGTCAGCCCCTTAGGGCTGCATGGTTGTTGCCAAACTCGCTCAATGTCGGCGCTCAAGACGTCGTCGTACTGGGCAGGTGCACAAAACGACCGCGAGCCTCGCTGTGTCGCGGTATAACCCAGTAGCCGGACGGTGCGAGCTGCATTACGAGACAGATCGGCTCGGCGCCGAAGTCAAGGCGCTCTGTGCAGGACCGAGCTAACGAGCGCTGATGTCCATGATCGTAGAACCGCCTGATCGCTAGCGCAACGGCACCGACGGTAAGGGCGATGTCGCTTGAGTGTGCGGCGCGTTCCAATCCGGCGTTTCGGATTTCGAGCTGCGGCCAACGTCACGCCGACACGCCCACACGCCGTCGCGACGACCGCACGTCCGGGCCAGCGTGCGGTGGAAGGAATAGTCCGTAGAGTCTCGGCATAGCTGAAATAGTCGGCGAATTCTTGTCCTCATCCCCTTGGTGGGGACGACCCTCGACTGGCATAGCGACTGCAGCAGCCCCGCGTTTTCGAGAAGTGCTACGACAGGACCAGGCGTGCATCGTCGCGACGTCTTCTTTGCCAGTACGCTAAGGCTGGCACCGCTGTCCGTGTAGGTAAGGATGCGCGGATAGACCGGAGCCGCCCCGTCCGGATTGAGCGTGGGGCAGCGGACGGGGCGAGGTCCGCTTTAATCGCGATCTGCGCCGTGGTGCAGCGCTTCTGCTTATGGAGCGTGTAGAGCAGATTATCGAGCCAGATCGTGTTTTTGGCATTATTGACCGCGTCCAGTAGTCCGGGCGCGCCATCGGGTCCTATACCGTGATCGACCGATGATCGACTTGGGCCGGTTTGCGACAACGCGCAGGCAGTCCAAGCGCTTTTCGCGAGCCCTCGTGGGGTGTCGTACAAGCCGCCACAGGCGTGTGCGTTGCCAGGTCCGTGGCATGTGCGCATGTCTCTAAAAGGTCAAGCAAACAATGATACGCAAACGTCGCCGATACGCCAGTCTTGACAGCGTCACTTGAACATGCGAGAACAGTCGGCTGCATCCGTGAAGTCCGATGCATGCAGGTGGTGCGGACAAGTTTTGGCCGCTACGTGCGATTACGAACAAAACGGAAGCGCGCGTATGAAGGATAATGTTCGTTATTGTCGTTTTTAATACAGACACACGAGACCCATGCACACAGTCGATGATCATCGCGAGAACGCCACCGATGCAGCCGCGCTAGTACCAGCGCATGCTCCCGCGGTTGCCCGCGCTCCCGCCCGCGCTCCCTCCCTGCCCGCGCCGGTGGTGAGCTGGCTGCAAAGGGTCGAGGCGGCGGCGCACCCGCAACCCAAGCTGACCGACGAGGTCGCCGATCCGAAGGCCGTGCAGTACAAGTTCGTCTACGTGATGGCCCCCACCAGCGGCGGACGCCATGTCGCCATCTGCCTGTGCAAGGCGCGCCTGCGCCCGAACGGCGACGTGGCCGCCGCCAGCCCGGTCAGCGAAGTGTTCTCGCTGCTGTCGGCGCCACCTGCCTACCTGGAGGGCGACGACGTCGACCTGGTGCGCTTCTTCATCGCGATGCGCAGCGGCTCGGCCCAGGGCACCAGCGCCACCGAACCGAAGGGCAAGGTCGGTGCCATCCTGCTGCACATGCTGCTCGAACAGGGCAAGCTGCTGTGGGCAAATTCCTGGTCCGACATGGCCAATGGGCTGGTCTATCCGCTGCAGGCCGGCCCTACCCGCCTGGCCAGCCTGGCCTGGCGCGACGAAGGCCGCGTGGCCAAGCTCGGATGGTCGGTCGAACCGGCCAAGGGCGCCACCCACAGCGGCGCCGACCTGATCGACTACATGCTGCCGACCGACCCGCCGTGGTACATCGACAACCTGTCGATCGGCCCGCTCGAGCTCAATCGCGGCGGCATCGACATCTCGCTGGCCGAACTGCAGGCGCTGGTGGCCCAGGCCCCGACCCTGTCCGGCACCGACAAGAAGCGTGTCTCGCAGCTGTTGCTGGCGCACGGCCTGCAGGGGCTGATGCCGCTGCCGCAGCCGCTCACCCAGCGCCTGCGCAACGACGTCAAACCCATACCGCACCTGCTGCTCGATTCGGTGCAGCTGTCCGACGGCGGCACGCCGCGCTGGCATGACTTCGCCGTGCTGGCCTACGACTACGACGGCCAGCGCGTGTCCTTCGACCCGGCCCAGCGCGTGGTGCGCCAGATCGGCGACGTCACCGAGGTCATCGAGCGCGACCCGAAAGCCGAAGCCGCGGCGCTCAACGCCCTGAACGAGATGGGCTTCCGCAAGCCGGTCACCGCGCCCTTCAACGCGATGGCCGGCGCGCTGGTGCTGGACAGCCAGGCGCACTGGCTGCGCTTCGCCGAGAACGACCTCGATCCGCTGTCCGACGCCGGCTGGCACCTGCAGAAGTCGGCCAAGTACCGCTACGACGTGGTGCCGGTCGAAGACTGGTATGCCGACATCGACGAACCCGAAGAAGCGGGCAATGCCTGGTTCGAACTCGAACTGGGCATCGTGGTGGCGCGCAAGCGCGTGCCCCTGTTGCCGGTGCTGGTGCAGCTGATTCGCAGCGCGCCCGCCGACTTCGACCCGGCCGTGCTGGCCGCGTATGCCGAAGCCGACCAGATGCTGGCCACGCTGCCCGACGGCGTGCGCGTGGCGCTGCCCTGGGGGCGCGTGAAGCCGATCCTCGCGACCCTCGGCGAGCTGTATTTCAACGACAAGATCAAGGGCCGCATGCGCCTGTCCACGCTGGACGCGGCGCGCCTGGAGGAACTGGCGCGCGGCCTCGCGCTGCGCTGGACCGGCGGCGAACGCCTGCGCGAGACCGGCCGCAAGCTGAGCCAGTTCGGCTCGGTCAAGAAGGTCGAGCCGCCGAAGGGCCTGCAGGCCACGCTGCGCGACTACCAGCTCGACGGCCTGTCGTGGATGCAGTTCCTGCGCGAGTACGACCTCGGCGGCATCCTGGCCGACGACATGGGCCTGGGTAAAACCGTGCAGACGCTGGCCCACATCCTGATCGAGAAGGAAGCGGGCCGCCTGACCAGCCCGGCCCTGGTGATCGCGCCGACCAGCCTGATGACCAACTGGTTCGACGAGGCCGCGCGCTTCGCCCCGAGCCTGAAGGTGCTGCTCCTGCAGGGCAAGGAGCGCATGGACCTGTTCGACCAGATCGACGATGCCGACATCGTCCTGACCACCTATGCGCTGCTGCCGCGCGACGAAGAAAAGCTGCGCGAGCACCACTATCACCTGGTGATCCTGGACGAATCGCACTACATCAAGAACACCCGCTCCAAGGCGGCCCAGACGGCCGGCTCGCTCGACGCCAACCACCGCCTGTGCCTGTCCGGCACGCCGCTCGAGAACCACCTGGGCGAGCTGTGGTCGCAGTTCCACTTCCTGCTGCCCGGCCTGCTGGGCGACGAGAAAACCTTCAACAGCCAGTTCCGTCACCCGATCGAACGCCAGGACGATACGGTGCGCCGCATCCTGCTGAGCCGCCGCATCAAGCCTTTCCTGCTGCGCCGGACCAAGGACAACGTGGCCAAGGAACTGCCGGAAAAGACCGAAATGGTGCGCCGCATCGAGCTCTCGGGCGCCCAGCGCGACCTGTACGAAACCGTGCGCCTGGCCATGGACAAGAAAGTGCGCGACGAGATCGACCGCAAGGGCGTGGCGCGCAGCCAGATCGTCATCCTCGAAGCGCTGCTCAAGCTGCGCCAGGTCTGCTGCGACCCGCGCCTGGTGAAAGTGATGCCGGGCAGGAAGAACACGGCCGCGGTGTCGGCCAAGCTGCTGGACCTGATGCAGATGGTCGAAGACCTGCTGCAGGAAGGCCGCAAGATCCTGGTGTTCTCGCAGTTCACCAGCATGCTGTTCCTGATCGAGGAAGAACTCGCCGCACGCGGCATCCGCTACGCACTGCTCACCGGCGAGACGCGCGACCGCTCGGCCCAGGTCGCCGCCTTCCAGCAGGGCGCGGTGCCGATCTTCCTGATCAGCCTGAAGGCCGGCGGCGTGGGCCTGAACCTGACCGCGGCCGACACCGTGATCCACTACGATCCGTGGTGGAACCCGGCGGCCGAGAACCAGGCCACCGACCGCGCCTGGCGCATCGGGCAAGATAAACCGGTGTTCGTCTACAAGCTGATCGCCAAGGGCACGCTGGAAGAAAAAATCCAGCTCCTGCAGCAGAAGAAGTCGGAGCTGGCGCAGTCGATCCTGTCCGAAGGCGAGTCGCAGAAAATGGCGCTGACGCAAGAAGACCTGCAGGCAATCTTCGCGCCGCTGGAAGACGGCGAGGCCTGACCGGCAGCGGTGATCCGGCAAAGCCGTCGGATCGCCGCCGTCCCCTTGTCCCAGGGCGCCGGCCCCGCTTGCGCCCGGCGCTAACGATCCCTGCAGATCCAATCGTGTTCGCAATCGGACGCGGGGTATCCCCATGCTAGACTTTATCCAGGAACGCGGGATTGCACAGCGTACCCGCCTCACTCATCCTGCCTTGCCGGAATCGTGGAGGAATGCCGAACGATGACTGATCCCGTACTGAACGAAGCCGCCGGTTCCGGTGCGCGCCGGAAAATCCAGGTCAATCCGCCCGTTTTCTACATCTCGGCCGGGCTGATCCTCACCTTCGCCCTGTTCGGCGCGCTGTTCCCGGAGCAAGCCGGCAGCGTGTTCGCCTTGCTGCAGGCGGCCATCGTGCGCGATTTCGGCTGGTTCTATATCCTGGCGGTCGCCGTGTTCCTGATCTTCGTGCTGTTCCTGATGATGAGCCGCTATGGCGACGTCAAGCTGGGCCCGGACGAGAGCGAACCCGAGTACAGCTATATTTCGTGGTTCGCCATGCTGTTCAGCGCCGGGATGGGCATCGGCCTGCTGTTCTTCGGCGTTGCCGAGCCAATCCAGCACTACGCCTCGCCGCCGGTGGGCGAGGGACGCACCATCGACTCGGCGCGCCAGGCCATGGTGCTGACCTTCTTCCACTGGGGCCTGCATGCCTGGGCGATCTACATCGTGGTCGGCCTGGCCCTGGCCTATTTCGCATTCCGGCGCGGCCTGCCGCTCACGCTGCGTTCGGGCCTGTTCCCGCTGATCGGCAATCGCATCCATGGCCCGATCGGCCATGCCATCGACATCTTCGCGGTGCTGGGCACGATGTTCGGCGTCGCGACCTCGCTCGGCTTCGGCGTGCTGCAGGTGAACGCCGGCTTCTCCTACCTGTTCGGCCTGCCCGTCAGCCCGATGGTACAGGTCGTGCTGATCGTCGTCATTACCGGCTTGGCGACGCTGTCCGCCGGCCTCGGGCTCGACAAGGGCGTCAAGCGCCTGTCCGAGCTCAACATCATCCTGGCGATCGCCCTGCTCATCTTCATGCTGGCGGTGGGCTCGACCGTGTTCCTGCTGCAGGCCTTCGTCCAGAACATCGGCGCCTACCTGGGCGCGGTGGTGCAGCGCACCTTCCGCATGTACGCCTACGAGCCGAACGCCTGGCTGGGCGACTGGACCCTGTTCTACTGGGGCTGGTGGATCTCCTGGTCGCCTTTCGTCGGCATGTTCATCGCGCGTATCTCGCGCGGGCGTACCATCCGCGAATTCATCACCGGGGTGCTGCTGGTGCCGGTGCTGTTTACCTTCCTGTGGATGACCGTGTTCGGCAACACGGCGATCGCGCTCGACCTGGGCGGCACGGCGCCGATCGTGCAGACGGTGGCCGACAACCTGCCGGTGGCGCTGTTCGAAGTGCTGGGGCAGCTGCCGTTCTCCACGATCGCGTCCGGGCTGGCCACGCTGCTGGTGATTACCTTCTTCGTGACCTCGGCCGATTCCGGGGCGCTGGTGATCGACATGATCACCTCCGGTGCCGCGCCGAACCCGCCGGTATGGCAGCGCATCTTCTGGGCAATCTGCGCCGGGATCGTGGCCGCCGTGTTGCTGCTGGCCGGGGGGCTGCAGGGGCTGCAGACCGCCGCGATCGCCAGCGCGTTGCCGTTTGCGGCGATCATGCTGTTCATCTGTTACGGCCTGCTGCGCGCGCTGCAGACGGAAACGCAGGGCTCGGCGATGGACTTGTCCATCGTCGCCGATACACCGCCGTCCGACACCGGCCTGAGCTGGCAGCAGCGCCTGGCCAGCATCACGAATTTCTACGACCGGCCCGAGATTGGCGCTTTTCTCGAAGGCACGGCGCGCCCGGCACTGGAGGCGGTCCTCACGCAGATGCGCGAAAGCGGCCTCGAACCGGAACTGGTCACCACCGCCGAGCGCCTCGACCTGGAAGTGCCGCACGGCGACCGCGGCGTGTTCCGCTATACGATCCGCGCACGCAGCTTCCGCCCGCCCAGCTTTGCCTGGGCCGAGACGGGAGAACCGGATCCGTCCAGCCGGCACTACCGTGCCATGGCCACCAGCTCCGAAGGCGATCAGGCGCATGACGTCACCGGCTACACCCGCGAGCAGCTGATCAACGATCTCCTGAACCGCTACGCGCGCTTCCGCCACGTGCGGCGGCTTCCCTGAATGTAGGGCGGCATGCACCGCGGCGGCCGCCGTTTCCTTTGCCGTGTTCGCCTTGCCTCGCCCCCGGATCTATCTAACTGGATACATCGCCGTGACAAAGACGTGCTTGTCATGGCAGCCAGGGCGGTCCGGGGCGCGTCGCCGGCTTCGCCGACCGCGCGTCCAACAAGCGAGCGCAGTCGCATCGCGTGCCGGAGCCGAACGCGCGGTCGGCCGAGCCGACCACCCTACGCACATCCGCTATCCCATGCCCGGCATACGTCAGGCAGGCCCTGGCGCCTGCCCATGAAAAAGGGCTGCCGGTGCGACCCGGCAGCCCTGCTGCGTCCTGACACTGCCGAATCCGGCGGCATCACCTTATTTGTAGAACGCCTCGACCTTGCCTTTCAGCTTGATCAGCATCGGCTTGCCCTTGCGGTCGAGCGTGCGGCCGGCGGCAACCTTGATCCAGCCTTCGCTGATGCAATACTCTTCCACGTCGTGGCGATCCTTGTCGTTGAAACGGATGCCGATCTCGTGCTGGAAAACATCGCGGTTATGAAAAGGGCTGCTCGGGTCGATCGAGAGCCGGTCCGGGAGTGGGGGGAGGGTAGCGGTATCGTTCATAGACGCGGATTATCCACCAACTGCGCGCGTCATGGCGCATTTTTCATTGCTGGATGCGGTCCCATCAGCAATAGGGTCCGAGGGCTCTGCTATACAAGAGGGCAAGAGCGACGATATACTGAACGACAAGTTTCATTGTCCAATCGCTAATAGAAAGTGCCTGATGACGCGTAGAACGGCTGCTGACCCTTCTGCTCCGGCCTGTCCGGAGCACCCTGGCGCCGGCACTGCCGGCATCGATGCGCAGTTTCGCACCATCGCTGAAATCGCCGGCGACATTGCTTTCAGCATCGACTTGCCCGCGCGTACGGTCCGTTACCTGAGCCCGGCCTTCACGGTCCTGCTGGGCCACGCGACAGGCGCGCTGCAGGCGGCGATCGCCGGCAGCGGCGCCCAGGAAGCGCTCGGTGCGCTCGGCATGCACCTGGCCGCCAGCGGCGCCGGCGCCCCCGGCGAGCGCCGCGTGCAGGAAGTCGACGTGCACAACGCAGAAGGCCATCCGATCGGCCTGCAAGTCATCACGACGGTGCTGCGCAATCCGGACGGCAGCGATTCGCTGGTGGGCCTGCTGCGCGACCTGTCGGCGCAGCGCGCCCACCTGGCCGACCAGCGCCGCTTTGCCAGCATGCTGAACCACGAATTCCGCACCCCGCTGGCGACCATCGACGGCGCCATCCAGCGCCTGGAAGCGACCACGCACGGCGCCGACGACGCGGTACGCCAGCGCTACCGCAAGATTGCGGTGGCGACCGACCGCCTGATTGCCATGTTGGATGAATATTTGTCGCCCGACCGCATGGCCGCCATCGGCAAGGTGCGCCAGCCGAACACCGTGGGCGCCCGCGAATTGCTGGAGGTCGGCGTCAAGCAGGTGCGCGAGGCGGGGCGCGAGGCGCTGCTCGAAGCCGAAGAACTGCGGCTGGGCCTGCGCGGCGAGCCCGAGGGACTGCGGCTGGCGCTGAAGGTTCTGGTCGACAACGCCCTGCTGTTCTCCCCAGGCGGCAGCACGGTGACGCTGGGCGCACGCCGCAGCGGCGGCGGGGTCGAGTTCTCGGTGCGCGACGGCGGCGCCGGGGTGCCGCCTGGCGACGCTCCGCACATCTTCGACAAGGGCTACCGCGGCAGCAATGCCACCGGCCTGCCCGGCAGCGGCCTGGGCCTATACATGGCGCGCTCGATCGTCGATGTCCATGGCGGCATGTTGCGCCTGGGAAGTGAAAATAGGGGCGGCGGCGCGGAATTCCGGCTCTGGCTACCCGCGCTGGATATTGACGGTCAACAACAACTTGCCTCATCCAGCCCCAGCAGTGATAATCGGACCGATCATTAACATGGCCCATCCATGACGCAGATACTGATTGTTGAAGACAATGGCGAATACGCAGACGACATGGCCGAGTTCCTGCGGGAGCTCGACCACGAGGTGACGATCGCCAAGACCGCAAGCGAGATGTGGGCGGCGCTGACGCGCACGCCGGCAGCGGTCGTCGTGCTCGATCTCGGCCTGCCGGACGAGGACGGCTTCAACGTCATCCCGCGGATGCGCCAGCTGTATCCCGAGATCGGCCTGTTGGTACTGACGGGCAGGGTAGCGTTCGATCACCGCATTCTCGGCTTGCGCCTGGGCGCCGACCATTACCTGACCAAGCCGATCAAGTTCCCCGAACTGGCGGCGCACATCGAAGCCCTGGACCGTCGCGTACGTCCGGCCGATCCGGCGCCGGCGCCGAGCAAGTGGACGCTGCGCGTGAGCGCGCGCCAGCTCGAGCTGGCCGGCAAGTTGATCGACCTGACCGAAAAAGAGTGCAATTTCCTGCACCTGCTCACCATCAATACCCGTCCGGTTCCGCGCCAGGTCATCGTGGCCGGCATGGGGGGCGAAGACGCGGATGCCAGCCGCCGGGTGGACATGCTGGTCTACCGCCTGCGCAAGAAGGCGCGTTCCGGCCTCGGCCAGGACCTGCCCCTGCGCAGCGCCTACGGCGAAGGCTACAGCCTGTCGGCCGGCTTCACCCTCGCTTGAGCTAAACAGGGACAGAGTCAGCCTTATTTTCAGTCCTCCAAGGATTAATTGGGGACAGAGTAAAAATTCTCGGCTAAAATGTCTGCTCGACCTATGAGCACGCCATGGCACGACTTCCCCGCCTCATCATCCCGAACCAGCCGCAGCACCTGATCCAGCGCGGCAACAACCGCCAGGCGATCTTCCACGACGAAGTCGATTACCAGCGCTTCCTGGTCTGGCTGAAAGAGGCGGCGCGCTTCTATGAAGTGGCGATCCACGCCTATGTGCTGATGCCCAATCACCTCCACCTGCTCGCGACGCCATCCAATGCCACCGGGCTGGCGCTGATGATGCAGAAGGTCGGCCGCTTCTACGTCCCCTGGTTCAACAACAAGTACGCCCGCAGCGGCGGCCTGTTCGAAGGGCGCTTCCGCACTTCGCTGGTCGACACCGAACACTATTTTTTGGCCTGCAGCCGCTATATCGAGCTCAATCCGGTGCGCGCCGGCCTGGCGGCCGGGCCGCTGGATTACCCCTGGTCGAGCTACGCCCACCACGCCGGAGTACGCACCGACGCCCTGGTGACCGACCATTTGCTGTATTGGGGCCTCGGCAATACGCCATTCCAGCGCGAAGCCGCATATACCGAACTGGTCCTGCAGGGTATTGCGCAGGAAGAAGTCGACTTCGTCACCGCGTCGGTGCTCAAGAACCAGCCGCTTGGTTCGGATGCCTTCAAGGCCGAGCTGGAGCGCAAGACCAGGCGCCAGATCCTGCCGGCCAAGCGCGGGCGACCGTTCCGCGAACCACTTCCGCCGCCTCCGCAAGCATAAGCAATCACCAGGCAATCAAGGGCATGATTATTCATGCCCTTTTTTTATCGCGGGCCTGTGCAGACGGCGCGCTTCGGCACCTGCGTCATATCCGCGCTCGCCACGGCGACCCGCTTCGGCGCGCATTCGCGCCATGAAATCAGACACTTACCAGACAATTCACCCCTATCGCCGGCTCTCGTCTGACTCTGTCCCCAATTAATCGAATCTTCAGAAAGTTGTCAAACAATTCGACTCTGACCCTAATTGTTGTGGTTGCGGGTTCTGCTGCGTTGCACTATTCTCGATTTTCAACCCCCGATAAAGCTGTGGAGATTGCCTCATGATTGCCCAAGGTTTGTACGATCCCGCCAATGAGCACGATGCCTGCGGCGTCGGTTTCATCGCCCATATCAAGGGCAACAAGAGCCACTCGATCATCGAGCAGGGCCTGCAGATCCTGAAGAACCTCGACCACCGCGGCGCGGTCGGTGCCGATCCCCTGATGGGCGACGGCGCCGGTATCCTGATCCAGATCCCGGACCAGTACTTCCGCGACGAAATGGCCAGGCAGGGCGTGGAACTGCCGCCGCCCGGCGAGTACGGCGTCGGCATGGTGTTCCTGCCGAAGGAACACGCCTCGCGCATCGCTTGTGAACAAGAAATCGAACGCGCCGTGCGCATCGAAGGCCAGGTCGTGCTCGGCTGGCGCAACGTGCCGGTCGACGAGGCCATGCCGATGTCGCCTTTCGTGAAGGCCAAGGAGCCCGTGATCCGCCAGATCTTCATCGGCCGCGGCCCGGACATCATGGTCACCGATGCGCTCGAGCGCAAGCTCTACGTCATCCGCAAGTCGTCCGGCCACGCGATCCAGGCCTTGAAGCTCCTGCACGGCAAGGAGTTCTTCGTGCCTTCGATGTCGGCCCGCACCATCGTCTATAAAGGCCTGCTGCTGGCCGACCAGGTCGGCGTCTACTACCGCGACCTGCAGGATCCGCGCTGCATCTCGGCCCTGGCGCTGGTGCACCAGCGCTTCTCGACCAACACCTTCCCGGAATGGCCGCTGGCCCACCCCTACCGCCTGATCGCGCACAACGGCGAGATCAACACCGTCAAGGGCAACTTCAACTGGACCCGCGCCCGCGAAGGCATGCTCAAATCCGCCGTGCTGGGCGAAGACCTGGGCAAGCTGTTCCCGCTGATCTATGAAGGCCAGTCCGACACCGCCTGTTTCGACAATGCGCTCGAACTGCTGGTGATGGCCGGCTATCCCGTCGCCCAGGCGATGATGATGATGATCCCGGAAGCCTGGGAAAACCACACGTCGATGGACGACAACCGCCGCGCCTTCTACGAATACCACGCCGCGATGATGGAACCCTGGGACGGCCCGGCCGCCATGGCCTTCACCGACGGCCGCCACATCGGCGGCACCCTGGACCGCAACGGCCTGCGCCCGGCGCGCTACGTCATCACCGAGGACGACCTGGTGGTCATGGCGTCCGAATCCGGCGTGCTGCCGATTCCCGAATCGCGCATCGTCAAGAAATGGCGCCTGCAGCCGGGCAAGATGTTCCTGATCGACCTGGAAGCCGGCCGCATCATCGACGACAAGGAGCTCAAGGACACCTACTCGAACGCCAAGCCCTATAAAGCCTGGATCAAGTCGGTGCGCATCAAGCTCAATGAAATCAAGCTGTCGGAAAGCCAGCTGGCGCAGAACCGCGGCAAGGACGGTGCGAGCCACGGCGCAGCGCAGGGTGAACGGGCCGCGATCCCGCTGCTCGACCGCCAGCAAGCCTTCGGCTACACCCAGGAAGACCTGAAGTTCCTGATGGCGCCGATGGCGGTGCTGGGCGAGGAAGCCACGGGCTCGATGGGCAACGACTCGCCGCTGGCGGTGATGTCGAACAAGCTCAAACCTTTGTATAACTACTTTAAACAATTGTTTGCGCAAGTGACCAACCCGCCGATCGACCCGATCCGCGAAAGCATGGTGATGTCGCTGGTGTCCTTCATCGGCCCCAAGCCGAACCTGCTGGACACCAACAACGTCAACCCGCCGATGCGCCTGGAAGTGGCGCAGCCGATCCTCGGCTTCGACGACATGGCGCGCCTGCGCGCCATCAGCCAGCACACCGGCGGCAAGTTCAAGTCGTATGAGCTGAACATCTGCTATCCGGTCGCCTGGGGCAAGGAAGGCATCGAAGCCTGCCTGGCCTCGCTGTGCGCGGAAGCCGTCGATGCGGTCAAGTCGGGTCACAACATCCTGATCGTCTCGGACCGCAACCTCTCGCCTGAACAGGTCGCGATTCCCGCGCTGCTGGCCACTTCGACCATCCACCAGCACCTGGTCGGGCGCGGCCTGCGCGCCTCCACCGGCCTGGTGGTCGAAACCGGTTCGGCGCGCGAGACCCACCACTTCGCCCTGCTGGCAGGCTACGGCGCCGAAGCCGTGCACCCCTACCTGGCGCTGGAAACGCTCAGCGACCTGGCGCACAGCCTGCCGCACGAGAAGGATGCCGACAAGGCGATCCATAACTACACCAAGGCGGTCGGCAAGGGCCTGATGAAGGTGATGTCCAAGATGGGCATCTCCACCTACATGTCCTACTGCGGCGCGCAGATCTTCGAAGCCGTGGGCCTGAACAAGTCGCTGGTCGACAAGTACTTCCGCGGCACCTCCTCCACCGTCGAAGGCATCGGCCTGTTCGAAGTGGCCGAGGAAGCGCTGCGCCTGCACGCGCTCGCCTTCGGCAGCGACCCGGTGCTGGCCAACGCGCTCGACACCGGCGGCGAGTACGCCTTCCGCGTGCGCGGCGAAGACCACCTGTGGACCCCGGACGCCATTGCGAAACTGCAGCACTCGACCCGCGCCAA
This sequence comes from Massilia sp. UMI-21, assembly GCA_015277795.1. Taxonomy (NCBI): domain Bacteria; kingdom Pseudomonadati; phylum Pseudomonadota; class Betaproteobacteria; order Burkholderiales; family Oxalobacteraceae; genus Massilia; species Massilia sp. UMI-21. The sequence goes on along the minus strand of CP063848.1, from coordinate 131,187 downwards.
CAACTACAGCACCTACAAGGAATACGCGCAGATCATCAACGACCAGACCCGCCGCCACCTGACCCTGCGCGGCCTGTTCGAATTCAAGATCGATCCCTCGAAGGCGATTGCGCTGGAAGAAGTCGAGCCGGCCAAGGACATCGTCAAGCGCTTCGCCACCGGCGCCATGTCGCTCGGTTCGATCAGCACCGAAGCCCACGCCACCCTGGCGATTGCCATGAACCGCATCGGCGGCAAGAGCAACACGGGCGAGGGCGGCGAAGATCCGGCGCGCTACCTCAACGAATTCAAGGGCATCAAGATCAGCAAGGGCGAAACGCTGGCATCAGTGCTCGGCGCCGGGCGCGTGATGGTCGACATCCCGCTCGAAGAAGGCGATTCGCTGCGCTCGAAGATCAAGCAGGTGGCCTCGGGCCGCTTCGGCGTCACCGCCGAATACCTGGCCGCGGCCGACCAGATCCAGATCAAGATGGCGCAAGGCGCCAAGCCGGGCGAGGGCGGCCAGCTGCCGGGCCATAAGGTGTCCGAGTACATCGCCAGCTTGCGCTTCTCGGTTCCGGGCGTGGGCCTGATCTCGCCGCCGCCGCACCACGACATCTACTCGATCGAAGACCTGGCGCAGCTGATCCACGACCTCAAGAACGCCAACCCGCGGGCCTCGATCTCGGTCAAGCTGGTGTCGGAAGTGGGCATCGGCACCGTGGCCGCGGGCGTCTCGAAGGCCAAGGCCGACCATGTGGTGGTCGCCGGCCACGACGGCGGCACCGGCGCCTCGCCGCTGTCCTCGGTCAAGCACGCCGGCACCCCATGGGAGCTGGGCCTGGCCGAGACCCAGCAGACGCTGGTCCTGAACGGCCTGCGCAGCCGCATCCGGGTGCAGGCGGATGGCCAGATGCGCACCGGCCGCGACGTGGTGGTGGCCGCCATGCTGGGCGCCGACGAAATCGGTTTTGCGACCGCGCCGCTGGTGGTGGAAGGCTGCATCATGATGCGCAAGTGCCACCTGAATACCTGCCCGGTGGGCGTGGCCACGCAAGACCCGGTGCTGCGCGCCAAGTTCCAGGGTAAGCCAGAGCACGTGGTGAACTACTTCTTCTTCGTGGCCGAAGAAGCGCGCCAGATCATGGCGCAGCTGGGCATCCGCAGCTACGACGAACTGATCGGCCGCACCGACCTGCTCGACAAGGCACGCGCGATCCAGCACTGGAAGGCGCAGGGCCTGGACTTCTCGAACATCTTCTACCAGCCGAAGCATGAATCGCCGCGCGCGCTGTACCATACCGACGCCCAGGACCATGGCCTCGACAAGGCGCTGGACCACAAGCTGATCGCCCAGGCCAAGGCCGCGCTGGAGAAGGGCGAACGGGTCTCCTTCATCTCGCCGGTGAAGAACCTGAACCGCACCGTGGGCACCATGCTGTCGGGCGAAGTGGCCAAGCGCTACGGCCATGCCGGCCTGCCCGACGACACCATCCACATCCAGTTGCAGGGCACCGCCGGCCAGTCGGCCGCGGCCTTCCTGGCCAGCGGCATCACGATCGACCTGGTGGGTGAGGGCAACGACTACGTCGGCAAAGGCCTGTCGGGCGGCCGCATCATCGTGCGTCCGAACACCGAGTTCCGTGGCTGGGCAGTGGACAACATCATCGTCGGCAATACGGTGCTGTATGGCGCGATTGCGGGCGAGGCCTTCTTCAACGGCGTGGCGGGCGAGCGTTTCGCGGTGCGTAACTCGGGCGCCACGGCGGTGGTCGAGGGCTGCGGCGACCACGGTTGCGAATACATGACCGGCGGCACCGTGGTGGTGCTGGGCGAGACCGGCCGCAACTTCGCGGCGGGCATGTCGGGCGGCGTCGCCTACGTGTACGACCCGACGGGCGAGTTCGAAGGCAAGTGCAATATGTCGATGGTGAACCTGGAGCCGGTGTTGACCACCAAGCAGCAAGGCCAGGCCGGCTGGCACAGCCAGACCCGCGACGGCGAGCGCGAATCGGACGAAACCATCCTGCGCCGCCTGATCGAGCGCCACTTCAAGCACACGGGTTCGACCCGCGCGCGCAACCTGCTCGACGACTGGGCCAACAGCCGCGGCAAGTTCGTCAAGGTCTTCCCGACCGACTACAAGCGCGCGCTCGAGGAGATGCACAACTCGAGCATGGAAGAAGCGAACGACAAGATCGAGCTGGAGGCGTAAGGCAAACGGCGGCGCGCCGACAAGGCATCCAGTATCACGACATTTAGCACGTCATCCCGGCGCAGGCAGGGCCCCAGGTTCTGCAAGCGCCGACGATACGCGAGCAGACTTGGGTTCCGGCCTTCGCCGGAACGACGGCAAGGAGCCAGCATCGGCTCCGAGGGACGAAAAGGAAAACAACGTGGGCAAAATTACCGGCTTCATGGAATTCGAACGGCAGGAAGAGGGCCACCTCGCGCCGCAAGATCGCGTCAAGAACTACAAGGAATTCGTGCTGACCCTGACCGACGGCCAGGCCAAGGTGCAGGGCGCGCGCTGCATGGATTGCGGCATCCCTTTCTGTAGCACGGGCTGCCCGGTCAACAACCAGATCCCCGACTGGAACGACCTGGTCTATCACGGCAACTACCGTGCGGCCGTCGAGAACCTCCATTCGACCAACAACTTCCCCGAGTTCACCGGCCGCATCTGCCCGGCGCCCTGCGAGTCGGCCTGCACGCTGGGCATCAACGACGAGCCGGTCGGCATCAAGTCGATCGAGCGCAAGATCGCCGACGCCGGCTGGGAACACGGCTGGATCGTGCCGCAGCCCGCTGCCGCCAAGACCGGCAGGAAGGTCGCCGTGATCGGTTCCGGACCGGCCGGCCTGGCCGCCGCCCAGCAGCTGGCGCGGGTCGGCCACGACGTGACGGTGTTCGAGAAGAGCGACCGCATCGGCGGCCTGCTGCGCTACGGCATCCCCGACTTCAAGATGGAGAAGGGCCTGATCGACCGTCGCGTCGAGCAGATGAAGGCCGAGGGTGTCACGTTCCGCACCAGTGTCCTGGTCGGCAAGGACTTCCCGGCCACGGTCAGCAACATGGCACGCGACACCATCTTCCCGGAAGACCTGGAGAAGGAATTCGATGCCGTGGTCCTGGCCGGCGGCGCCGAGCAGCCGCGCGACTTGCCGGTGCCGGGCCGCGAACTCAAGGGCGTGCATTTCGCCATGGACTTCCTGCCGCAGCAGAACCGGGTCAATGCCGGCGACAAGCTCAAGGACCAGATCAAGGCGACGGCCAAGCACGTGGTCGTGATCGGCGGCGGCGACACCGGCTCCGACTGCGTCGGCACCTCGAACCGCCATGGCGCCGCGTCCGTCACCCAGTTCGAACTGATGCCGATGCCGCCGGAGCACGAAAACAAGCCGCTGGTCTGGCCCTACTGGCCGACCCGCCTGCGCACCTCGTCCTCGCACGAGGAAGGCTGCCAGCGCGACTGGGCGGTGGCGACCAAGCGCCTGGAAGGCAAGGGCGGCAAGGTGGACAAGCTGGTCGCCTGCCGCGTCGAGTGGAAGGACGGCAAGATGCAGGAAGTGCCGGACTCGGAATTCGAGATGAAGGCCGACCTGGTGTTCCTGGCGATGGGTTTCGTTTCGCCGGTGCAGAACGTGCTGGATGCCTTCGGCGTGCAGAAGGATGCGCGCGGCAATGCCCGCGCTGCGACCGAAGGCGAGAAGTCGTACCAGACGTCGAAGCCGAACGTCTTCGCCGCCGGCGACATGCGCCGCGGCCAGTCGCTGGTCGTGTGGGCGATCCGCGAAGGCCGCCAGTGCGCGCGCGCGGTCGACGAGTTCCTGATGGGGAGTTCGGTGCTGCCGCGATAATCCGTGCCGCCGCCGGGCGGCGCTGGAAGGACGCAAGGCCTCTTCGGAGGCCTTTTTTTATGTGCGCCCAGCATGGGCGCACTCTTGTGGGTGAAAGTCCCGCCGCGAGCTGACCACAGCGAGCGAAGCGAAGCACAACTGCATGAGGGCGACCGAGTGTGGAGAGGAAGTGTGGAGCGAAACTGCGAGCCGATGGACAAGAATCGGATACAAGGCGCTGCCGAGCAGGACGAGCGGGCATGAAACCGCGAAGTTCTTGTGGTCAAGGCGAAGCGGCGTAAATCCGGCGGTTGTGCAGGGAAGGAGTGCGTTCTTACCTGGGGAGATCTCGCCTCATGCCTAAAAGGGCGACGATGAAAAAAAAATCGGAGCGAGAAGTCAGCAGAGGCCGTAGTAGCTGAGTTTTTTTTTAGCGAAGGGCCGAACGAGTAGGAGTGTCGAACAACTTGTCGATGAATCGTGTACAGCATCAGATGCCCGCAACAGCGGGGCGGGTCGCAGTAAGGCGGGGTGAAGCCTCGTCTAAAGTGACCAGCGATGAAACACGGTTCCCGCGACAGGACTCGGCAGACACAGGGCGAGACTTGCTTGAGCAAGCGCTCGCGAGGGAGAACATGCAACGCGCGTGGAAACGTGTGAAGGCGAACAAGGGAGCTGCAGGCGTCGATGGTCTGGACATTGCCCGGACCGGGCAACACCTGAAGCACGTTTGGCCGACCATCAAGCAGCAACTGATGGCAGGCACGTATCGGCCAATGCCGGTGCGGCGCGTCGGCATTCCGAAGCCGGATGGAAGCGAGCGTGAACTGGGGATACCCACCGTGACCGACCGTTTGATTCAGCAGGCACTATTGCAGGTGCTACAACCGCTGATCGATCCCACCTTTAGTGAACACAGCCATGGGTTCCGGCCCGGCCGGCGTGCGCGTGATGCCGTGCTTGCAGCACAGCAGTACGTGCAGGAAGGCTACCGCACCGTGGTCGACGTCGATCTGTCGAAGTTCTTTGATCGGGTCAACCACGACATCCTGATCGACCGCCTGAGGAAACGCGTGAACGACGCTGGAATCATCCGGCTGGTGCGCGCCTACCTGAACGCGGGGATCATGGACGGCGGCGTGGTGGTTGAACGGGGGGAAGGGACGCCGCAAGGCGGACCGCTCTCACCGCTTCTGGCCAACGTGCTTCTCGACGAGGTGGATCGGATCCTGGAACGACAGGGGCACCGCTTTGCCCGCTATGCCGATGACTGTAATGTATATGTGCGCAGTCAGAAGGCAGGCGAGCGTGTGATGGCCCTGCTCAAGCGTCGATACGACAGGCTGCACTTGAAGATCAACGAATCGAAAAGTGCGGTAAGCCAGGCGTTTGGCCGCAAATTTCTGGGCTATGAGTTATGGATGGCTCCGAGAGGCGAGGTGAAGCGGGCGGTGACGAAGAAGGCGCTGGAGGCGTTTCGGCAAAAGATCAGGCAACTCACCCGCCGATCTGGCGGGCGAAGCATCCAACAGGTGATTGAAGGCTTGCGCCTCTACGTACTGGGATGGAAAGGCTACTTTGGCCTGGCGCAAACTCCGCGCGTCCTGCTCACGCTGGGCGAGTGGATGCGTCATCGGCTGCGGGCCATCCACCTCAAGCACTGGAAGCGTGGCACGACGATATACCGGGAGCTGCTGAAGCTAGGGGCAAATCCGAATGTCGCTTTGCTGGTGGCTAGAAACAGCCACCGCTGGTGGCGCAACAGCCGCCTTGCCCTGAACAAGGTGCTGACGATTGCCTACTTCGATCGTCTTGGCATGCCTCGCCTCACTTAACCTCAACTACTCGAACCGCCCGGTGCGGACCCGCATGCCGGGTGGTGTGGGAGGGGCCGGTCAGCATGCTGACCGCCCCTATCCCGATGCACGCAAGTACCAGGTCGTACATATTCGATTGTTCACACGAGTGCATCGGAACCCGCTATCCTCGCGCTGTTTTTTTGCGATCCGACCTCATGCTGAAGCACGTGTTCCGAACCATTTGTCTTGTTGTGATGTCCGTCGCCGCCGCCGCCGCCGCCGGCGCCGCCGAGCTGGGCGTGCTGGTTCCGCTGTCCGGCGCGCAGGGGATGCTGACCCGCCCCGCTCCCGGAGGCAAGGCGGAAGCGCCGGTAGTGAAGCGGGTCCGGGAAGGCAAGCTGTTCGAGGCCATCCAGCACGAAGCGCGGCACGGCTTCACGGCGACCGCGCTGGCGCTGGACGAGCTGGCGATGCGCAGCGCCGGCCAGGGCGCGCGCACCACATGGCTCATGCTGTCGCAGGAAGACGGCGGCTTTGCGCGGCGCGGCTTCTGGCTCGAGGAAGGCGCGGCGCTGCGCTGGATGGACGAGCCGATGGTCGACCTGGTCGTCGATGCCGCCAGCGTCGCCGACGGCAGTTTCGAGGAAATCTTCGCGCACGAACTGGGACACGTGATGCTGCGCCGCCTGCTGCCGAACCTGCCGCACGGGTATTCGCGCGCACCGCACCACAGCTTCAGCATCACCGACCAGCAGACCGCCTTCGACGAAGGCTGGGCCATCCACTTCCAGGGACTGGCGCGGCGCTTCACCCTGAACCAGCGCCTGCGCGCCGAGGACGCCGGCCTGGAAGGCAAGCCCTATCTGCCGCTCTGGTTGAGCAACCTGGACCGTGCGACGCGCATCGACGGCATGCGCCGCAACTGGTTCGTGCACCGCCAGGTGCCGCTCCCGGCCATGGCCGACCCGATCCAGGCGCGCCAGCTATCGACGCTGTTCGACCGCGCCCGACTCAAGAATGCGGCGCAAATGCTTGCCTCCGAAGGCGTCGTCGCCACCTTCTTCTACCGCCACCTAGTGCCGCCGCCGGGGCAGGATGCCGGCCTGGAGACGCGCTACGCAGCGATGTTCGCAGCCCTGCGCGTGCTGTCGGCCGAGCCGCTCACCGTGACGACCCCGCTCGTGCCGGCCCTGGCGCAGGTGCTGCTGCGCACTAGCCCGGAGCAGGGCAAGCGCTTCATTGCGACGCTGATGGAGGTCAGCCATGGCGCGCTGGCCTCGCCGCGGCTGGCCGCCGCGGCCGAGGCGCTGGCGCAGCCGGGGCGTGTCGGTGACGCCGCGGCCTTCGTGCCCATGCTGCAGGCGGCGCGCAAGCAATTCGCGGCAGAGCTGGAACAGGTGACCGCCCATCCGGAACGCCTGGCCGCCCACGCCGGGCCGGCAGTGTGGCTGCTGCTGCCCACGCCCGGCGCCGGGGGAGAAAGTGTCGTCATCGACCTGAACACCGCGGAGCGGGAGCACCTGCTCGCCTTGCCCGGCATCGATGCCGGCGCCGCCGGGCGCGCCCTGCACAGCCGCGCCACGGGCGGACACTTCTACAGCATCGAGGACTTCGCGGCCCGTGCCGGGCTCGCTCCTGAGGGCAGGCTTGCGCTGGCAGCAATGGCCCAGGCAGCGAGCAGGCTCGGCCCACACGTGCGCGACTAGCCCCGGCTGCCCGAGGGCACGCACGCCCGGTACTGTGGGCATAGTCCAACACTTATGTTGGGTTCTGTGCCGATTACTGTACTTATGTGCGTACCCGCACGACCAAAAGTCACGCAAGTTCCTTACGCTGAGGCTTATTGCACTGCATCACATGACAGGCAATGTGACGCCGATCCGACCGCTCTTGGCTGCCGGATAAATATGTTGCTTCATAGAATATGTTTCTTAGTTGAAATAAACTGTCATGTTGACAGATAGATATGTCCTTTTAAAAACAGCATCTTAGGCGCCGAAATATCTGACCCGCCGGTTATTTTTGTTGCAAGGGTACGTCAAGGCGGCTGCTGGAAATGGGCCACCTCAAGCGGGGCTTAAGCTTTCTGCACTACAATAACGGATTACCCAAATATTAATCACGCTGTGTCGAACCTAGTCGAAATCCGCGATCTGCACTTTGCGTACGGAGAGCGTTCCATCCTGTCGAACCTCCGCATGGACTTTCCACGCGGCAAGCTCGTGGCCGTCATGGGCGGCTCGGGCTGTGGCAAGACCACGGTCCTGCGCCTGATCGGCGGCCAGATCCGCCCGCAGCGCGGCGAGGTGCGCGTGGGCGGCGAAGTCGTGCACAAGCTCAATACCGAAGGCCTGTACCGCCTGCGCCGCCGCATGGGCATGCTGTTCCAGTTCGGCGCGCTGTTCACCGACCTGTCGGTGTTCGACAACGTGGCTTTCCCGCTGCGCGAGCACACCGACCTGCCTGAAGAAGTGATCCGTGACCTGGTCCTCATGAAGCTCAATGCGGTAGGCCTGCGCAACGCGCACCGCCTGAAGCCGGCCGAGATCTCGGGCGGCATGGCGCGCCGGGTCGCGGTTGCCCGTGCGGTGGCCCTGGACCCCGAACTGATCATGTACGACGAGCCCTTCGCCGGCCTCGATCCGATCTCGATGGGCGTGACCGCCAACCTGATCCGCAACCTGAACGATGCCCTCGGTTCGACCTCGATCCTGGTGTCGCACGACGTCCACGAGTGCTTCGCGATCGCCGACTACGTGTATTTCATGTCGGCGGGCAAGATCGTCGCCGAAGGCACGCCAGACGACCTGCGCGTCTCGGAAGACCCGTACGTGAAACAGTTCGTGAATGCCGCGCCGGACGGCCCGGTGCCCTTCCATTATCCGGGCAAGTCGCTGGCCGACGACCTCGGCCTGGGAGTGCGCAAATGATGATCACGCGCTTCCTGGAAACCGTCGGCCGCACCGTGCGCGAAGCCGTCGCCAGCGTCGGCTTCTCCACCCGTTCCTTCTTCAACCTGCTCGGCGTCTCGCCCGGCGCCTTCAAGCGTCCGGCCCTGATTTCCGAACAGGTCCATTTCATCGGCAACTATTCGCTGGTGATCATCATCGTGTCCGGCCTGTTCGTCGGCATGGTCCTCGGCCTGCAGGGTTATTACACGCTGAACCAGTACGGGGCCGAGCAGGCCCTCGGCCAGGTGGTGGCGCTGGCGCTGGTACGCGAACTCGGTCCGGTGGTGACCGCGCTGCTGTTCGCCGGCCGCGCCGGCACCTCGCTGACCGCGCAGATCGGTCTGATGAAGGCCGGCGAGCAGCTCTCGGCCATGGAAATGATGGCGATCAACCCGGTCCAGCGCGTGCTGGCGCCGCGCTTCTGGGGCGGCGTGATCGCCATGCCGATCCTGGCGGCCATCTTCTCGGCCGTCGGCGTGTTCGGCGGCTACCTGGTCGGTGTGCAACTGATCGGCGTGGACGAGGGCGCCTTCTGGTCGCAGATGCAGGCCGGCGTGGATGTGCGCGCTGACGTACTGAACGGTGTGCTCAAAAGCTTTATCTTCGGTATCGCGGTCACGTTCACCGCGCTGTTCCAGGGCTACCAGACCAAGCCGACCCCGGAAGACGTCTCGCGCGCTACCACGCGCACCGTCGTCATCGCATCGCTGATGGTCTGGGGCCTGGACTTCGTCATGACCGCACTGATGTTCAACAAATAATAAGTTCTACTAGGGTATTCGTATGCACCGCAAAACTATCGACGTCTGGGTTGGCCTGTTTGTCCTGCTGGGCGCGGCCTCGCTGCTGTTCCTGGCCCTGCAGGCAGGCAACATGAGCACGATTTCGTTCAGCAAGACCTATGCCGTGACCGCCAAGTTCAACAATATTGGCGGGCTCAAGCCGCAGGCGCCGGTCAAGAGCGCCGGCGTGGTGGTCGGCCGCGTCGGTGAAATTACCTTCGACGACAAGACCTACCAGGCGCTCGTGCGCCTCGATATGGAGCCAGGCTATAAATTCCCGAAAGACAGCTCGTTGAAGATCTTGACTGCTGGCCTGCTGGGCGAGCAATACATCGGTATCGAACCGGGCGGCGAAATCGAGAACCTGGTCGATGGCGACCGCATCAACCGTACCCAGTCGGCCACGGTGCTCGAAGACCTGATCAACCAATTTATCTATAGCAAAGCCGCTGAAGGCAAGGAAGGTAGCGAATGAAGCACACGCCACACCGTATTTCCGGTCGCATGCCCGGCCTGGCGGCCATCGGCGCCGCCCTGCTGCTGACCGGCTGCGCCACGACGCAGAATCCGCAAGACCCGCTGGAGGGCTATAACCGAGCCGTGTTCCGGTTCAACGATGCGGTCGACCGCACCGTGCTCAAGCCGACCGCCACCGCCTACAAGAACGTGACGCCGGGCTTCATGCAAACAGGCGTCAACAATTTCTTCGGCAACCTGTCCGATGCCTGGAGCGCGGTCAACAATTTGCTGCAGGGCAAGGGCCAGGCTGGCATGGGTGACGTAACCCGTGTCGCGTTCAATTCGACCTTCGGCATCTTCGGCCTGCTCGATATCGCCTCGGAAGCCGGTATTCCGAAGCACAACGAGGATTTCGGCCAGACCCTGGGCGTATGGGGTTTCCCGAGCGGCCCCTACTTGATGTTGCCGCTGTTGGGCCCATCTACGGTACGTGATACCGCCGCTCTGCCTGCCGACATCGGCGCCGATATCTGGAAGTACAAGCGTCCTGATAACTGGCGCAACATCGGCTCGGCCATCCGCGTCGTCGACAAGCGCGCCACCCTGCTGGACGCGTCCAGTCTGCTGGAAGACGCTGCCCTCGACCGCTACGAGTTCATCCGCGACGGTTACCTGCAACGCCGCCAGAGCCAGGTCTACGACGGCAACGTGCCGTATCAGGACGAGGCGGATGCGGCTGCCACCAGCAACGCCGAGCCGGCTGCCGATCCGGCCGGCACGGGGGCGGTGGAGCCGCCCGCCAAGCCGTCGAACTAACAAACGCTTACACAACCGGTGTCATCCGTAAAACGGCACAAAGAGTTAACCAGGGATATGCCTCGCCGACACCTTGCTCGGCAAGGCCCCCTAGATAAGGAAAACGACACATGAAACCAATCATCCAGCTGATCGCTGCAGCAAGCGCCACCATCGCCTTTGCCACCTCCGCCATCGCCGCCGAAGCACCGGACGCGCTGGTCAAGCGCATCAGCGCCGACGTCATCGAGACCGTCAAGGCCGACAAGGACATCCAGGGCGGCAACCGCAACAAGATCATGGACCTGGTGAATTCCAAGATCCTGCCGCACGTCGACACCGAGAAGATGACGCGCCAGGCGGCCGGTCGCTTCTGGCGCCAGGCCACGCCGGAACAGCAAAAGGCACTGACCAAGGAATTCACCAGCCTGCTGGTCTATACCTATGCCGGCGCGCTGTCGCAGATCAAGAACGAAACCGTCGAGTTCAAGCCGTTCCGTGCCGAGGCCGGTGCGAACGATGTCGAAGTGCGTTCGCAGGTGAACGTCGCCCGCGGCGAGCCGATCACCCTGAACTACCGCCTGAGCAATGGTCCGCAAGGCTGGAAGATCTACGACATCAACGTGCTGGGCGCCTGGCTGGTCCAGACCTACACCAGCACCTTCGCCAGCGAGATCCAGAAGAACGGCATCGATGGCCTGATCAAGAAGCTGGCCGAGCGTAACCAGCAGCTGGCTTCCAAGCCGCTGAAAGCGCCGAAGTAATGGCCGAAGCCAATCCCATGCTCTCGCTCGACGCCCTGACTTTCGGTAGCGCCAAAGGCGCCCTCGAGCAGGGCTGCACGGCGATCGCTGCCGGCGAGACCGTGTTCGACCTGGGCGGCGTCAGCGCCGCCGATTCGTCCGGCGTCGCGGTGCTGCTGGCCTGGCAGCGCCGCGCGCGCGCCGCCAACCAGCGCCTGAGCTTCATCAACGTTCCCCAGAACGTGCAAAAGCTGGCCGCGCTGTATGGCGTGGACCAGCTCATTTCGCAGTCATGATGTGGTAGGGTGGTCGGCTCCGCCGACCGCGCGTTCAGCCAGGGCAAGATCAGCCGTATCATCTGTTCACAGGTGATTTGAACGCGCGGGCGGCAAAGCCGCCCACCCTACGAACCCCTCGACTCTCGTCGAACCGACGCAGTCGGCTCAAAATTCCCCGCCGGCCTCTTGTATTTGCGATTTCCCCTATAATGGGCCGTTTCCCCGCAAGGTCCCGGCGCGCCCGCGCTACCCCTCCAAACAAGAATGACAGCGATCCAGATTAACAGCGTCGAAAAAAGCTACAAGGGCCTCAAGGCCCTCAAGGGCGTTTCGATGAACATCGAGGAAGGCGAGTTCTTCGGCCTTCTCGGCCCCAACGGCGCCGGCAAGACCACCCTGATCTCCACCGTGGCCGGTTTGATCCGCCCGGACGCGGGCAGCGTCAAGATCCATGGCCACGACGTGGTGAGCGACTTCCGCGAAGCGCGCAAGCGCCTGGGGGTGGTACCGCAGGAGCTGGTGTTCGATCCCTTCTTCACGGTGCGCGAAACGCTGCGCCTGCAGTCGGGCTACTTCGGCATCAAGAACAACGATGCCTGGATCGACGAGGTGATGCACAACCTGGATCTCACCAACAAGGCCGAGGTCAACATGCGCGCCCTGTCGGGCGGCATGAAGCGCCGCGTGCTGGTGGCCCAGGCGCTGGTGCACAAGCCGCCGGTCATCGTGCTGGACGAGCCCACCGCCGGCGTCGACGTCGAGCTGCGCCAGACCCTGTGGAAGTTCATCTCGCGCCTGAACCGCGAAGGCCACACCGTGGTGCTGACCACCCACTATCTGGAAGAAGCCCAGGCCATGTGCCAGCGCGTGGCCATGCTCAAGCTCGGCGAAGTGGTGGCGCTCGACACCATGGCGGCGCTGCTGCGCCGCGTGTCGGGCTCGCAGCTGGTGGTGCACCTGAAGAGCGGCGCCTTGCCGGAAGGCCTGCGCCACCTGGTGTCGCACGATGAACATGACCAGAACAATGGCAGCGGCAACAAGTACACCCTGCGCGTCAACGACGTCAACGAAGTCGAGCCGATCCTGGCCAGCCTGCGCGCGGGCGGCGCCGTGATCGACGAGATGCAGCTGGAGCAGGCCGACCTGGAAGACATCTTCCTGCAGATCGTCGGCGCGAATGGGGCAAACGAGCAATCCGGAGGCCCGCAATGAGTCTGTTCTCGGTGGGTTTCCGCACCCTGTTCTACAAGGAGGCGCTGCGTTTCTGGAAGGTGGCGACCCAGACCATCGCGGCGCCGGTCGTCACGGCCATGCTGTATCTGCTGATTTTCGGCCACGTCCTGGAAGGCAAGGTCCAGATGCTCGACGGCGTCAGCTATACCGCCTTCCTGATCCCGGGCCTGGTGATGATGAGCGTGCTGCAGAACGCCTTCGCCAACTCGTCCTCGTCCCTGATCCAGTCGAAGATCACCGGCAACCTGGTGTTCATCCTGCTGCCGCCGCTGTCGCACGCCGAGATCCTGTCGGCCTATGTGGGGGCGGCCGTGCTGCGCGGGGTGACGGTGGGCTTCGGCGTATTCGTCATTACCGCCTGGTTCGCACACCTCAGTTTTGTTGCGCCGCTGTGGATCCTGGTGTTCGCCTTCCTGGGCGCCGCCATCCTCGGCACCATGGGCGTCATCGCCGGCATCTGGGCCGAGAAGTTCGACCAGCTGGCCGCTTTCCAGAACTTCCTGATCATGCCGGCCACCTTCCTGGCCGGGGTGTTCTATTCCATTCAAAAACTGCCGCCGTTCTGGCTGGCGGTCTCGCATTTCAACCCGTTCTTTTATATGATTGACGGGTTCCGCTATGGATTCTTCGGCAAGTCCGACGTCTCGCCCTGGACCAGCCTGGCCATCGTGTCGGTGTTCTTCGTGGTGCTGGCAACCATGGCGGTCAATATGCTCAAGCGTGGCTACAAGTTGCGCCACTGATTCGCCTCACCAAGCGCCACCACAGAATTCACTGGAGTTACCCGTGTCGACCACCCCCGAACTGATCCACAGCTACATCAGCGCCGGCCTCGAATGCACCCACCTCGAGGTGCAGGGCGACGGCCAGCATTTCACGGCCGTCATCGTGTCCCCGAGCTTTGCCGGCAAGCGTCCGATCCAGCGCCACCAACTGGTGTATGCAGCGCTCGGCGACCGCATGCGCGAAGAGATCCACGCGTTGTCGATGAAGACCCTCACCCCCGAAGAGTACGGAGGCTAAGCATGGACAAGCTGCAGATCACCGGCGGCAAGCGCCTGGACGGCGACATCGCCATCTCGGGCGCCAAGAACGCGGCGCTGCCCATCCTGTGCGCGGGCCTGTTGACCAGCGGCGACCTCGAGCTGTCGAACGTGCCGCGCCTGCACGACGTGCGCACCATCCTCAAGCTGCTCGCCCAGACCGGCCTGAAGGTGAACCAGGACGACGAGCGCGTCACGCTCAATGGCGCGAACATTACCTCGCTGGAGGCGCCGTACGAGCTGGTCAAGACCATGCGCGCCTCGATCCTGGTGCTCGGCCCGCTGCTGGCGCGCTTCGGCGAAGCCAAGGTCTCGCTGCCGGGCGGCTGCGCGATCGGTTCGCGTCCCGTGGACCAGCACATCAAGGGCTTGCGCCAGATGGGCGCCGAGATCACCATCGAGGGCGGCTACATCCACGCGCGCAGCAACGGCAAGCTCAAGGGCGCGCGCATCCACACCGACATGATCACCGTGACCGGCACCGAGAACCTCCTGATGGCCGCCACCCTGGCCGAGGGCGAGACCGTGCTGGAAAACGCCGCGCGCGAGCCGGAAGTCACCGACCTGGCCAACCTCCTGGTGGCGATGGGCGCGAAGATCGACGGCATCGGCACCGACCGCCTGGTGATCCAGGGCGTCGAAGCGCTGCACGGCGCCCGGCACGCGGTGATCTCGGACCGCATCGAAGCGGCCACCTTCCTGTGCGCGGTGGCGGCCACCGGCGGCGACATCATGCTGCGCAACACCCGCACCGACATCTTCGACGTGGCGCTCGACAAGCTGCGCGAAATCGGCCTGCAGCTCGACGTGGGCACGGACACCATCCGCGCGCGCATGGACGGCCGCCCGCACCCGGTCTCGTTCCGCACCACCGAATACCCGGGCTTCCCGACCGACATGCAGGCCCAGTTCATGGCCGTGAACATCCTGGCCGACGGCCCGAGCCGCGTCACCGAGACCATTTTCGAGAACCGCTTCATGCACGTGCAGGAGATGAACCGCCTCGGCGCGCAGATCTCCACCGAGGGCAATACCGCCTTCATCGAGGGCGTCGACCGCCTGGTCGGCGCGCCCGTGATGGCGACCGACCTGCGTGCCTCGGCCTCGTTGGTGATCGCCGGCATGGCAGCCGAGGGCACCACCCTGGTCGACCGTATCTACCACCTCGATCGCGGCTACGACCGCATGGAAGTGAAACTCTCGGCGGTAGGCGCCGACATCGTCCGCATCAAGTAATGACAACAATAGACAAACACGGCGAGCCCGGGCTGATCCTGGCGCTCTCCAAAGGCCGCATCTTCGAAGACACCCTGCCGCTGCTGGCGGCGGCCGGCATCACCGTCACCGAGAATCCGGAAACCTCGCGCAAGCTGATCCTGCCGACCAACGACCCGGGCGTGCGCGTGCTGATCGTGCGCGCCAGCGACGTGCCGACCTATGTCCAGCACGGCGCCGCCGATTTCGGCGTGGCCGGCAAGGACGTGCTGCTCGAGCATGGCGGCGAAGGCCTGTACCAGCCGATCGACCTGCGCATCGCGAGCTGCCGCATGTCGGTGGCGGTGAACGCCGGCTTCGACTACGAGACCGCGGTGCGCCAGGGCGCGCGCCTGCGGGTGGCGACCAAGTTCGTCAACACCGCGCGCGAGCACTTCGCCAGCAAGGGTGTGCACGTCGACCTGATCAAGCTGTACGGCTCGATGGAGCTGGCGCCGCTGGTCGGCCTGTCCGACGCCATCGTCGACGTGGTCTCGACCGGCGGCACCCTGCGCGCCAACAACCTGGTCGAAGTCGAAAAGATCATGGACATCTCCTCGCGCCTGGTGGTCAACCAGGCTGCGCTCAAGCTCAAGCGCGAGCGCCTGCAACCGATCCTCGATGCCTTCCAGAAGGCATCGGCACAACAAGGCTGAGACAAGGTAACCCGATGGCAGTACAGATCCGCAAGCTCGACTCCACCGCAGCCGACTTCAGGCAGACGCTCGACGCCCTGCTGGCTTTCGAAGCCGAAACCGACGACGCCATCGAGTCGAGCGTCGCGAAGATCCTGGCGGACGTGAAGAAGCGCGGTGATGCTGCCGTGCTGGAGTACACCAACCGTTTCGATCGCATCCCGGACGGCGGCGCGTCGTCGATGGCCGCTTTCGACGTCGGGCAGGCCGAGCTGGACGCGGCCCTGGCCGCGTTGCCCGAGGCCCAGCGCAGCGCGCTGCGCACGGCCGCCGAGCGCATCCGCGTGTTCCACGAACGCCAGAAGCAGGAACTGAACGGTTTCACGTTCACGGAAGCCGACGGCACCGTGCTGGGCCAGCGCGTGACCCCGCTCGACCGCGTCGGCATCTACGTCCCGGGCGGCAAGGCCGCCTATCCGTCGTCGGTGCTGATGAACGCGATTCCGGCCCAGGTGGCCGGCGTCCAGGAAATCGTCATGGTGGTGCCGACCCCGGATGGCGTGAAGAACCAGATGGTGCTGGCGGCCGCCGCGATCGCCGGCGTCACCCGCGTGATCACCATCGGCGGCGCCCAGGCCGTCGGCGCGCTGGCCTACGGCACCGAGACCATTCCGGCCGTGGACAAGATCGTCGGCCCGGGCAACGCCTATGTGGCCGCGGCCAAGCGCCGTGTGTTCGGCACGGTCGGCATCGACATGATCGCCGGTCCGTCGGAAATCCTGGTGCTGTGCGACGGCTCTACCGACCCGGACTGGGTGGCGATGGACCTGTTCTCGCAGGCCGAGCACGATGAGCTGGCCCAGGCCATCCTGCTGTGCCCGGACGCCGACTACATCGCGCGCGTGGAGGCGAGCATCCACAAGCTGCTGCCCACCATGCCGCGCGCGGCAACCATCACCACCTCGCTCACCGACCGCGGCGCGCTGGTAAAAGTGCGCGACATGGAGGAGGCCTGCGAGATCGCCAACGCGATCGCCGCCGAGCACCTCGAGATCTCGGCCGAAGAGCCCTTGCAGTGGGCCGACCGGATTCGCCACGCCGGCGCCATGTTCCTGGGGCGCTTCTCGTCCGAGTCGCTGGGCGACTACTGCTGCGGCCCCAACCACGTGCTGCCGACCTCGCGCACGGCGCGCTTCTCCTCGCCGCTGGGCGTGTACGACTTCCAGAAGCGTTCCTCGCTGATCCAGGTGAGCGAGCAGGGCGCGCAGACGCTGGGCAAGGTGGCGGCCGAGCTGGCCTACGGCGAAGGCCTGCAGGCGCACGCCCGTAGTGCAGAGCTGCGCTTGAAGTCATGAGCACCTGGGTCGACCAGGTCTTCTGCGAGGACGCGCTGTCCGGGATGGCGCGCATCCCGGATGCTTCCATCGACCTGATCCTGACCGACCCGCCCTACAACCTCGGCAAGGACTACGGCAACGCCTCGGACCAGCAGAGCGTCGAGGCCTACCTGGCCTGGACCGAGCAGTGGATCGACGCCGCGCTGCCCAAGCTCAAGCCCAACGGCAGCCTGTACATCTTTCTCACCTGGCGCTTCGCGCCCGAGATCTTCGTCATGCTCAAGAAACGCATGACCATGATGAACGAGATCATCTGGGATCGCCGCGTGCCCTCGATGGGCGGCAGCGTGCGCAGCTTCTCGTCGGTGCACGACACCATCGGGTTTTTCGTCAAGCGCAAGGATTACTACTTCGACCTCGACGCCGTGCGCATTCCCTACGACGCCGAGACGAAAAAGGCGCGCTCGCGCTCGATCTTCATCGGCGCCAAGTGGCTGGAAGTGGGCTACAACCCGAAGGACGTGTGGAGCGTGTCGCGCCTGCACCGCGAGCATCCCGAGCGCGCCGATCACCCGACCCAGAAACCCCTCGAGATCATCGAACGCATGGTCAAGGCCTCCTGCCCGGCGGGCGGCGTCGTGCTCGACCCCTTCATGGGCAGTGGCACCACGGCCGTCGCCGCGCGCCAGGCCGGACGCCATTTCACCGGTTTCGAACTGAACCCCGCCTACTGCGACACCATCCGCGCGCGCCTGGCGGCGCCCGAAGTGCCGGTCGCCGGCAGCAAGGCCAATAAAAAACGCAAAAGCGCGGCCAGGAACGCGCCCCTGAACGAGGAAACCGCATGACATCGAACCTCACCCCGATCGACAAGCTGATCGAGAACACCATCCGCGAGGATGTCCGCAACATCGCCAGCTACCACGTGCCGGACGCGAGCGGCTACATCAAGCTCGACGCGATGGAGAACCCCTACCAGCTGCCGCAGGCGCTGCGCGCGGAGCTGGGCCAGCGCCTGGCCGACGCCGCGCTGAACCGCTATCCGGTGGCGTCCTACGCCACGCTCAAGCACAAGATCTGCGCCGGCCTGGGCGTCCCGTCCGGCTACGACGTCCTGCTCGGCAACGGCTCGGACGAGCTCATTTCGATCATGGCCACCGCCATCGCCCGGCAGGACCGACGCGCCGTCGTCATGGCGCCGACCCCGGCCTTCGTGATGTTCGCGCGTTCGGCCCAGTTCGCGGGTGCGGATTTCGTCGGCGTGCCGGTGAAAGCCGACTTCTCGCTCGACCTGCCGGCGATGCTGGCGGCGATCGAGCGCTACCGGCCTGCGCTGGTGTTCCTGGCCTACCCGAACAACCCGACCGGCAACCTGTTCGATGCCGGGGACATGGCGGCCATCATCCGCGCGCTGGGCGAATCCGGCATCGCGGTGGTCGACGAGGCCTACCAGCCGTTCGCCAAGAAGAGCTTCATGGGCCGCCTGCCGGAGTTCCCGAACCTGGTCGTGATGCGCACCCTGTCGAAGCTGGGCCTGGCCGGGATCCGCCTCGGCTACCTGTCGGGCGATGCGAAACTCTTGCAAGAGTTCGAGAAGGTGCGTCCGCCCTACAACGTCAACGTGCTCACCCAGGTGGCCGCCGAGTTCGCGCTCGACCACCTCGACGTGCTCGACCAGCAGGCCGAGATGCTGAACGCCGAACGCAGCCGCCTGGCCGCCGAACTGGCGGCGCTGCCAGGGGTCGAAGTGTTTCCATCGGCCGCGAATTTCATCTCGATGCGTGTGCCGGATGCCGACAAGACCTGTTCAGAACTTCGCGAGGGCAAGGTGCTGATCAAGAATTTGGGTAAAATGGACAAGATGCTGACCAATTGCATTCGTGTCACGGTCAGCACCCCCGAAGAAAACACCGCACTCCTGCATGCCCTGAAAGCATCCTTATAGTCCCCACGAGCGCGGCGTTCCATCCGGAGCGCCGCCACGACGAGCCCCAGCAATGACCCGTACCGCCGACATCACGCGCAACACCAACGAGACGCAGATCCGCGTCGCGATCAACCTCGACGGCACCGGCCGCCAGAAGCTCAACACCGGCGTCCCCTTCCTCGACCACATGCTCGACCAGATCGCGCGCCACGGCATGATCGACCTCGAAGTCGAGGCCGTCGGCGACCTGCACATCGACGCCCACCATACCGTCGAGGATACCGGCATCACGCTCGGCATGGCGGTGGCCAAGGCCGTCGGCGACAAGAAGGGCATGGTGCGCTACGGCCACTCCTACGTGCCGCTGGACGAGGCGCTGTCGCGCGTGGTGATCGACTTCTCGGGCCGTCCGGGCCTGGAAATGCACATTCCCTGGACGCGCGCCATGATCGGCACCTTCGATGTCGACCTGACCGGCGAATTCTTCCGCGGCTTCGTGAACCACGCCGGCGTGACCCTGCACATCGATAACCTGCGCGGCGTCAACGCCCACCACCAGTGCGAAACCGTGTTCAAGGCTTTTGGGCGCGCGCTGCGCATGGCGACCACGCTCGACGAGCGCGCCGCCGGCATCATCCCTTCGACCAAAGGCAGCCTGTAGGCTGGGGTAAAGCGCATCATGACGAACAAGATTGTGGTGGTCGACGGCCTGGGTAACCTGCGCTCGGTGGCGCAGGCGCTGCGCGCGGCGGCGCCCGAGGCCGACATCCTGGTGTCGAGCGATCCGGCCGACATCGATGCCGCCGACCGCATCGTGCTGCCGGGCCAGGGCGCGATGCGCGACTGCATGCGCAGCCTGCGCGAATCCAGCCTCGAGGAAGCCCTGCTGCGCGCCGTCAGGACGCGTCCGGTGATGGGCGTGTGCGTCGGCGAGCAGATGCTGTTCGATGCCAGCGAAGAGAACGAAGGCACGCCGGGCCTGGGCCTGTTGCCGGGCAAGGTGGTGCGCTTCCAGCTGGACGGAAAATTGCAGGCCGACGGCTCGCGCTTCAAGGTCCCGCAGATGGGCTGGAACCGCGTGCGCCAGACCCGCGCCCACCCGCTGTGGGAAGGCGTCGAGGACAACAGTTATTTCTACTTCGTGCACAGCTACTACGCCGTGCCCGAGCAAGCGCAGGACACCATCGGCGAAGCCGACTACGGCGGGCACTACACCTGCGCCGTCGCCCGCGACAACCTGGTCGCCACCCAGTTCCACCCCGAGAAGAGCGCAGCCGCCGGCTTGCGCCTGTACCGCAATTTCATTCACTGGAAACCGTGAGTTCTTCCTTTAATCCGCCGTCAACCAACCGACCACGACCATGCTGCTGATTCCTGCCATCGACCTGAAAGACGGTCACTGCGTTCGCCTGAAACAGGGCGACATGGACCTCGCCACCGTGTTTTCCGAAGACCCCGCCGACATGGCGCTGCACTGGCTCAAGAAGGGCGCGCGCCGCTTGCACCTGGTCGACCTGAACGGTGCCTTCGCGGGCAAGCCGAAGAACGAGAGCGCGATCAAGTCGATCCTGCAAACCGTGCAGGAATATGCCGAAGAAATGGGCATCGACGAGATCCCGGTCCAGCTCGGCGGCGGCATCCGCGACCTCGACACCATCGAGCGCTACCTCGATGACGGCATCACCTACATCATCGTCGGCACCGCCGCCGTGAAGAACCCGGGCTTCCTGCACGACGCCTGCGGCGCCTTCCCCGGCGCGATCATCGTCGGCCTGGACGCCAAGGACGGCAAGGTCGCCACCGACGGCTGGAGCAAGATGTCGGGCCACGAAGTCATCGACCTGGCCAAGAAGTTCGAAGGCTACGGCGTCGAATCGATCGTCTACACCGACATCGGCCGCGACGGCATGATGGGCGGCGTGAACATCGAAGCGACCGTCAAGCTGGCCCAGGCCGTGAAGATCCCGGTCATCGCCTCGGGCGGCGTGCACAACCTGGCCGACGTCGAAGCGCTGTGCGCGGTGCAGGACGAAGGCATCGAGGGCGTGATCTGCGGCCGCTCGATCTACGAAGGCACGCTCGACCTGGCATCGGCTCAGGAACGGGCCGATGAACTGACTGAAGGGGCAAAGGCCTAAGCCGTATGCTCGCAAAACGCATCATCCCCTGCCTCGACGTCACCGGCGGCCGCGTGGTCAAGGGCGTCAATTTCACCGAGCTGCGCGATGCCGGCGACCCGGTCGAGATCGCGCGCCGCTATGACGGACAGGGCGCCGACGAGATCACCTTCCTCGACATCACCGCCTCGAGCGACGGCCGCGACCTGATCCTGCCGATCATCGAAGCGGTGGCCTCGACCGTGTTCATCCCGCTCACCGTCGGCGGCGGCGTACGCAAGGTCGAAGACGTGCGGCGCCTGCTCAATGCCGGCGCCGACAAGGTGTCGATGAATACCTCGGCCGTGACCAACCCGCAGCTGGTGTTCGACGCCGCGCAGAAGCACGGCTCGCAGTGCATCGTGGTGGCGATCGACGCCAAGCAGGTCGCACCCGGCAAGTGGGAAGTGTTCACCCACGGCGGCCGCAACCCGACCGGCCTCGACGCCGTCGCCTGGGCGCAGGAGATGGAACGCCTGGGCGCGGGCGAACTGCTGCTGACCTCGATGGACCGCGACGGCACCAAGTCCGGTTTCGACCTGGGCCTGACCCGCGCCGTGTCCGATGCCGTTGGCATCTCGGTGGTCGCCTCGGGCGGCGTCGGCGGCCTGCAAGACCTGGCCGACGGCATCCTGGAAGGCCACGCCGACGCGGTGCTGGCGGCCAGCATCTTCCACTACGGGCAGCACACGGTCGGCGAAGCCAAGCGCTTCATGCTCGAGCGCGGCATCCCGATGCGCCTGGAGTGAACATGACGAACAAGTGGCTCAATAAAGTCCGCTGGGACGAGCACGGCCTGGTGCCGGTGATCGCCCAGGAAGCGGCCACCGGCGAGATCCTGATGTTCGCCTGGATGAACCGCGACGCGCTCGCCAGGACGGTGGAGCTGGGCGAAGCCGTCTACTGGAGCCGCTCGCGCAAGAAGCTGTGGCACAAGGGCGAAGAGTCCGGCCACACCCAGAAAGTGCTGGAGATGCGCCTCGACTGCGACGAGGACGTCGTGCTGCTCAAGATCGAGCAGAAGGGCGGCATTGCCTGCCATACCGGGCGCCACTCCTGCTTCTTCCAGCAATTCGACGGCGAGGACTGGCAGGCGGTCGAACCCGTGCTGCAAGACCCCGATACCATCTACACCAACAAGAAACACCCATGAGCGAAACCCTGGCCCGCCTTGCGGCCATCATCGAGTCGCGCAAGCCCGAGGCCGGCGGCGACCCTGCAACTTCCTATGTCGCCAAGCTGTTCAGCAAGGGCGACGACGCCATCCTCAAGAAGATCGGCGAGGAAGCCACCGAAACCGTGATGGCGGCCAAGGACGCGCGCGTCTCCGGCGACGCCTCCAAGCTGCTGTACGAGACCGCCGACCTGTGGTTCCACACCATGGTGCTGCTGGCGCAGTTCGGCTTGAGCCCGCAACAGGTAATCGACGAACTGGGGCGCCGCGAAGGCGTGTCGGGGATCGACGAGAAAGCCGCCCGCAAGGAATAACACAGCAAGCGCCGGCTCGTGCTTGCCGCCCGCCTCCGGGCTGTCATAATCGGGGCGTGAGTCCGCATCGCGCGCCGTCATGCCCGGCAGTCACGATGCGGTCATGCGGCAGCGCTAGAATGCACAGGTTTCCCGGGTGCGGAAGCTGTCATCAACGATTCTGGAGACAAGATGGACAACTGCATTTTTTGCAAGATCGTCGCCAAGCAAATTCCGGCCAACATCGTCTATGAGGACGAGGAGGTGCTGGCGTTCAAGGACATCAACCCGGCCGCCCCGGTGCACCTGCTGGTGATTCCGAAGCAGCACGTGGACACCCTGTCCGACTGCGGCATGGAACATGCGGCGGTGCTGGGCAAGATGCTGGCGCTGGCGCCCAAGCTTGCAGAAGAGCACGGTGTTGCGGCCAAGCCCGACGGCAATGGCGGACGCAGCGGGGGCTTCAAGACCCTGATCAATACCGGACCGGACGGCGGCCAGGAGGTCTACCATCTGCACTTGCATATGTACGGCGGCAAGCGTCCGTGGCGCGGCCTTGGCACCTGATCCCTATCCGGGTTTCAACTAAAATTTTAATGCGGGCAAGATGCGCCGCATGGCGTATACTGAAACGTAGGCTTTCCCGAATTTACAGGCGCCAGGCGCCTTGCTAGGAGACAAACATGGGTTCGATGAGTATTTGGCACTGGGTCGTGGTCCTGGTCATCGTGATGCTGGTGTTCGGCACCAAAAAGCTCGGCAATATGGGTTCCGACATCGGCAAGGCGGTGAAGGGCTTCAAGGATGGTGTCAAGGGCGAGGAAGACAAGGCCAACCCGGGCCAGTCGAGCACCCAGCCGCAGCAGCAGGTGAGCGACAAGTCCACCATCGATGTGGAAACCCGCGAAAAGACCCGTCATTAATCGCCGGGCATGATCGATCTCGGACTATCGAAGCTGGCGATCATCGGCGTTGTTGCCCTGATCGTGATCGGCCCTGAAAAGCTGCCGAAGGTGGCGCGCATGGCGGGCACCCTGTACGGGCGCGCCCAGCGCTACCTGCACGACGTCAAGTCCGAGGTCAGCCGCGAAATCGAGCTCGACGAACTGCGCAACCTGCACAAGGAAGTGCACGAGAGCGCGCAATCGTTCAAGTCCGAGGTCGAGCAGTCCATGTCCAGCCACGTCGACGAAGTCGAAGCGCTGTGGGACGACAGGGAACACACGTCCTCGTCGAGGTCCTCGTCCTCGTCCGCCTTCGTCAGCACCGCCGACATCGAGCGCAAGGCGCGCGATTTCCGCCGCAAGAAGCTGGTGCGCACATCCAGCGTCCCGGCCTGGTACAAGCACCGCAACGGCGGCAAGACCCATGTGCTGTCGGGCGCCGCGCGCGTGCGCAAATATCGGCCTGGCCCCGGTCCCGGTGCCAGCAAATCCAAGACTTCCTTTTTCTAGATGACCGAAGAAGCCGCAGGCGAAGAAACCTTCATTTCCCACCTGGTCGAACTGCGTGACCGCCTGGTCAAGGCATCGATCGGGATCGCCATCGTCTGCGCCGCCCTGTTCATCTGGCCGGGCCCCGCACAGGTCTACGACCTGCTGGCCGCGCCGATGATCGCCTCGCTGCCGCCCGGCGCCAAGATGATCGCCACCGGCGTGGTGTCTCCTTTCCTGGTCCCGATGAAGGTGACCTTGCTGCTGGCCTTCATCCTGTCGTTGCCCTGGGTGTTCTACCAGTTGTGGGCCTTTGTCGCGCCCGGCCTGTACGCGCACGAGAAGCGCCTGGTGCTGCCGCTGGTGATCTCGTCCTCGCTGCTGTTCATCGGCGGCGTGGCGTTCTGCTACTTCTTCGTGTTCGGACGCGTGTTCCATTTCATCGGCGAGTTCGCGCCCACGTCCATCGCGGTGATGCCCGACATCGAGAACTACCTCGATTTCGTCATGTCGATGTGCCTGGCCTTCGGCGCGACCTTCGAAGTGCCGGTGGTGGTGGTGATCCTGGTGCGCATGGGAATCGTCAGCATCGAGAAGCTGCGCTCGATCCGCTCCTACGTGATCGTCGGCGCCTTCGTCATCGCCGCCATCGTGACCCCGCCGGACGTGGTCAGCCAGCTGGCGCTGGCCATCCCGATGTGCCTGCTCTACGAGCTGGGCCTGATCGTGGCGCCGATCTTCGCGCGCGTCACGCGTGCTCCCGAAGAACACGCGTAAGCACACCGTGCCCGGCCAGGCCGGTCAGTTCGATCTCAAGACGCCGCCATTGCCCAGTCCCCCCTCCACCGACTGGGCCTGGTAGCCGCGCACCGCCTTCACCATCTGGTTGTACGAATCCATGAAGGAAGCGGCCAGCACCTTGCCCTGTGGCGAGTTGCTGAAGCCGTGCGCACCGGCCAGCCCGCCATGGAAAAAGCCGGCCAGCATGCCGAAATCCCAGTTCTGCGCGCTGCCCTCGGCCGCCGCCAGCTGCACGCCCGAGCGGTTGTCGATCAAGAGCAGCATGGTCGAGGCCTCGTTCGATTTCATCGACGCGCCGATCAGGGAGGCCACCACTCCCGCCCTGCCACCGACCAGCCCACCCAGGCCGCCGGTACCCTTCTGGCTGAAGGTGATCGAAGGCGTCATGGTGTAATCGGCGGCCGCCATCATGCCCTTGCCGAAATTGCTGGTCCTGCGCAGTTCGCCGGAGGCCATCAGGGCCCGTTCGCCCTGCATGCTGCGCAAGGCCTGGCCGCGCTCGACGATGACGAAGCAGTTCGACTGCTGGATGATCATGCGCAGCAGCGGCACCGTGCTCTGCATGCGGTATTCGGCGGTGAACTGGTTCAGCCAGGGCTGGTTCGCTTCCTCGACGATGGCCAGCGTGCCCAGGCTCTTGTCGCAGCGCTCGAGCTTGTCGTTGGCGCCGCTCGACGTCGCGCCGGCGGCGGCGCCGGTGGCGACCGTCCTGGCGCCGGACGCGCCGATGGTGGGAGAGGTGGCGCAACCCGCAAGAGACAGGGAAGCGAGGACCAGCAAGGGCAGGGTCGATTTCATTCAGGCGTCCGTATGGTGAAGAAAGGGAACACCCGATGCTACGAATCGCTGCCCGGCGCGGTTTGTCCACCGTCAAGCGAGCTGTTGAGTCACGACGATCCACGACAAGGCCGGGCAGCACCCGGCCTTGCGACGTGCGCCGATGGCGCTTACGGACAGTTGCCGATCACGTAGTAGCCGGCCGCCGTCTGCGCCAGCGTCGTCGTGTAGAAGGTGTTGTACAGGCCCATGTTCTGGTTCGAGCCGTTGGCCAGCGCATAGCCGCCGCTGTTGTGCGCCCGGCCGGCGGTCACGTGGGCGTAGTTGCTGGCCGTGGTCGTGCTGCAGACGAAGCCCGAGGTGGTGCTGCCGGTCACGCCGGCCGACTTCGCGCTCTCCACGCCGTTGCCGGTGCTGGATACCTGGTAGGTGTAGCTGGTCGATGCCGCCAGGCCGGCGTCAAGGTAGCCCATGCTCGTCAGCGGCGTGCCGTTTACCTTGCTACCGTTGCGGTAGACGTTGTAGCCGGTGGCGCCGCTCGACGCGTTCCAGCTCAGGGCGATGCTGCTGGCGGTGCGGGCGCCGACCGCCAGGCCGGCCGGCGCAAGTAGCGCGGGCGCGGACCCGACCAGGAACTGCGGAATGCTGCAGGCGCTGGAGCTCAGCCCGGTCGCGTTGTTGGTCGCGGTGACCGTGCCGGAATAATAACCGTCGGCGCGTGCCGCGTAGGCCTTGCTGAAGCTGGCGCCGCTGCCGGCGGCGCTGTCATCCACCGGGGTCGGGCCGCTGAGCACCACGCGATAGCTGCTGATCGCGCCCGCCGTGTCGGTGGCGGCGCCGTTCACGGTGATCGTCGAGCCGGAGACGCCGGCGCTGCATGAGCTCATGCTCGGCGGCGCCGCACGCGCCACCCGCAAATTGTTCTTGAACCAGAAGTCCATCACGAAGGCCGGGTAGTTGACCTTGGTCGCATCGACGTAGTTGCTGTTCTGGCCACCGGCGCCGGCCGGCCAGGCATGACCCATGCCGGTGACCGTCATCTCCGAGGTGCGCGGCTTGCCGTTGGCGTCGAGGTGGGGCACGTTGCTGCCGCCGGTCGGCACCGCGCTGGTTGCGCCCTTGGTGTAGCTGCCGCCGTAGACATGGCGCATGGCCGCCGCGTTGAGCGGGCCGTAGGCTTGCGCCACGGTGTAGTCGTTGGTGCCCCAGACCACGCCCGCGACCTGGTTCGCGAAGTGGCTGGCGCTGGCGCCGGCCCAGCTGGTGCAGCTGTTGGCCACGCTGGTCGAGGTGGTGCCCGACGGGACCATCGAGATCTGCGAGGTCGATACGGTCGGCGCCGGCCCGGCGTTGATGCCGATGCCGGCGAAGATGTCGGGCGCCACGCAGCCCATCACCATGGTCTTGGCGCCGCCCGAGGACAGGCCGGTGACGTAGACCTGCTTCGGGTCGATCGCATACTGCGGGTTGCTCACAAAACGGTTGATCAGGTCCAGCAGCACCGCGTTGTGTCCGTAGCTGCGGCTGCGGTTGGTGGCGGCCCAGTCCCAGCAGTGGGCGCCGTACAGGTTGCCGGTGGCGTTGGGCGCCAGGATCACGGCGCCGTACTGGTCGGCGGCCGCCTTCCAGTTGTAGCCGGCGTCGCCCGTGCTGGCGATGACGTCGTTGGCGGCGGTCTGGGCGCAGCCGTGCAGCACCAGCACCAGCGCGCGCTTGCCGGCAAGTAGAGGTGCGGTCGCCGGCCAGTAGTAGTAGCCGGTGAGGGCGCCGCCATTGGTGGTGTCGGTGGCCCAGGTCTGGTTGGCGCTCCAGGCGCCGGGTCCGGCCTGGAGTTGGGCGGACGCCGGCCCGGCGGCGGCCAGCGCCATGCAGGCGGCAAGCGCGGCCCGTTGGAAGGTCAATGCCATGAAAATCTCCGTTCTGTTGTTGTCAGCACTACGGGGCCGGTGGGGGCACGGACGTGACGGGGCACGCCGAGGCCACCACCGGAGATCGGTGAAACGGGAGGAACCGGAAGAGAAAGACTGGCGGGACGCGTCGCTAGGACGCCGGCGCGGGAAGGGAAGTCATGAAGGTCTCCGGCATGTTGTATGGGTTTGCACCCATTCTAGCCCCGGAGACATTGCACACAAGCGAGCGCGCGAGCACGCCGCTTGTGCGCTTTTGCACAGGTGGTTTCCTGTGCAAAATCAATGCATTGTTACTGCATCAGCTCAGCGATCATTTTTACCGGCGCATTGCCGTAGCTGAGGAACTGGTCATGGAATTCCTTCAGGTCGAAGCGTTCGCCGAGCTGCTGCTTGCGGCGCTCGCGCAGTGCCATGATCTGCTCGTAGCCGCTGTAGTAGCTGGTCAGCTGCACCGAAGTGAGCTGCACCCGGCGCCACTTCTCGTCGGCTTCCTGGCGCGTCTGGAAGGCCTGGCGCACCAGCAGGTCGATCGCTTCGGGCTGCTGCATGCCGAGCACGTGGACGCCATAGTCGAGGATGGTGTTGGTCACGCTGCGCAGGTTCCACTTCGAGTACATCAGCCACATCTCGGGCGCGTTGTCGCCGTAGCCGTTCTCCAGCATCATGCGCTCGCCGTACACGGCCCAGCCCTCGACCATGGCGCCGTTCCCGAACAGGGATTTCACCAGCGAGGGCGAGCGGTTCGCATACACCAGCTGCGCATAGTGGCCGGGGATGGCTTCGTGGATGTTCAGGATCTGCAGGATCCATTCGTTGTACTCGCGCAGGCTGCTCTCGGCCTGTGCCGGGGGCAGGCTGTCGAGCGGGGTGACGTTGTAATACGTCTTGTCCTTGGGACGGTAGGGACCCGGGGCGTCGATGCTGGCGCCGGCCACGCCGCGCTGGTACATCGGGGTCTCGCGCACTTCGAGCGGCTTGTCGGCGTCCAGCGTGAGCAGGTTTTTCTCGGTGACGAACTTGTGCAGCGCCGGGATCTGGCGGCGGATCTCGGGCAGGAAGTTCTCGCGCGCGACGTGGCGCTCGGACAGCTTGTCGATCATCATGCCGATCTTCTGGAAGCGGTCGCGCGGCTTGGCCACGCCTGCCAGGTAGCGCGGCCACAGTTCGTCCGAGATGGCGTCCATGCGGGCGAGCAGCTCTTCGCGGGTGGCCAGGGCCTTGCGGAAGGTCTGCTCGGCGCTGCTGGAGGACTGGATCTCGAGCGCGAACTTCTGCTCGTACAGTTCCTTCCCGGCGCGGAACGGACGCGGCTTGACGCTGCCGTCCGCGGCTTTCTTGTCGAGCGCGCTCAGGAAGTCGACGTAGCCCAGCACCGCGGTACCGGCATTGGCGACGCGTAGCGCAAAGATCGCCTTTTCCTGCGGGGTCAGGATCGACTCCTGCGCCGCCTTGCCCAGGTCGGCCAGCACCGCGATGGTGCCCGGCGCCTGCGCGATGGCGAGCTGGGTGTGCTCGCGGGTCGGGTTGACGATCGAGGCCTGCGCCGCCTCGTAGAAGGCCGGCACGCCGGCCAGGCGCTTGAGGATGGTGCGCAGGCGCTGCGGGGTGGCGGCGTATTCGGTGTTCAGAATCAGGTCGAGCGGCTGGGCGATGTTGTACAGCGCCGGGTTCCACTCGTACTCGCGCCAGGTCGTCAGGTTCCAGCGGTCTTTCTCCAGCTTGTTCACCAGCAGGGCCAGGTCGGTGCGCTGACGCGCCGACAACTGCCTGGTATTGAGCTTGTTGAACTTGGCCAGCCACTCGTTGGCAAAGGCCAGCTTCCTGGCGCGGGTGGCCGCGTCCGGGATGGTCAGGTTGGCGGCCTGGTCGAACTTGCCGACGTAGATGCCGCCTTCCGGATCGACGCGCCACAGGGCGGTCAGGTACTGCATGCTCATGGAATCGAAGCGACGGTCGAGGCGCATTTCGGACGCCCGTGGCGCCGCAGCGGCCACCGCCTTCTTGCGGACCGGGGCCTTCACTTTCTTGGTTTTCGACTTGACCACCTTGGCGGCTTTTGCCTTGCCCTTGGTGGACTTGGTGGGCTTGGCGCTGGCCGGCGCCAGCGCGAAACTCGCCAGCAGGACTGCCAGCGCGATCTTGGTTTTCATCATTCTGTTCGAACCCTGCAAATATAAAGGTCGGCGCTCACCCGCGCGGCAAGCGCGAGGCGGAAAGCACGGAAGAGTAGCATTATTCAGGCCGCTTGCGGGCGCTTGAAACATTCCGACACGTGGGCGCGGCCGGCGTGGTTGATTAATTAACTGCGCAATCAAGCGCGCAAATAACTGCGCCCGAACGGCGTATCTGCCGGTGCAGGGCGGTGGCCGCCGGCCACCCTACGACAGGCTCAGCCCCTGCTTCAACATGGCCAGCATCTCGCCCGGCGACATGCGCGCCGCGACCTCGGTTCCTTCGAGCAGGCTGTCGGCCAGGTCGCGCTTGCGGTGGTGCAGCTCGACGATGCCTTCTTCGATGGTGCCGCGCGCCACCAGCCGGTAGATCGTCACCGGCCGCTGCTGGCCCATGCGGTGGGCGCGATCCGAGGCCTGGTCTTCCACCGCCGGGTTCCACCACGGGTCCATGTGGATCACGTAGTCGGCCGCGGTCAGGTTGATGCCGACGCCCCCCGCCTTCAGGCTGATCAGGAACAGCTCGCCCTCGCCGGCCTGGAAGGCGTCGACGCGGCGCTTGCGTTCCTGCATCGGGGTGGCGCCGTCGAGGTACTGGTAGGGGATGTGCTTGCCGTCGAGGTACTTGCGGATCAGGCTCAGGTGGTCGACGAACTGGCTGAACACCAGCACCTTGTGGCGGTTCTCCAGCAGGTCGTCGACCAGGCGCGCGAACGCGATCAGCTTGCTGCTGGCGATGCCGGCGCCGGGCGCCACCAGTTCCGGATTGCAGACGGCGCGGCGCAGCCGCATCATCTCGGCCAGGATCTCGATCGACTTCTGGCTCTCCGGTGCCTCCAGTGCGGCCAGCTTGTCGAGCGCGTCGCGGCGCAGCGACTCGTACAGCGCGCTTTCTTCCTGGGTGAGTTCGACCGGCACCACGATCTCGGTGCGCGGCGGCAGCTCGGTCAAGACCTGGGCCTTGGTGCGGCGCAGGATGAAGGGTTGCGTCAGGCGGCGCAGGCGGTTCCTGGCGCCGGCTTCGGCGCGCCGGTCTTTCCCGCCCTGTTGTGCTTTTTCGATGGGGCCGGCAAAGCGCAGCTGGAACTGGTCGGCGCTGCCCAGCAGGCCCGGGTTGATGAACCTGAACAGGTTCCACAGTTCGCCCAGGTGGTTTTCCAGCGGCGTGCCGGTGGCCGCCATGCGGAACTCCCCCCGCAGCGCCATCACGGCCTGCGAGCGCTTGGTGTGCATGTTCTTGATGGCCTGGGCCTCGTCCAGCACGATGCTGTGCCATGGCTTCTTCGCGAACAGCGGCGCTTCCTGTTGCAGCAGGCCGTAGCTGGCCACCACCACGTCGAAGGGACCGGCCTGCTCCAGCAGCGCGGCGCGCTCGCCCGGACCGAACAGCGTCAAGTTCAGGGTTGGCGCGAAGCGCTGGGCTTCGGCGATCCAGTTCAGGCAGACCGAGGTCGGCGCCACCACCAGCGCCGGGCCGTCGGGCGCGCGGGTGAGCAGCAGGGCAAGGGCCTGCAGCGTTTTACCGAGCCCCATGTCGTCCGCCAGGCAGGCGCCCACGCCCCAGTGGGCCAGGCGCCCCAGCCATTCGAAGCCTTCGCGCTGGTAGTCGCGCAGTTCGGCCTGCAGGGTCGAAGGCAGCGCGGGCGTAAAGGCTTCGCTCTCGGCGATGCGCCGCAAGTGCCGGCGCCAGGCCGCATCGCTTTCCACGCTGCCGGCCGCATTGCTCACATCTTGCGCCAGCTCCGCCAGCGCGAAGCTGGCCAGCGGATGCATGCGCAGCTCGTCGCCGTGGATGCTGCCGTAATCGGCCAGCTCCATCAGGCGGCGGTGCAGCTCGTCGCTCAGGGCCAGGTATTCGTCGTCGCCCAGCGCCACGAAGCGGCTCTTGCCTTCGCGTACACGTTCGAGCAGCGAACGCAGGTCGAGCACGCGCTGTTCGTCCACGACGATGTCGCCGCTGGCCGCGAACCAGTCGCGGTCGCGCCGGATCTGGATGCGCACCGACTTCGCGTTCGCGCGCTTGGTTACGCGGAACTTTTCGCCTTCCGGCCATGCCACCACGACCTTGTCCGGGTCGAGGCTGCGCAGTTCGTCCACCAGCTCCAGGCACAGCAGGGGCTGGCCCAGCAGCCATTCGCCATGCTCGAGCTCTCCGTGTTCGAGCGCGTGGCAGGCGCCCACCAGCTGGCGCTCGGCCTCGCGCTCGGCGTTCAGGTCGCGCCGGGCTTCAAGGCGCACGCCGTTGACGTCGGCGATCACGCTTTCCGCGCCGGCGCCGGGCGTATAGCAGGCGCCGCCTTCCAGCGGGCGCACCAGCACCTGCATGCTCAGGCCCTGCTGGTAGGGGCGCAAGTGCAGGTGCAGGCGCGGGTCGGCCGCCACCTGTTCGATGTCGCCCGGGCTGGCGCCGATGTCCGACTGCACCGTGACGATCGAGGAGATCGCGCTGATGGCGCGCAGCACGCGCCGCTCGGCCTCCACCGGCACTTCCAGGCCGTCGCCGACGATGGCGGCGATGCGGCGGTGTTCTTCCTTGACGCTCACCAGGCGCAGGCGCGTCGGCGTCTCGCGGGTGACGATCACCTCGCCGTCCTGCTCGCCCGGCGCCGGATGCAGCGAGATCGTGACCTTGCCGCCGCGCGCCTTCACGTGCAGCTCGGGCTCGCCCGGCAGCAGTTCGACCCGGGTGCCGGGCGAGTCCATCCAGAACAGCAGCGGATGGCCGACCAGCGCAGCCACGGCCTTGTCCCGTTCGAACTCGAAACGGATGCCGGTGCTGCCGTAGTAACGCCGGCCGGCGATGCTGGCGACGGCCTGCAGGTCCTGGGCGGTGAGGAAGTCGAGGGTCTGGGCTTCTTCCGCCAGGCGCTTCAGGCCGAGGGCGCGGCCGCGGCTCCAGCCGCCCTGGGCGTCGCGTTTCTGCTCGCGTGGCTCCAGCTCGCGCACGCCCATGTGCTCGTCGTAGCGGATCATCCACACCAGGCGCGATTCGCGCACCACCTCGGTGTTGAGGGCCGGCTGCAGGTTGATCAGGGCGTTGAGCTGGCGCTCCCAGGGCTCCTCGCGCTCGAACCAGTGGGTCAGGTCGGTGAAACCGTGCGCGCGGCGCAGTTCACCCGCGCGCACCTCGTAAGCGACGGCGCCCGGACCGCCCATCTGGCCCAGCAGCCCGGCCAGCTGCGCCGACAGCAGGTCGAAGCCGGCGCCTTCGGACAGCGCCAGCATGTCCTCGATGTCCTTGCGCTTGCCCTGCAATTGCGACAGGCCGAGCCAGTGGTGCATCAGCGCGCGGAACGTAAAAGGCTCGAGCGCCATCTCCCAGCTGCGCGAGGCCAGCACCCCGGTGTCCACGGTGCCGCGCCGGATCTCCTGCAGCATGCTGAGCTGAAACACGACCGCCGTCTCCGGCCGCTGCACCGCGCGGGTGGCGATGTCGAGCCAGGCGTCGGCCAGTTTCAGCTGCGGCGGCTGCTTGCTGCGCAGCAGGGCGGTCAGGGTGAGGTGGGCGCCGATGCCGTCGAAAATCGCCTTGCGCTTGCCGGTCTCGCGGCGCAGCTGCTTGAGCGCCGCCTCGATGCCGGGCAGGGCAAGGTCGGTATCGTCGCGCAGCAGGGCGATCACATGGCGCAGGAACAGCCCCGCCGCATCATCGACGTCCTGCAGCAGCGCCGCGGCCTGGTCCAGGCGGCCGCACAGGATCAAGTGTTCGCCCAGGGCGATGCGCAGCGCGATCGACGGGTCGCCCTGGGCCGCATACGTTTCGGCGGCCGCGCGGAGCGCGGGCGCCAGCGCGGGTTCGCGCTGTGCATGCTGGACCAGCACCGCCAGCACGCCGTCGCGCAGCGACGGATCGATGCGCTCGATCAGGCCTGGTTCGAACGGGCGGGCGCAGACCTCGACCAGCGGATGCAGGTAGGACGCTTCGTGGCAGCGCAGGCAGGCCGCCAGCAGGGGCGTGACCGCGCTGCCGTTCTCGCCGGCCAGCAGCGCCATGCGCAGCAGGGCCAGTCCCTGGCGGTAGCTGCGCAGGACGGGCGTGCCTTGCCAGTCGCGGCGCAGCGGCGTGACGTGTTCGTAGGCCGCGCGCAGGGCCGTGAACAGCTCGCTGGAAAGCGCATGTGCCATGGCCGGCCACACGGCGCCGGGCGCGATGGCGGCGCCGCGCTCGCCGGCATCGATGGTCAAGCCCAGTTCGCGCAGCTGCGCCAGCTCGGCCGCCCACTGCTCGGACGGCAACGGCAGGCCGGCGGCCATCAGGTGTTCGAGGATGCGCTGGCGGCCCATCGGCTCGCCGCTGAGGGCGAGCAGGGACAGGATCGCCTGCTCGCCGGAATCGAGATCGTGAAAACTCATGCAGCCGGCAGGTTCTCGATCTCCACCTCGGGCAGGCCGGCCGGCACCGGGATGCCGAACACGCGCAGGTAGAACGCCAGTTCCGCTTCGAGCGTTGTTATCACGCTCTCGGCCTTGCGGAAGCCATGGCCTTCACCTTCCAGGGTGATGTAGGCCACCGGCACCCCGCGTGCACGCAGCGCCTCGACCATGGTCTCGGACTGCTGCGGCGGCACCACCATGTCGTCCAGGCCCTGGAAGAAGATCATCGGACGCTTCAGTTTGTCGGTGTGGTGGATCGGCGAACGCTCGCGGTAGACCTGTTCGGCGCGTTCGGGCGGTGCGATCAGGTACTGGTTGTAGTGCGACTCGAACTTGTGCGAATCGGCGTCCAGGCCGGCCAGGTCCGACACGCCGTAGTAGCAGGCGCCGGCCTTGAACACGTCGTGGAAGGCGAGGGCGGACAGGGTCGTCAGGCCGCCGGCGCTGCTACCGCGCACCAACAGGCGCGCGGGGTCGGCCAGGCCCTGCTCGGCCAGGTGGCGCGCGCCGGCCACGCAGTCTTCCACGTCGACCACGCCCCACTGGCCCTTGAGCAGGTCGCGGTAGGCGCGGCCGAAGCCGGTGCTGCCGCCGTAGTTCACGTCCAGCACGGCGAAGCCGCGGCTGGTCCAGAACTGGGTCGCCAGCTTCAGGGTGCTGGCCGCCATGCCGGTCGGGCCGCCGTGGCCGATGACGATCAGGGGCGGCAGTTCGCCTGCGGCCGGCGCGAAATCGGCATTCGTCGGCGGATAGTGGAAGGCGTAGGCGCTACGGCCGCTGGCGCTCGGGTAGCTGATCGAACGCGGCACCGCCAGGTAGCCGACCGGCGGCAGCTGCGCGATCGAGCGCGCCAGCACCTGGTGCCGGCCGCCGTCGAGATCCTGGTCGAGATCCTGGTCGAGATGCGGGTCGAGATGCGGGTCGAGTTCGATCCGCGCCAGCTCGAGCGCAATCGTCGGCGCCCCGCCCAGCAGCGCGACCGTGTGCCCGTTCACGCGCAGTTCGCGGATTTCTTCATAGGGCGTGGCCACGTCGACCAGGCGGCCGTCGCGCAGGCGCGCCAGCTTGCTGACGCCGCCCTCGATATAGGCGCAGACGATC
Source organism: Massilia sp. UMI-21 (assembly GCA_015277795.1). Taxonomy (NCBI): domain Bacteria; kingdom Pseudomonadati; phylum Pseudomonadota; class Betaproteobacteria; order Burkholderiales; family Oxalobacteraceae; genus Massilia; species Massilia sp. UMI-21. The sequence continues at coordinate 95,943 of CP063848.1, read as the reverse complement.
TCGTCGCCCGATGCAAAACCGTACAGCGAGCCGCCGAAGGTCCACAGCGGGCCGCCGAACTCCGCCTCGCGCGGGCATAGCGCCTGCACCACGCCGTGCTCGAAACGGTACAGGTTCCACCAGCCGCTGCGGTCGGACACGAAGTGCAGCACGCCGCCAGGGGACCATTCCGGCTGGCTGACCGATTCCTGCGGTCCGCCCGCCACCAGCCGGCCATTGAGCAAAGTGCCGTCGTCGGCGATATCGGCCAGCCACAGCTCGGTGCCTTCCCAGGGCATGCGCGGATGGTCCCAGCACAGCCAGGCGAGCTGGCGGCCGTCGGGGGACATGCGCGGCGCGGCATAGAAGTCGTTGCCGTCCACTAGCACCGTCTCGCTGCCGTCGACACCGATGGCGGCGATCGTGTTGTCGGGGTAGTGGCCGCCCGCCGAATGGTCTTCGCGCACCGAAATCAGGCGTCGGCGCGGCGCGTCGACCACGAAGTCGGCGTAGCGGTGCCGGTTGTCGGCGGCCGTGAGCGGCACCGGCCGGGCGCCGGGCTCGACCCGATACAGGCGGCTGTCGGCATGGTTGGAAAACCATGCCACGCCGCCGCTCACCGTGTAGGCGCCGCCGCCGTATTCGTGCACCTTGCTGCGCACGTTGAACGGCGCCGGCGTCAGTTCGCCCCGGGCGCTCACCAGCGTCGAACGCCCGGCCTCGCTGGCGCGGCCCTCCAGCCAGTACAGATCGCTGCCGTCGAGCATGATCGAAGCCAGCGGCGTGGCGCCTGCCGCCACGGTGGATGCGCTGATCGGAGACGTCCAGGTGCCGCAGGGTGCTTGCTGTTTGGTCATGGCTGCTTCTTTCCTCGCGCGAAAAACGCATTATAAGTGGGGGGGCAAGGATGCGATAATAGAGGTTTTCCCTCCGCTTTCATTGTCAGCCATGCCACAATTTGCCCCGCTCCAGAACGACACCTTCCTGCGTGCGCTGCTGCGCCAGCCGACTGACTACACCCCGGTGTGGCTGATGCGCCAGGCGGGCCGCTACCTGCCGGAATACCGCGCCACGCGCAAGCAGGCCGGTTCCTTCCTGGGGCTGGCAAAGAATCCGGACTTCGCCACCGAGGTCACGCTGCAGCCGCTCGACCGCTATCCGCTGGATGCCTCGATCCTGTTCTCGGACATCCTGACCGTGCCGGATGCGATGGGCCTGGGCCTGTACTTCGCCGACGGCGAAGGACCGAAGTTCGAGCGTCCGCTGCGCACCGAAGCCGAGGTGCGCGCCCTGGAAGTACCGGATATGGCGTCGCTCGACTATGTCTTCAAGGCGGTGACCCAGATCCGCACCGCGATCAACGGCCGCGTGCCCCTGATCGGCTTCTCGGGCAGCCCGTGGACCCTGGCCTGCTACATGGTCGAGGGCGGCGGTTCGCGCGAATTCCATACCATCAAGAAGATGCTGTATGCGCGCCCCGACCTGATGCACCACATCCTGGACGTCAACGCGCGCGCGGTAAGCCAGTACCTGAACGCCCAGATCGACGCCGGCGCACAGGCCGTGATGATCTTCGATTCCTGGGGCGGCGCGCTGGCCGACGGCGCCTACCAGGAATTCTCGCTGAACTACATGCGCCAGGTGCTGGGCCAGTTGCAGCGCGAGAAAGATGGCGTGCGCATCCCGGCAATCGTGTTCACCAAGGGCGGCGGCCTGTGGCTGGACGAGATGGCGGACATCGGCGCCGATGCGCTGGGCCTGGACTGGACTGTCAACCTGGGCAAGGCGCGCGCGCTGGTGGGCGACCGCGTCGCCTTGCAGGGCAACCTCGACCCCGCCATCCTGTTCGCCGAGCCGGAGCAGATCCGCGCCGAAGTCGAGCGTTCGCTCGCGGCTTACGGCACACCGGCAGCCGGCCATGGCCACGTGTTCAACCTGGGCCACGGCATCTCCCAGTTCACCCCACCGGAGTCGGTGACGGCCATGGTCGAGGCTGTACACAGCTTCAGCCGCCGGCAGCGCGCCGCCTGAGGGCCGCCGGATGGCCTGGCGATCGGCCCGCGCCGGGCCGATCGCATTGCCACAGCAAAATCACACTTGTTCACAAGTTCGTCAAACCACAAAATTATTCCTGTGGACATCTTTGCCTGGCATGAAAATACGTAAATCAATGATTCTTAAGCGTTTTTTTCATCGCGAACTGTAGGTATACACAGTAGGCAGCCAGGTTTGCAGGTAAATTGTCCCGGCCTTTTGTCCATTGTTCACAAAGTTATCAACAGGATGATCGGTAAGTTGTGAAAAGTGCTTGGTTTACGCGGACTTAGCCCAACTCTTCAAGTAAGGTCTGAAGATTCTGGTGCACCGCAACGCGTTTTCCCAATGCACATGTGCAGTTATGCACAGCAAGCCGATTCCAGCCCAGTTTGTTAACAGGGATAACTCTTGGTTTGCAAGTAATTGATTTTGTTAGATAATTTCTTGTTGTTTCAGTGAATTGAGCGAGCCGAGTTGATCTAACGTAAACCTCGCACGGGGTCAAGTACCACGCTATTCACAAAGTTTTCCACAGCTTATTGACCACTCGCTGGTCTTGCTGCCGCTCCTCATTAAGGAAGGTTGATTTGGCACACTGCTTCCTCCAGGTCGCGCTCGATACACCGCTCAACAGCTGCTTCGACTACCGCTGGGAATGCCAGCCGGGCGAGGCACCCGCGGTGGGCCAGCTGGTGCTGGTGCCGTTCGCACGCCGCGAGGTGGTGGGCCTGATCGTCGCCATCAAGCAGCAGACCGAGGTCCCGCTCGACAAGCTGAAGGATGCCATCGCCGTGCGCAGCCAGCTGTCGCCGCTGTCCGGGCGCTGGCTGGCGCTGGCGCGCTTCGCCGCCGACTACTACCAGCGCCCGCTCGGCGAGGTGGCCTTGCCGGGCCTGCCGAAGAACCTGCGGGTGCCCAAGACCGTGGCGCTCGATCGCGCGCTGAAAAAGCTGGCAAAGGAAACCGCGCCGCATGAGCCCACGCCTTCCGGCATGCCGGTGCTGAACCCGGCGCAGCAGGAGGCCGCGGGCGCCATCGGCGGCGCCCAGGGCTTCGCGCCGATGCTGCTGTACGGCGTCACCGGCAGCGGCAAGACCGAGGTGTACCTGCAGGCCTGCGCCCAGGTGCTGGCGCGCGATGCCGATGCCCAGATCCTGATCCTGGTGCCGGAGATTAACCTGACGCCGCAGCTGGAAGGGAACATCCGCGCGCGCTTTCCCGGCGTGATGCTGGCCACCCTGCACAGCAGCCTGTCCGAGGGCGAGCGCATGCTGCACTGGCTGGCCGCCCACCAGGGCCGCGCGCGCATCGTGCTGGGCACGCGCCTGGCGATCCTGTCTTCGCTGCCCTCCTTGCGCCTGATCGTCATCGACGAGGAGCACGACCCCTCGTACAAGCAGCAGGAAGGCCTGCGCTATTCGGCGCGCGACCTGGCGGTATGGCGCGCGCACCAGCTGGGCATTCCGATCGTGCTCGGTTCGGCCACGCCTTCGCTCGAGAGCTGGCACCATGCCGCTTCCGGCCGCTACCGCAAGCTGGAACTGCGCGAGCGCGCCGTGCGCGACGCCGTGCTGCCCAGCGTGAAGCTGGTCGACACCGAGCGCGACCGCCCCAAGGACGGCCTCACCGGCACCCTGATCGCGGCGCTGCGTCAGCGCCTGGACCGCGGCGAACAGTCGCTGCTGTTCCTGAACCGGCGCGGCTACGCCCCGGTGATCAGCTGCGACGCCTGCGGCTGGATCAGCAACTGCACCCGCTGCACCGCCTTCATGGTGCTGCATCGCCCCGAGCACCGGCTGCGCTGCCACCACTGCAGCCTGGAGCTGCGCATTCCGCGCCATTGCCCGACCTGCGGCAACGTCGACCTGCAGCCGCTCGGACGCGGCACCCAGCGCATCGAGGAAGGGCTGGCGGCGATGTTCCCGGAGGCGCGCATCCTGCGCATCGACGCCGATTCCACCCGCCTGAAGGGCAGTGCCCAGGCGGCCTTCGACAGCGTGCACCGGGGCGAGGTGGACATCCTGGTCGGCACGCAAATGGTCGCCAAGGGCCACGACTTCAAGAAACTGACCCTGGTCGGCATCCTGAATCCGGATACCGCGCTGTTCTCGCAGGATTACCGCGCCAGCGAGCGCCTGTTCGCCCAGCTGATGCAGGTGGCGGGGCGGGCCGGGCGCGCCGGCGCGGCGTCCGAGGTGCTGGTCCAGACCCGGTACCCCAGCCACCCGCTGTACGGCGCCGTCGTGCGCCACGACTACGACCGCTTCGCCGGCAGCCTGCTGGAAGAACGCCGCCAGGCCGGCCTGCCGCCCTTCATGTACCAGGCCTTGCTGCGCGCCGAGGCGCCCGAACTGGCCAACGCGGTGGCCTTCCTGGAGTCGGCGCGCGACAGCCTGCCGTCCGACGCCGTGATGATCAACGACCCGATTCCGATGACGATGACGCGCGTGCACAACGTCGACCGCGCCCAGTTGCTGGTGGAGTCCGCATCGCGTCCGGCGCTGCAGGCGTTCCTGCGCGAGTGGGTCGAGATCCTGCGCGCCATGAAGTCGCGCGTGCGCTGGTCGCTCGAGGTCGATCCGCTCGATATCTGAGCACAGGTGGCGATCGGAGAGAATTCGGCGCCATCCGCACTGCTAGACTGTTCGCCTGCCACGAGAGAGAGCCAAGCATGCGCCCGTCCACCATTGCCACCCTGTTGCTTGCCCTGTTTGGCGCCGCAGCCAACGCCCATGCCGGGACCCGTTCCGGGGCCCTGGCCGTCGACGGCATCCGCGGCAGCATCGCCGCACGCGACTGCGGCCAGGCCGTGGACCGGCTCAAGAGCGGCCTGAAAAACGGCTACCCCGAAGTTGTCCTGCTGGCCGGGTCGATGTACGAGAACGGCATCTGCGTCAAGCGCGACTGGGCGCGCGCGGTGAGCTTCTACGCCCAGGCGCACGGAGCGGGCGAGAAGGAAGGGGCGGCGCGGATCGCGGCCGGCTACGCCGACCCGGCCAGCGGCCATGATGTCGCGGCCGCCCTCTGGTGGGCCTGGCAGACGCCGGGCTTCAGGCTGAACTGGTGCGCGGTGCCCCAAGACGCCAGGGCCGACCCCGACCGCTTCGTCGCGGCTTTGCAGGCCTGGCCGGCAGCGCGGCTGGCGGCCTGCAACTACGTCGCCGGCGTCCTGTCCACCATCGCGGCCGAGGTGAAATACCCCGAGCTGGCGGCCGCCCACGGCATCGGCGGCGACGTGACCCTGCGCTTCCTGGCGGGCGTGCCGCGCATCGAGCTGCAGCGCGGCGACGCGCGCGAGTACGAGCTGGTCGGATGGGTCAGTGCCGACACGCTGCGCGACCGCAAGACGCGCAGGATCGGCGACGGTTTCGAGACGGCGCTGAGCGCGGTCGCCAACCGCGCCCTGCAGCGTTATCCGCACCCCGGCGGCATGCCGGCAGACACGCTGGTCCAGGTGAAGTTCAGTTTCGGGATCGAGCACCAGATGGCGCGCTGAGCTTGCCGTCGGATGCGCCCAGCCGCCGGGCGGCCTGCAGCGGCGGGGTGTCGCCCAGCGGCAGCAGCGCGCTGGCGCGCGCCAGGGCCCGCACCAGCGCCGCCTCTCCAGGGCGCAGGCCGTGTCCGCGCAGTTGCGGCAGCGAACGCACCGGTTCCGGGGTGATGTGCACGGCGGCGCGCACCAGCAGGCCTTGCAGGGCGCGCAGCGGCGCCGGCAGCAGCGGCGCCGCGCCGACGATGCGCATGAAGTCGGCCAGGATGGGCGAGCCCTCCAGGCCGGGCGCGGTGGCGGCCAGCAGCGCCTCCCAGGCGGCCCATGAGTGCGGGGCGCCGCTCGCGCCGTACAGCCGGGCGGCGGCTTCGCCTTCGGCGAACGCGGCATCCTTTTCCGCCGCCGACAGCGGGCGGACATAACGGTGATATGCCTCGCTGAAGCCGAAGCTGGCCGTTGCCTGCACCCAGTCGAGCAGGCGCGGATCGCTGGCGCGGTAGGGCAGGCCGGCGGGCGTGAATCCGCTTACCCCCTCGTGCATGCGCACCACCCGCGCAATCATCTTCTCCGCCGCCGAGCGCGGGCCGTAGACGGTCATCATCGCGGCAAACCCGGTGCGCCGCAGGCGCTTGCCCGGATCGCGCTGGAAGCCGCCGTGGTCCCACACGCCCGAACGTACCGACGGCTCGCTGAGCTCGAGCAGCACCGCCGTTACCCCGCCCACGAACAGGACGACCGGATTGGCGAACACCCGCCAGGCCACGCCGTCGCGCGGGGCCAGGGCCGGCTCGCCGGCCGGCTGGCTGAAGTCGAACGCCATGCCGGGCGGCGGCTTCAGCAGATCCTTGAGCGTCTCCAGCATCGCCTCTCCCCATCCGAACGCGCACATGGTGGCACATTGGCCCGCTTCCGGCGGCACGACTGAAAATCGCGTATCGTTTCGGCATCGGGTTCGACATACAATGCGCCGCACAAGGCATGGAGAAAACATGAACAAACTGGACGTGGACGTTGCCGTCATCGGTACCGGTACTGCCGGCATGACGGCTTATCGGGCGGCAAAGGCGCAGGGCGCGCGGGTGGTCGTCATCGAAGGCAGTCATTACGGCACCACCTGCGCGCGGGTCGGCTGCATGCCGAGCAAGCTCCTGATCGCGGCAAGCGAGGCGGCGCATACGATGCAGCACAGCGCGCCCTTCGGCGTGCATGCGGGCGAGGTCCGCATCGACGGCCGCGCGGTGATGGAGCGCGTGCGGCGCGAGCGCGACCGCTTCGTCGGCTTCGTGCTGGAAGGCGTCGACGCCTACCCCGAGGAAGACAAGCTGCGCGGCCATGCGCGCTTCACCGGCCCGCACACGCTCATGGTCGACGAGCACACCGAGATCAGCGCCGGACGCGTCGTGATCGCCACCGGTTCGACGCCGCTGCGCCTGCCGGCGCTGGAGAACGCCGGCGCGGGCATCGTCACCAGCGACGACGTGTTTTATTGGGACGACCTGCCGCGCTCGGTGGCCGTGATCGGCACCGGCGTGATCGGCCTGGAGCTGGGCCAGGCCCTGCATCGCCTGGGCGTGCGCGTGAAATTCTTCGCGCGCGGCGGCAGCATCGCCCACCTGAGCGACCCGGAAGTGCTGCACAGCGCCACCCGTGTGCTGGCGGAAGAACTCGACATCCAGTTCCAGTCGAAGGTGGTGGGCGCGGAACAGGTCAACGGCGAGGAAGGGGACGAAGTGGCGCTCACCGTCAGCGACGCCATGGGTGTGGAGAAGACCGAACGCTTCCAGTTCGTGCTGATGGCGGCCGGCCGCACACCGAACGTCCATGATATCGGGCTGGAGCACACCGGCCTGGAGCGCGGCGAGGACGGCATCCCCCGTTTCGATGCCCGCACCATGCAGTGCGGAAACAGCCACATCTTCATCGCCGGCGACGCCAACAACGAGCGGCCGCTGCTGCACGACGCGGCCGACCACGGCAAGATCGCCGGCGACAACGCCGGCCGCTACCCGGACGTGCGCCCCGGCCTGCGCCGCACGCCGATCGCGGTCGCCTTCACCGAACCGAACATCGCCACGCTGGGGGCGAACTACCGCAGCCTGTGCGAAGGCGGCAAACGCAAGTTCGCGGTCGGCGCGGTTTCTTTTGCGAACCAGGGCCGCAGCCGGGTGATGTTGCAGAACCAGGGCATGCTGCGCGTGTATGCGGAATATGGCTCGCGCCGTTTCCTGGGCGCCGAGATGATCGCGCCGCGCGGCGAGCACCTGGCGCACACGCTGGCCTGGGCCTGCCAGATGCGCATGACGGTGGACCAGATGCTGGAGATGCCCTTCTACCACCCGGTCATCGAAGAGGGCGTGCGCACCGCGCTGCGCGACCTGGCGCATTCCCTGACCAAGGGCGAGAGCGAAATCGTCGCGGCCGATACCGAGCCGGGGACGTAAGCGACGCGAGTTACCGTAGCGTGGGCGGCTTCGCCGCCCACGCGTTCAGCCGGTGTTGGAACATCGTTGCCGCTCCACGCATCAACGACTGTTTGAACGCGTGGGCGGGAGACCCGCCCACCCTACAAATTCACGTCAATTCAAATAGCTGGCATCCAGCTTGCCCTCGCCGGCCAGCTGGCGCAGGATGCGCACGGTGTCGATGTCGGCTTCCTGGTAGGCCGAGCGCTTGAAGTCGTCGTACATGGCGTTGGCCGGGTCGGTGTGCTCGCCCTGGCCGTCGTCGTAGCAGAAACGCAGCAGCAGGACGGCATCGCCCGGCGCTTCGATGATCATGCGCAGGCTCGAGGCCGCGATCTCGCCCTGGGCCGGCACTTCGTAGCGCACTTCCTTCAGCGGGGTCATATGCACGACATCGTCGACCACCAGGTCGCCGTAGCGCAGGCGGCGCTGGAAGCTGCCGCTGGTGCGTTCGCCGATCGTGCATTCGTCCAGGTGCGGCACGAACATGGTCGGCGACTCGGCGCGCAGCACCAGGCCGCGCCACAGCTGTTCGATCGAGATGGTGTCGATCAGCGGGTTGAGGGGATCGTTGATCTGGATGAGATGTTCGAATTTCATGAGGCAGTCCAAAAAAGCCCTGGCGCACGGCGCCACAAGGGCGTGATGTTACCCGATCGGACAGCGCGGCGTCGCCCCGGTGTTCAGTTGTTGCCAATATAGAGCGCATGCTGCTTGCGCTGGAAGAACGCGATCGCCACCAGGATCGCGAACGAGATCGCCAGCAGCACCAGCGCGTAGGCGTGCGCCGCCGCGTAGTTGAGTTTCTGGGCCTCGTCGTAGAGCGCGATCGAGGCCACCCGGGTCTGGCCCGGGATATTCCCGCCCAGCATGAGCACCACGCCGAACTCGCCCATCGTGTGGGCGAAGCTGAGCGACAGGCCGGTGAGGATGCCGTTGCGCGAGAGCGGCAGCACGATCGAGAAGAAGGCCTGGCGCCGGGTCAGGCCCAGGGCCAGCGCCGACTGCACCAGGTCGCGGCTGACGTTGCGGAAGGCCGACTGGATCGGCTGCACCGCGAACGGCAGGCTGTAGATCACCGAGCCGGCCACCAGTCCGGCAAACGAAAATGGCAGCGGATGGCCGAATACCGACAGCCAGGCCGCGCCCAGCGGCTGCTGCGGCGCCATCAGCATCAAGAGGTAGAAACCGATCACGGTTGGCGGCAGCACGATCGGCAGGCTGACCAGGGTTTCGATGAACAGGATGCCGCGCATCCGGCTGGTGTTGAGCCAGTTGGCCAGCGGGATGGCGATCCCCAGGAGCACCAGCGCGGTCACCAGCGACAGCCGCAGGGTCAGGCCGAGCGCGGCCCAAAGCTCGGGCGGAAAGGCGAAGCCCGACACCGACAGTTCGGTCATCTCAGTTGCCGGCTGGCGGCAGGCCGAAGCCGTGGCGCGCAAGGATGGCGCGCGCCGCCGGCGAACCCAGGAAGCGCACGAAGCGCGCCGCCAGCGGCTGGCCGGCGCCCGCGCGGGTGACGATGGCGCCCTGTTCGATCGGGGGCAGCCCGGCGTCGCTGATCAGGTGGTAACGCCCGACCCCGGCCAACTTCGGGGAACGCACCGTGGCCAGCGAGACGATGCCCACCTGCGCATTGCCGGTCTGGACGAACTGGGCCGCCTGCGCGATGTTCTCGCCGATGACCAGGCGCGGCTGTACCGCTTCCCACAAGCGGTCGCGCTCGAGCACCGCCTTGGCCGCGCGGCCGTAGGGGGCGGTGTCCGGGTTGGCGATCGCGATGCGGCTGATTGTCTGCATCATGCGCGGATCGCGCAAGACGTTCAGGCCCTGGCTGACGTCAACCCGGGCGTCCAGCGTCCACAGCACGATACGGCCGAGCGCATACGGGCGCAGGCTGGCGCCGTCGGCGGCGCCCAGCCTGGCCAACTGGGTCGGGTACATCATGTCGGCCGACAGGAACACCTGGAAGGGCGCGCCATTCCGGATCTGGGCGAAGAAATTGCCGGAGGCGCCGGTGGAAATCCTGAGCTCGGCTTCCGGCGCTTGCTGGCGGAAGGCCGCCGCCAGCTCATCGATGCAATACGCCAGGTCGCTGGCGGCAGCGACGAGCAGCGGTGCGGCGCTTGCCGGCAGGCTGAGCAATGTTGCAAACAAGATGACAAGCAATTTTTTCATGGATTCATTTTAACGCGCCGGTCGACTCAGCCTTACAATACCCGGCCATTCTGCAGAAATCTTTCCCATGTCCAACGCACCCAAATTCGGCCTCAACGGGCCGCAGAGCGAAGCCGTGCTCTATCTCGACGGCCCATCCCTGGTGCTGGCCGGCGCCGGCTCGGGCAAGACACGTGTCATTACGCAGAAGATCGCCTACATGATCGAAGACCGCGGCTACGACCCGCGCACGATTGCCGCCCTCACTTTTACCAACAAGGCGGCGCTCGAGATGCAGGAGCGTATCGCCAAGCTGCTCAAGCAGCCCAAGCAGGCCAAGCAGCTGACCGTCTCCACCTTCCACTCGCTCGGGGTCAAGATCCTGCGGCAGGAAGCGGCCGGCGTCGGCCTCAAGGACAAGTTCTCGATCATGGACAGCGACGATTGCTACACCGTCGTGTCCGACCTGGCGTTGACCACCGACAAGCAGGAAATCCGCCGCATCCAGAACGCGATCTCGCTCTGGAAGAACGGCCTGGTCGATCCGGAAGACGCGATCCGCAATGCGAAGGATGAAGACGAGGCGATGTCGGCGCGCGTCTACCGTAGCTACCTGGCCACCTTGCAGGCCTACCAGGCGGTCGACTTCGACGACCTGATCCGCCTGCCGGTGGAGCTGTTCCGCAACAACGAACCGATCCGCGACCGCTGGCAGCGCCGCCTGCGCTACCTGCTCATGGACGAGTACCAGGACACCAATACCTGCCAGTACGAACTGGTGAAACTGCTGGTCACGGGCCTCGGTAAAAAGCCGATGTTCACGGCGGTGGGCGACGACGACCAGGCGATCTACGCCTGGCGCGGCGCATCGGTGGAAAACTTGAAAACCCTGCAGACCGACTTCCCCGACCTGCGCGTGATCAAGCTGGAGCAGAACTACCGCTCGACCACCCGCATCCTGCAGGCGGCCAACGCCGTCATCGGCAACAACCCGAAGCTGTTCGAGAAGTCGCTGTGGTCCGAACACGGCCTGGGCGAGCCGATCGAGGTGTTGGGCATGCAGAGCGACGAGCAGGAGGCCGAGCAGATCGCCATCATGATCTCGGCCGACCACTTCCAGCGCAAGAACAAGTGGACCGACTACGCGATCTTGTACCGCGGCAACCACCAGGCGCGCGTGATCGAGCAAGCCCTGCGCAAGGAGCGCATCCCCTACACCATGTCGGGCGGCCAGAGCTTCTTCGACAAGGCCGAGATCAAGGACATCATCGCCTACCTGCGCCTGATCGCGAACCAGGACGATGACCCGGCCTTCATCCGCGCCGTCACCACGCCGAAGCGTGGGGTCGGCATGGCCACGCTCGAGACCCTGGGCGAATTCTCCAAGCAGTGGAACTGCTCGCTGTTCGAGGCGGCGCGCAAGGGCGGCCTGGAGGCCAAGCTGGCCGAGCGCCAGCTGGCGCCGCTGCGCGACTTCTGCCGCTTCCTGCTGGAGCTGGAAGACCGCGCCACCCGGCCCGGCCCCTCGGGCAGCGGCGACAACGCCGCCGAGGTGCTCGATGACATGATGAAGGAGATGAACTACGAGCACTATTTATACGAGAACTTCGACGACCGCGCGGCCCAGGCCAAGTGGCAGAACGTGCTCGAGTTCACGAACTGGCTCAAGGAGCGCGGCCGTGGCGGGCGCGACCGCGACGGCGAGGAAAAGAACCTGCTCGAGCTGACCCAGATGGTGGCCCTGATGTCGATGCTCGAGGGCCAGGACGAGGAACAGGATGCGGTGCGCATGTCGACCCTGCACGCCTCCAAGGGCCTGGAATACCCGCACGTGTTCCTGGTCGGGGTGGAAGAGGGCATCCTGCCGCACAAGGGCGACCCGGACGCGCCGGTGGAAGTCATGGCCGCGCGCATCCAGGAAGAGCGGCGCCTGATGTACGTGGGCATTACGCGCGCCCAGCGTACCTTGCGCCTGAGCTGGTGCAAGAAGCGCAAGCGCGCCGGCGAGCTGGTGCATTGCGAGCCCTCGCGCTTCATCAAGGAAATGGCGCTGGACGTCGGCGACGCCCCGCCGAAGGAAACCGAAATCCTGAGTCCGAAAGAAAGGCTGGCCAGCCTGAAGGCGCTGCTGGCAATGCCGAAAGCATAAGTTTTTCGAGGTCTGGCATGGATACGTTGCGCATAAGCCTTGCCAGGCTGTCAAAGGGTGCGCACGATTGAAATTCTTATTTGACTTCATCTGTGCCGCAGGAAATACTTTCCGGAAAGCGAGCTCATCTTTTGAGCACCAGCATCCACTTTCCTACTATTTTCGCGCATGGCAACCGTTTCCGATCTCGAAATTACGCCCCGATCCGGGCTGAACCACATTGACGCTTTGCTCGACAGCGGCCCCGACTGGAATTACCTGATGGGCGCGTCGGCAAACACGCTCTTCTACACGTTCTCGGTTACATCGGGCAACGAGGTCGATCCGACGAGCGGCAAGGCAGTGAGCGGACAGGAAGCCTTTACCCAGGCGCAGCAGCTCGCCACCCGCTCCGCCTTCGATTACCTGCAGAAGATCACCGGCATCCAGTTCGTGGAAACCACGAACGGCGGCAGCGCCCAGATCCACCTGGCGAACCTGAACATCGAGGCCAGCAATACCACGGGCCTGTGCAGCTGGCAAAGCAGTTATTCGTATGGCGCGGGCAATGTGCTGACCGCCTATTCGGCCAATGCCTATGTGTACCTCGACAACGTCGAATGGCGCGCGGAGAACCGTGACCTGACACCGGGCGGCATGGGCTTCCAGACCCTGCTGCACGAGCTGGGGCATGCGATGGGCCTGAAGCATCCATTCGAGGACGACGTCCACCTGGCGAGCGGCGACAACACCGCGAACACCTTGATGTCCTACACCGACGTCGGCGGCCCCTACAGCACTTTCAGCCCGTACGACATCGCGGCCCTGAACTGGCTGTACGGCGGCGACGGCCTGGGCGGCGCGCTCGGCATCAATTCGGTTGCAGGCGGGCGCTACTTTACCGGTACGTCGGGCGCCGATCGCCTGACCGGCACCGCGGCCGACGACACCTTTGTCGGCATGGGCGGGAACGACATCATCGACGGCGGCGCCGGCATCGATACGGTCGTGTTCGGCCGCGCGCGCGGCGAATACCTCATCGGCCAGGACGCCGGCGGCAATGTGGTCCTGACCCATGCGGCGCTGGGCGTGGTCACCCTGGGCAATATCGAGCAGTTCAGCTTCACCGACGCGAGCTACGGGCGGTCCCAGCTCGTGGCCGACAACGTCGCGCCCGGCGCACCGACGGTGACGGTGCTGAAGAACGCTGCGGGTTACACTTCCTACAGCAGGCCCCTGATCACCGGTTCGGCCGAGCCGAATTCGCTGGTACGCGTGTACGCCGGCGACAAGCTGGTGGCCGAGCTGCGCGTCGACGCGAACGGCCTGTTCTCCGGCCCCTCCGACAGCATCTTCGGCGATGGCCAGAACTACGCGTTGCGCGCGACCGCGACCGATGCCGCCGGCAACGTGTCGCCGTACAGCGCGTCGGTCACCTTCAGCGTCGACGCCACCGCGCCGATCATGCCTTCCTCGTCGATGACGATGACCCAGGGCGGCAACCAGCCGGTCTTCAGCGGCAACGCCGAAGCCGGCTCCACGATCCAGCTGGTCCGGGTCACCGACGCCACCGAGATCGGCCGCGCCGTGGCCAAGGCGGATGGCTCCTGGCAGATCGATTCGGTGGCGCTGCCCAACGGCGTGTACCGCACGCTGGTCTCGTCCGTGGACAAGGCCGGCAACGCCACCAGTGCGGCAGCCTACCTCGACTTCACCATCGACAGCGCGCTCAACCAGACCGGCAACCAGCTCGACAACCGCTTTACGCCGGGAGCCGGCAACAACGCGATCGACGGCATGGGCGGCATCGATACGGTCGTCTACAACGGCGCCAGCACCGACTTCACGATCACACGCGGCATCTACGGGGTTGGCGTCACCGACAAGAGCGGCGCGCTGGGCACCGATAACCTGGTCAATGTCGAGCGCATCGAGTTCAGCGACGGCTTCAAGGCGATCGACATCGACGGCATCGGCGGCCAGGTCTACCGCCTGTACGAGGCTGTCTTCGGCCGTCCGTCGGACACGACCGGCATGGGCTACTGGATCAATCGCATGGAAAAAGGCAGCAGCCTGCTGCAGGTATCCAGGGAGTTCATCACCAACCAGCCGGAGTTCGACAAACTGTACGGCGCGAACCCGAGCGATGGCGAGTTCCTGACCAAGTTGTACCAGAACATCCTCGACCGCGCACCGGATGCCGCCGGTTACGCGTATTGGGTGGGACGTATCGTCGACAGCAGCCGCGAGCAGATCCTGATGGAATTCAGCGAAGGTTTCGAGAACCAGGCCCAGGTGATCGGAACCATCGGTAGCGGTATCGACTACACGCCCTGGACCGGTGCTTGACGCAGGAGCAGGCGCGAGACTGGCATAATGCCGGTTTTGCGCCGGAGGGAACCAGCATGAGCCAGGAAGACCGCTTGTCAGATCGACTTGTCGACATCGAGATCAAGCTCGTGCACCAGGAAGACCTGGTCGATACGCTGAACCAGACCATCTACCGCCAGGGGCGCCGCATCGACCAGCTCGAAGCCATGGTCGCCGCGCTGGCGGATCACATCCGTACCCTGCAGTCCACCCGCCAGGGACCGCTCAACGAGAAACCGCCTCACTACTGAACGGGCGACGCTGCGCAGGCGCGGCGCCGGCCAGCATGGCGCCCAGCCGCATGCCCAGGCACAGCAGGGTCAGGGTGGGCGGCAAGCCCCACGGTTGCGGGATCACCGAGGCATCGCATACGTAGAGCCCCGGCGCGGCGCGCAGGTCGCTGTCCACGCCCTTGCCCGCCCCTCCACCGATAGGCACGCTGCCGCCCGGATGCGCGGCGAAATGGCGGGTCGCGAACACCTGTTTCGCCCCCGCCTGTGCGAGGATGCGGCGCGCCATCCCGATGCCTTTCTCGAGACGTGCCCGGTCGCCGGGCGTCAGGCGCTTGTCCACCCAGCGCGGACCCACGGCCCCGCCGATGTCGTCGCGGATCTTCACCATCACGCTCAGCGTGCGCCGGTGCGCACCCACCCGGTCGACGCGGCCCGCCTGCAGCGCGAAGGCCGCGTACATCGGGCCCGGCAGCGTGAGGTCGGCCAGCGCAATGCCTTCTTCGGGAAAGCCGGCGCCGGCGGCCATCGGCACCTCGGCGCCGCCGTCGACATCTTCCACGCTCCCCATCACCGCCACCACCGGGTCGCTGAAGAAAGGCACGCGGGGTGGGCCCAGGCCTGACGCATGCAGCAGGCGCGGACTGCCGATGCCGCCGCCGGCCAGCACCACCAGCGGCGCGCGCGCCGTCTCCAGCGCCCCGGCACGCCGGAACTCCACGCCGGCGGCACGGCCGTCCTCGATCAGCACGCGCCGCACCCGACTGCCGTCGCACAGCATCGCGCCATGACGGCAAGCCTCGTCGACGAAGTCGCGCGCGCTCCACTTGGCGCCATAGGGGCAGCCGTACACGCAGCGCCAGCAGCCGCTGCGGCAGGCCTGCGGGCGGATCATCTTGTCCAGCTTTTCCCAGGCGAAGCCCGCATTGCGCGCCGCCGCCATGATGCGCGTGGCCATCGGGCCGACCAGGCTGTCGGGCAGCGGCGCCAGCGGCAGCTCGCTGCGCAGCGTCGCAAGAAACGGCGCCAGGTCGATGCCGTGGGCGGCGAACATGGCGGGCGGCGGGGCGGCGGCGGTGGCGAAGTTCAGTGCGGAGCTGCCGCCCAGGCCCGTGCCGGCGACCAGCAGCGAGGCGTCGCGATGCAGCCAGGCGCCGCGGCCCGGCAGCGCCATCGTGGCCATCTGGCCGAGGGTGCCGCGCAGTGGCGCGGCGCTGCCCTGCTCGAGGACGAGCACGCGGGCGCCGGCGCGCGCCAGTTCGCGCGCGCTGCTTGCGCCGCCGGGGCCGGTGCCGACGACGATGGCGTCGTAGGAGCGGGAAGAGAAGGAATCCATGGCGAATAAGCGGGTGGAATCGCATGCTAACACGCCCAATTGTTACATCACTGATACATGCGGATACATGCCCGGCAGCGCAAGCCTGCTATGATCTTCGCGCAAAGGCTGTCGAGTACGCCCGGCAGCTCCGTCCAAAGCGTCCGTGAAAGATCTCATGACCAGACCACACCTGCTCATCGTTGCCGCCAGCCTCGCATTCGCCCAAGCCACCGCGGTTGCCGCACCTGCCGCCGCCGCCGGCCCCGCGCTCGACGCCTCGAATCCGTTCGCCCGTCCCAGCAGCCTGCCGCTGAACTACCCGGCTTTCGACAAGATCAAGAACGAGCACTTCCTGCCCGCCTATGCGGCCGGCATGGCCGAACACCTGCGCGAGATCGACGCGATTGCCGCCAACCGCGCCGCGCCCACGTTCGACAACACCATCGTTGCCATGGAGCGCGCCGGCCAGATGCTGGCGCGCGTGGCCGCCACCTTCTCCAACCTGCAGACCGCCAACACCAACGATGTGCTGGATGCCGTGGACCGCGAGATGTCGCCCAGGCTGGCGGCGCACAACGATGCGATCTACCTGAACCCCGCGCTGTTCCAGCGCATCAAGACCCTGCACGCCAAGCGCGCCACGCTCGGGCTGGACGCCGAATCGTTGCACCTGCTCGAGCGCGTGTACAAGGAATTCGTGCGCGCCGGCGCCAACCTGTCGGCCGCCGACAAGGACAAGCTCAAGAAATACAATGCCGAGATCGCCTCGCTGCAGTCGGACTTCTCGCAGCGCGTGCTGAAGGAAGCCAATGCCTCGGCGCTGGTCGTCGACACTCGCGAGGAACTGGACGGCTTTTCAGACGCCGAGCTCAATGCCGCAGCCGCCGAAGCGCAACAGCGCGGCTTGAAGGGCAAGTACGCGATCGCCATCGTCAACACCAGCAGCCAGCCGGCGCTGGCGGTGCTCAAGAACCGCAAGACCCGCGAGCGCCTGATGGCCGCCTCGCTTGACCGCGGCAGCCACGGCGGCCAGTTCGACTCGCGCGACCTGGTGCTCAAGCTGGTCAAGCTGCGCGCGGAGCGCGCCGCGCTGCTGGGCTACCCGAACTACGCGGCCTACTCGCAAGAGCTGGAAACCGCCAGGAACCCGGCCGCCGTCAACAAGCTGCTGGCCGAACTGGCCAAGCCTGCCGTGAACAACGCGCGCAAGGAAGCGGCCGAGATCCAGAAAGTGATCGACAAGGAACATGGCGCGAAGGACGGCTTCCAGGTCGCGTCCTGGGACTGGCCGATGTACCAGGACAAGGTGCGCGCCGCCAAGTACAACTTCGACGAGAACCAGCTGCGTCCTTATTTCGAGCTGAACCGCGTGCTGGTCGACGGCGTGTTCTTCGCCGCCACCAAGGAATTCGGCATCACCTTCAAGGAGCGCAAGGACCTGCCGGTCTATGACCCGGACGTGCGCACCTTCGACGTGTTCGACACGGATGGCAAGCAGCTGGCGATCTTCATCTTCGACCCCTATGCGCGTGGCAACAAGCAGGGCGGCGCCTGGATGAACGAATACGTGTCGCAATCCACCCTGCTGGGCAAGCGCCCGGTGGTCGGCAACCACCTGAACATCCCGAAGCCGCCGCAGGGCCAGCCGACCCTGCTGACCTACGATGAAGTGCGCACCGCCTTCCACGAGTTCGGCCACGCGCTGCACGGCATGTTCTCGAACGTGAAGTACCCGCACTTCTCGGGCACCAACGTGCCGCGCGACTTCGTCGAGTACCCGTCGCAGGTCAACGAGATGTGGGCGACCTGGCCGGAAGTGCTGGCCAATTATGCGAAGCACCACGAGACCGGCGCACCGATGCCGAAAGAACTGTTGGACAAGGTGGTCGCGTCCAAGAAATTCAACCAGGGTTACCTGACCACCGAGTACCTGGCCGCTTCGCTGCTCGACCAGCGCTGGCACCAGCTCAAGCCGAACCAGATCCCGGGCGACGTGCTGGCCTTCGAGGCCAAGGCGCTCAAGGATGCCGGCGTGGATTACGCCCCGGTGCCGCCGCGCTACCGCACGACCTATTTCTCGCACTCGATGAACGGCGGCTATTCGGCCGGCTATTACGCCTACCTGTGGAGCGAGAAGCTCGACGCCGACACGGTCCAGTGGTTCACCCAGAGCGGAGGCCTGTCGCGCAAGAACGGCGACCATTTCCGCAAGACCCTGCTCTCGCGCGGCGGCAGCGCCGAGGCGATGGACCTGTTCCGCGACTTCCGTGGCCGCGACCCGGTCATCGAGCCGCTGCTCGAACGCCGCGGCCTGGCGCGGCCCGGCCTGACCGGTAACTGATTTTTTTCTGCGCAGCGTCCTGTCGCGCCGGGCCACAAGCCCGGTGGCCTCAGGGCGGGCGTGCATCAACGTAGTTCAAACAACCCGAGACACCATGAATCGTCCCCGTATGCTCCTGATCGCGGCCAGCGTCGCGATGGCCAACCTGGCCCACGCCGCACCAGCCTCCCTGCTCGACGCGTCCAATCCGTTCGCCAAGCCGAGCACCCTCCAGTACGGCTACCCGGCCTTCGACAAGATCAGGAACGAGCACTTCGCCCCGGCCTTTGCCGAGGCCATGCGCGAGCAGGCGCGCGAAGTCGATGCGATCGCCAATGACAAGGCGGCGCCCACCTTCGACAACACCATCGTCGCGATGGAGCGCTCGGGCCAGTTGCTGGACCGCGTATCCGCGGTGTTCTCGGCCCTGACCGGTTCCTATACCAACGACACCCTGCAGGCGCTGGCCAAGGACCTGGCGCCCAAGCTGGCCGCCCACGGCGACGCGATCCGCCTGAATCCGACGCTGTTCCAGCGCATCCAGACCCTGTACGCCAAGCGCGACAAGCTGGGCCTGGACGCCGAATCGGTCTACCTGATCGAGCGCTACCACAAGGACTTCGTGCGCGCCGGCGCCAAGCTCTCCAGCGCCGACAAGCAGAAGCTGCGCGAGTACAACAGCAAGCTGGCGGCCCTGCAGACCCAGTTCAGCCAGAATGTGCTGAAGGAAGTGAATGCCTCGGCCTTCGTGGTCGATACCCGCGAGGAGCTGGCCGGCCTGCCGGAAAAGGTCATCGACGCCGCCGCCCTCGAGGCGAAGAAGCGCGGCCTGGACGGCAAGTTCGTGATCCCGGTGGTGAACACCACCCAGCAGGGACCGCTGTCGATGCTGACCAATCGCAGCACCCGCGAGAAGCTGCTGCAGGTGTCGCTGGTGCGCGGTGCGCGCGGCGGCGAATTCGACAACCGCGAAGCCGTGCTGGAGCTGGCCAGGCTGCGCGCCGAGCGCGCCGAGCTGCTGGGCTACAGCAGCCACGCCGCCTACTCGCTGGAAGACCAGACCGCCAAGAACACCACGGCCGTCAACAAGCTGCTGTCCGACCTGTCGGTGCCGGCGGTGCGCAACGCGAAGAAGGAAGCGGCCGAGATCCAGGGCGTCATCGATGCCGAGAAGGGAAATTTCAAGGCGGCCGCCTACGACTGGAACTTCTACAGCGACAAGGTGCGTACCGCCAAGTACGCCTTCGACGCCAGCCAGCTCAAGCCGTACTTCGAACTGAACCGCGTGCTGGAGGACGGCGCCTTCTTCGCCGCCAACAAGCTGTGGGGGATCACCTTCAAGCAGCGCAAGGACCTGCCGGTCTACGATCCGGACGTGCGCGTATATGACGTGTTCGAAGAGAACGGCGAGCACCTGGCGATCTTCGTGCTGGACCCGTACGCGCGTGCGAACAAGCGCGGCGGCGCCTGGATGAGCGCCCTGGTCAGCCAGAACACCCTGCTGGGCAACAAGCCGGTCATCACCAACAACCTGAACCTGGCCAAGCCGGCGCCGGGCGAGCCGACCCTGCTCACCTGGGACGAAGTGCGCACCACCTTCCACGAATTCGGCCACGGCACCCATGGCTGGTTCTCGAAGGTGAAGTACCCGCGCTTCTCGGGCACCAGCGTGCCGCGCGACTACGTCGAGCTGCCTTCGCAGGTGTACGAGATGTGGATGGCCTGGCCGGAAGTGCTGGCAAATTACGCCAAGCACTACCAGACCGGCGAGCCGATGCCGAAGGAACTGCTGGACAAGCTGCGCGCCTCGCAGAAGTTCAACGAAGGCTACCGCACCACCGAATACCTGGCAGCCGCCGTGCTCGACCAGCGCTGGCACCAGCTGGGATCGAAGGCCATCCCGACCGATGTGAAGCGTTTCGAGGAGCAGGCATTGCGTGAAGCGGGCCTCGACTTCGCGCCGGTGCCGCCGCGCTACAGCTCGACCTATTTCTCGCACGCCTTCTCGGGCGGCTACTCGGCCGGTTACTACAGCTACCTGTGGGCCGAGCGCCTGGATGCCGACGCCGGCGAATGGTTCAAGGAGAACGGCGGCCTGCAGCGCAAGAACGGCGACCGCTTCCGCGAGATGGTGCTCTCGAAAGGCGGCACCATGGACGCGGTGCAGATGTACCGCGATTTCCGCGGCCGCGATCCGGTCATCGAGCCGCTGCTGGAACGCCGTGGCCTGAACTGAGTTCGACGAAGCCGGCGTTCGCGCTGGCTTTTCGATTGCCGCACCGCGCTTTGCAAGACCACTACAACACGTCATTAACAACCACAACGAGGGCACCATGATTCGTCCACACATCCTGCTGGTCGCTGCCGCCAGCGCCGCCGCCTCGATGGCCTACGCTGCTCCGGCCTCGATGCTCGAAGCCTCGAACCCCTTCGCCAAGCCGAGCACCCTGCCGTTCCAGTACCCGGCCTGGGACCAGATCAAGAACGAACACTTCGCCCCGGCCTTTGCCGAAGCGATGCGCCAGGAAAGCGCCGAGATCGAGGCGATCGCCGCCAACCCCGCCGCGCCGACCTTCGAGAACACCATCGTCGCGATGGAGCGTTCGGGCCAGCTCATGAACCGTGTCGGCACCGCCTTCGGCACCCTGAAGGGTTCGTACACCAACGACACCCTGCAGGCGCTGGACAAGGAACTGGCACCGAAGTTGTCGGCCCACAACGATGCGATTCGCCTCAACCCGAAGCTGTTCCAGCGCATCCAGACCCTGTACGCCAAGCGCGACAAACTGGGCCTGGACGCCGAGTCGCAATACCTGATCGACCGCTACTACACCGACTTCGTGCGCGCCGGCGCCAAGCTGTCCGACGCCGACAAGCAAAAGCTCAAGGCAATGAACGGCGAGCTGGCCGCGCTGTCGACCCAGTTTGCCCAGAACGTGCTGAAGGAAGCCAATGCGTCGGCCCTGGTGGTGGACACCCGTGCCGAACTGGCCGGCATGTCCGACAAGGCGATCGACGCCGCCGCCGCCGAAGGCAAGAAGCGAGGCATGGAGGGCAAGTTCGTGATCCCGGTCGTGAACACTACCCAGCAGGCGCCCCTGTCGGTGCTGACCAACCGCGCCACCCGCGAGAAGCTGCTGGCGGCCTCGATGGCGCGCGGCTCGCGCGGCGGCGAGTACGACAACCGTAACGTGGTGCTGAAGATCGCCAAGCTGCGCGCCGAGCGCGCGCAGCTGCTGGGCTACCAGAACCATGCGGCCTACCATCTGGAAGACCAGACCGCCAAGACGCCGGCCGCCGTCAACCAGCTGCTGGCCGAGTTCGCCAAGCCGGCGGTGCGCAACGCACGCAAGGAAGCGGCCGAGATCCAGAAGGTGATCGACAAGGAACTGGGCGCGAACAGCTTCCCGGCCGCCGCGCACGACTGGGCCTTCTACAGCGACAAGGTACGCGCCGAGAAGTATGCCTTCGACGGCAACCAGCTCAAGCCTTATTTCGAGCTGAACCGGGTGCTGCAGGATGGCGTGTTCTTCGCCGCCAACAAGGAATTCGGCATCACCTTCAAGGAACGCAAGGACCTTCCGACCTACGATCCGGATGTGCGCGTGTTCGACGTGTTCGACCACGACGGCAAGCAGTTGGCAATCTTCACCTTCGACCCGTACGCCCGCCCGATCAAGCGTGGCGGCGCCTGGGCCAACGCCTGGGTCCCGCAGAGCAAACTGATGGGCACCAAGCCGGTCATCGCCAACAACCTGAACATCGCCAAGCCGGCCGCCGGCGAGCCCACCCTGCTGACCTACGACGAAGTGCGCACCACCTTCCACGAGTTCGGCCACGCGCTGCACGGCATGTTCTCGGACGTGCAGTACCCGCGCTTCTCGGGCTCGCGCGTGCCGCGCGACTATGTCGAGTTCCCGTCGCAGGTCAACGAGATGTGGATGGCCTGGCCGGAAGTGCTGGCCAACTACGCCAAGCACTACCAGACCGGCGAACCGATGCCCAAGGAGCTGCTCGACAAGGTGCAGGCTTCGCAGCAGTTCAACGAAGGCTTCCGCACCACCGAGTACCTGAAGGCCGCGCTGCTCGACCAGGCCTGGCACCAGCTGTCGCCGAAGCAGGTCCCGACCGACGTGCTGGCCTTCGAGGCCGACGCGCTGAAGAAGGCGGGCGTGGACTTCGCGCTGGTGCCGCCGCGCTACCGCACCACCTACTTCTCGCACGTCTTCGCGGGCGGCTACGCGGCCGGCTACTACGGCTACCTGTGGGCCGAGAAGCTGGATGCGGACACCGTGAACTGGTTCAAGGAACACGGCGGCCTGACCCGCAAGAACGGCGACCACTTCCGCAAGACCCTGCTCTCGCGCGGCGGCACCATCGATGCGATGCAGATGTACCGCAACTTCAGCGGTCGTGATGCGCAAGTGCAGCCGCTGCTCGAGCGCCGTGGCCTGACTGGCGACTAAGGAAGCTGGCAAACTGCCGGGTCGGCCGTGCAATACGGCTGCTCCGCGGCTGTTCACGTAAAATCGGGGAAACGATGCCGCTGGCATGGTTTCCCCTTTTTCATGCAAGCCAGTTACGTCACCAAGCGATGAGTGTTCAATCCCTCCACGGTATTACCTTAGAATCCCTGTTAACCCGTCTCGTCGCGCATTACGGCTGGGACGGACTCGGCCGCAGGATCGATATCAACTGTTTTCAGAAAGACCCGAGCATCAAATCGAGCCTGAAATTCCTGCGCCGCACCCCCTGGGCGCGCGAGCAGGTCGAGACGCTGTATCTTGAGACCCGCTTCACCACCTAACGAGAACGATCATGCAGAACGAGAACGATGCGAACCTGAAAGCGCACCTGAAAGCCTTGCACCGCCAGTTGCAGGAAACCAACGAAGTCGATCCCGAACTGGAAACCCTGCTGCGCCAGCTCGACGGCGATATCGACCGCGCCCTGGCGCGGCGCGAAGAAAACCGGCTCGACGAGAACACCTACGGCCTGTCCTCACAGACCCAGGAGCTGGCCGCCCGTTTCGACGTGCGCCACCCGACCTTCTCGGCCGGCCTGCGCCAGCTCGGCAACATGCTGTCGAATATGGGTATCTGAGTCAACTTTCTTGCAGCAAGTCATTCGTGTAGCAAGTCATTGATAAGTAAGCCATTTTTGGGTCGCCGAGGCGACCCTGAAACGGTTTTCCGGTACAATACCGGCCAATGAACGCCCCCCAGAACCTTTTCGCGAGCGTGCCGAAGCGCTCCAGCCGCGCGCCAAGCGCGCCTTTCCTCCCGATGTCCCGTGCCGAAATGGACAAGCTCGGGTGGGATTCGTGCGACATTATCCTGATCACCGGCGACGCCTACATCGACCACCCGAGCTTCGGGATGGCGCTGGTCGGCCGCCTGCTGGAAGCGCAGGGCTACCGTGTCGGCATCATCAGCCAGCCGGACTGGACCTCGGTCGAGCCCTTCCGCGCGCTCGGCAAGCCGAACCTGTACTGGGGCGTCACCGCCGGCAACATGGACTCGATGGTCAACCGCTACACGGCCGACCGCAAGATCCGTTCCGACGACGCCTACACCCCGAACGCCGAGCCGAACAAGCGTCCGGACCGCGCCGTCACGGTCTACTGCCAGCGCGCCCGCGAAGCCTTCCCGGGCGTGCCGGTGATCGCCGGCAGCATCGAGGCCTCGCTGCGCCGCATCGCCCACTACGACTACTGGTCGGACAAGGTGCGCCGTTCGGTGCTGTTCGAGTCGAAAGCCGACCTGCTCATCTTCGGCAACGCCGAACGCGCGCTGGTCGACGTCACGCGTCGCATCGCCGCGGGCGAAAACATCAAGAGCATCCGCGACCTGCGCGGCACCGCCTTCCTGGTGCCGCACGGCTGGCTGCCCGACGACGAATGGAGCGTGCACAACTCGACCCGCGTGGACGTGCCGGGCCGCATCGACAAGCAGCCGAACCCGTATGCGATGGCGCTGGAAGACCCGACACAGTGCGCGCTCGACAACGCCGCGCCGGAACCGGTGGTCAAGCCCGTCATCATCATGACGCGCGAAGAGCGCCAGGCCGCAGCCCGCGAAAAAGCGAGAAAGACCGTGGTGCGCCTGCCGAGTTTTGACACCGTCAGCACCGACCCGGTGATGTACGCGCACGCCTCGCGCGTGTTCCACCTCGAGTCGAACCCCGGCAATGCGCGCGCGCTGGTGCAGCAGCACGGCGACCGCGACGTCTGGCTGAACGCGCCGCCGCTGCCGCTCGCCATGGACGAGATGGACAACGTCTACGACCTGGCCTACGCGCGCGCGCCGCACCCGAGCTACGGCAAGGCCCACATCCCGGCCTGGGAAATGATCCGGTATTCGGTCAACATCATGCGCGGCTGCTTCGGCGGCTGCACCTTCTGCTCGATCACCGAGCACGAAGGGCGCATCATCCAGAGCCGTTCGGAACCGTCGATCCTGCGCGAGATCGAGCTGATCCGCGACACCACCAAGAATTTTGCCGGCACGATTACCGACCTGGGCGGGCCTACCGCCAACATGTACCGCCTGGCCTGCAAGGACAAGAAGATCGAGGAATCCTGCCGCCGCCTGTCCTGCGTGTACCCGACCATCTGCAGCAACCTGGGCACCGACCACAGCAAGCTGATCTCGCTGTACCGCAAGGCGCGCGCCATCCCGGGCATCAAGAAGATCCTGATCGGCTCCGGCCTGCGCTACGACCTGGCGGTGCGCTCGCCCGAGTACGTGAAAGAACTGGTCACCCACCACGTGGGCGGCCTGCTGAAGATCGCGCCGGAGCACACCGAGCAGGGCACGCTCTCGAAGATGATGAAGCCGGGCATCGGCGCCTACGACGAGTTCAAGCGCCTGTTCGACAAGTACTCGATCGAGGCCGGCAAGAAGCAGTACCTGATTCCCTACTTCATCGCCGCGCACCCGGGTTCGACCGACGAGGACATGCTGAACCTGGCCCTGTGGCTCAAGAAGAACAATTTTAAACTCGACCAGGTGCAGACCTTCACGCCGACGCCGATGGCGATGGCGACCACCATGTACCACTCGGGAAAGAACCCGCTGGCGAAGGTGACCGAGGAGTCGGAAGTCGTCGAGACCGCCAAGAGCGGCAAGACCCGCAAGCTGCACAAGGCTTTCCTGCGCTACTACGATCCGGAGAACTGGCCGGTCATCCGCGAGGGCCTGCGCCGCATGGGCCGGGGCGACCTGATCGGCAATGGCGAGCGCCACCTGGTGCCGGCGTCCGACGAGGGCGCCTCGATGGTGCGCGAAGACCGGCGCGTGCCGGGCGGTGTCCCGAAGGGCCGCACGATCGAAGTGGCGCCGAAGCGTGCCGCCCGCGGTGGCGAGCGCAAGCCGGCAAGCACGCCGTTTATGGCGCCGCCGTCGAAGGTCAAGCCGTCGATCCTGGCGACCATCAAGTCCAAGCCGAAGGCCGACCGCAAGTAAGGCTGTTCGCGCCTGCCCCAAGCTGGCGGCGGGCGCGGTCAGTGCTCAGGCAGCCGCGGCGAACGAGCCGTGGCTCGGGAAACGCGCCCGCATCCAATCCATCCCCAGCCCCAGTGCAGAAACGACCTCGGCCGGCAGCGTGTTCACGACCTCCGGATCGTCGCTCGGCGTGTCCGCAAGCAGGCTGGCCAGGTGGACGATGCCGGCAAGCTTGCAGAAGGGCGTGGCGGCCATCGGATCGGACGAGCGCTCCACCGCCATGACGATCCGCGACGGGAAGTTCCAGCGCCGGCACAATTCGGCCGTGATCTGGCCCTCGGACAGTCCCAGCAGGCGCTGCTCGCGTTCCCAGCGCGCACCCGGCAGGTGCGGCAATTGTTCAATCTCGGCAAAGGCGGAAGGCTCCACCTGGTAGATCAGCAGTTCGCCCAGGCGCATGATCATCCCCGCCAGCCAGGCCTCGCCGGCATCGGCATTGGCGCCGTTGGCTAGCCATTTGGCGTAGCCGGCGCAGGCCATGCTGCTGTTCCAGAATTCATCGGTATCGAGACCCGGCATGTTGGGGAAAGCATCGGCAAAGCAGGCCGCCAGGGCCAGCGTCCGGATGTGCCCCACGCCGGTCAGTGCGATGGCTTCGTCGAGCGAACCGATGTTGCGGCTGGAGCCGAAGCGGGCACTGTTAGCGAGGCGCATCAGTTTGGCGGTCAGCGCGGGATCGCGCGCGATGATGGCGCTGATGCTTTTCACCGAGGCTTCCTCGTCGTCGAGGGTGGCGATCAGGGCGTGGGCGACGTCCGAGATGGTGGGCAGGCGAACGTTGTCGAAGAAACTGGCAAGGGTGGTCATGGCACGCTTTCACTGTTAAGACACTTCATTGCGCAGTGTCGTCCAAACCAGTGTAATGCCGTGTGGCAATGACCGTGTGACAGAATGTGCGGATGTGGGGGAAGTGTGGCGGGTAACATACGCCGCCCACCCTACAAGCCCGCGTTCGGCGTCGGCGCCCCGCGCCGTTCGCGCGCGATATCCAGGTCGACGCTGGCCTGGCGCGTGCGCAGCGCCCGCGCATAGCGGTGCCGCGCGCGCAGGCGCGGATTGGTCACCAGCCGGCCCAGGGTCTCGCCCACCACCATCACCACCCCCAGCAGCGGCAGCACCAGCATCAAGCCCACCACCCCGGCCAGCGCGCCGCCGATAAAGATCATCAGGACCGTCACCAGCGGATGCACGCGGATGCTGCGCCCCAGGGTCAGCGGCATGAACACGAAGTCGTCCAGCAGGCGTACCAGCACGAACACGCCGATCGCACCGTAGGCGATGAAGGGATTGCTGGGCGCGTCGGTCGAGGCGACGATCACCACCAGCACGCAGCCGACCACCGAGCCCACGAAAGGCACCCAGGCCAGCACCGCGCAGAACAGGCCGAGCAGCAGCGGCGAGGACACGCCGATCGCCCACAGGCCCAGTGCCAGCACCGCCGTGTCGAGCACGGTCAGCTTGAGCAGGCCGTCGAAATAGCGGCGCGCGGTCTGGTCGACCTCGTGCAGCAGGTAGAGCGCGCGCTCGAAATAGGCGTTCGGCACCGCACGCGCCAAAAATCGTTTGAAACGCAGGCCGTCGCGCAGGAAGAAAAAGGTGAGGAAGGGCGCCAGCAGCAGCGAAGGTACCCAGGTGGCGAGCGCCATCAGGATGTCGCCCAGGTGCTTCTCGGCGAAGTTGTCGGTGTGGGTGCGGAAGATGGCGTTGATGGTCGAGGTCAGGCGCATCTCGGCCAATAAAGGAAACTTCTTCTCGAGCAGGGCGGTCGTGTTGTGCACGAAGGCGATCCCGCCGTCGAGGTAGAGGCCGATCGTCCTTTCCCAGGACGCCTCTTCCGGTCCGCGGCTCCACGAGAAGGCGGCGGTCAGGGCCAGCGTCAGAAAGGCGAAGAACAGCAGGCAGACCAGCATCGCGGCCGCGTTGCGGCCATGGCCGGCGCGCACCAGGCGCTGCATCGGCCCGACCAGGATGTAGTGCAGCACGCCGCCGAAGATGAAGGGCAGGGCCAGCCACAGCATCTGTTGCACCACCAGCAGCAGCACGCAGGTCGCCGCGATGATCCCGGTCCAGACGACGGGGCCGGCGCGCTCGCTGCGGTTCATAGCGCTTCCAGCTGGGGGCGGCCGGTGCCCATCCATTCGCGCAGGCGCAGGCCGATGTGGCGCGCCAGCGCCAGCGAGATCTTGTAGCCGATCACGGCATCGGTCTCGAGCAGCCCCAGGAAGTCGGCACGGAAGAACACCGCCATCTCGCAGGGTTCGACGGCGCGCGCCTGGGCATTGCGCGGCGAGTTGTCGAGCAGGGCCAGGTCACCGAAGAAGCTGCCCGGTTCGAGCTCGGCTACTACCTGGTTGGTACCCTCGTGTAGCTTGTTGATCAGCACCCGTCCGCTCATGATCAGGTAGAGCGCCTGGCCTTCCTCGCCCTCGTCGAAGACGATTTCATCAGTGAGGTAGCGGCGCTCGTGCAGGAGGCCATCGACGATTTTCAGTTCCAGCGGGCTCAAGGATGAGAACAGCGCCGAGTTCTTCAGGCGATGCAGGCGCGGCGACATCTTGGGCGGCTTGAGGAAACCGAAAATCACGATTGCCCGGAATGGTGCGTTGGCTTGTTGTCGGATGATTATCCGCTATCAAGTGCTGCTGCGCATCAAAAACTATGTCGGGGAAGTGTCACGGATAGAAGTGTTGTGCTTTGCTCATGCCGCTGGGCTGCCTGTTCAATTGTGCATCCTTTACGACAAAAAACCGTGTAAGATAATTCTTTACGGAAACACAGATTAACGATTTAACATCTTTGCGGCGATGCCGGGTTGGCTCGCCGATGGGAACAGCGGTGATCGACATTCCTTCCTTCTTGCTGGCGCTCGGCATCGGCAACATTGCGTTTGCCGTGCTGATGGCCGGTTATACATATGGCGCTGCGCCCAGTGCGGGGCTGCGCCTGTGGATGTGGGCGCGCTTCGGCATCGGCCTGTGCCAGCTGCTGGGCTGGAGCCGTCCTTACCTGGACCTGCCGATGCTCAAGGGCGTCGAGGGGGCCGGCTGGATCCTGGCGGTATCGCTGGAAGTGGCGGCCTACTGTATTTTCTTCGGTTTCGCGCGCTGGCAGCGGGTGCTGCTGCCGGTGTCGGCACTGGCGCTGGCCATTGTACTGGCTGCCGGCAGCGCCGGCGCGAAGGTCGCCTACCTGACCGCACTGGTCGCCGGCGTCGTTGCCCTGTTCGCGGCGGCGATGGCCTGGATCCTGCTGCGTCCGACGCGCCGCGCCTCGCTGCTGCAGCGGATCATCGGCGTGAACGACGCCGTGTTTGCGGTGTCGGTGGCGCTGTGGGCGGCCAGCTGCCTGAGCAGCGAGGACCCGCTGGGGCCCCGCGCCGTCCAGGAGTCGGCCTACCTGGCCGGTTACCTCTTGATGATCGTCAACGGCTTCGGCTTCCTGCTGCTGTGCAAGGAAAAAGACGATGCCGAGATGGTGCGCCTGGCCACCGTCGATTGCCTGACCGGCCTGCCGAACCGCCACGCCTTCCTCGAGCGCGCCGAACACGCACGCCAGGCCGCGCTGCGCCAGCGCCAACCGCTGGCCCTGGCGATGATGGACCTTGACCACTTCAAGCAGATCAACGACCGCTTCGGCCATGCCACCGGCGACGAGGCCCTGCGCGTATTCGCGCGCACCGTTCGCGAGACGCTGCGCGCACATGAGACGATCGGCCGCCTCGGCGGCGAAGAGTTCGCGATGGTCCTGCCGGGCGCCGACCTGGCGGCCGCCCTGGCGGCCGCCGAACGCCTGCGCCAGGCGGTGCGCCACGCCACCGTGATCACCAGCGGTACGCCGTACACGATGACGGTCAGTATCGGGGTGGTGGTGCTCGATCCGAACGAGACGCTGGGCATGGCGCTGGCGCGGGCGGATCATGCGCTGTATGCGGCCAAGAGCGGGGGGAGGGATCGGGTGGAGGCGGGGGCGCCGATGCAGCAGCGGCGGGCTTGAACTGCCTGGAATGCAACGAAAAAAGGGTCCGACTTCTCGGACCCTTTCTCTTAAGCTGGCGGAGCGGACGGGGCTCGCCCACGTGCCGCGGGCCGCGGATTCGCTTGCAAGCGAATCCCTTCGAGCCCACGGCCCGTGTTCTCCCGCAGGGGAGAACACTTTGATCGCTGAACGAAAAAAGGGTCCGACTTCTCGGACCCTTCCTCTTAAGCTGGCGGAGCGGACGGGGCTCGCCCACGTGCCGCGGGCCGCGGATTGCCTTGCAAGGCAATCCCTTCGAGCCCACGGCCCGTGTTCTCCCGCAGGGGAGAACACTTTGATCGCTGAACGAAAAAAGGGTCCGACTTCTCGGACCCTTCCTCTTGAGCTGGCGGAGCGGACGGGGCTCGAACCCGCGACCCCCGGCGTGACAGGCCGGTATTCTAACCAACTGAACTACCGCTCCGTTTTTCTGGAACTTGCTTCGACCAGGCTGCTCCAGGCAGCTTGGTCTGTAAAAGAAAAGGGTCCGACGAATCAGACCCTTTTCAGTATTGCTGGCGGAGCGGACGGGGCTCGAACCCGCGACCCCCGGCGTGACAGGCCGGTATTCTAACCAACTGAACTACCGCTCCGTTTACTCTGATCAGTACTTCGATCAACCTGCTGAATCGTGCTTGGTGGGCGCTGAGAGGCTCGAACTCCCGACCTAATCCTTGTAAGGGATCCGCTCTACCAACTGAGCTAAGCGCCCGGCTTCTCTATTCAGAGGTTTCTGTCCGACGCTTGTCATTGCGTCCGAAGAGGCCCGAATTATAGAGGCTGGAATTCGAGGTGTGCAAGGATTTTTGAGAAAAAGTTGAAAACTCATCACATCGGCCGTGTCCACCTGCCCGGCGCTTTTGTGCAAATATCATGGTTCGTCCTGGATGAAGAGCCGACATGCCCACCGCCCACCCGCTGCTGCCGCACCTGTTCGATGCCGCCATGGCCGCTGCCGATCCCTTCCATCTGGTCGCGCGCCACCTGCCGCCGCCGCCCAAGGGGCGCACCCTGGTGCTCGGCGCCGGCAAGGCGGCCGCGCGCATGGCCGAGGCGGTCGAGCGCCACTGGCAAGGGCCATTGACCGGCCTGGTCGTTACCCGCTACGGCCACGGCGCGCCGACCCGCCACATCGAGGTCATCGAAGCCGGTCACCCCTTGCCCGATGCCGCCGGCGAGCAGGCCGCCCGGCGCATGCTGGAGGCGGCGGCCGGACTGGGGCCGGACGACCTGGTGCTGTGCCTGATGTCCGGCGGCGGCTCGGCATTGATGTCGCTGCCCGCGCCCGGTATCAGCCTCGACGAGAAGCGCGCCCTGAACCGGGAACTGCTGCGCTGCGGTGCGCCGATCGGCGAGATCAACCGCGTGCGACGCCACCTGTCCGCCATCAAGGGCGGGCGGCTGGCGCTGGCCTGCCTGCCTGCGCGGGTGGTGACCCTGGTGGTGTCGGATGTGCCGGGCGACGATCCGGCCGTGGTGGCATCCGGCCCGACCGTGCCCGACGGCAGTACCGGCCTCGACGCGCTCGCCATCCTGCAGAAATACGGCATTCCCGTTTCGGGGGCCGTGCGCGCGGTGCTGGCCGACCCGCAACTGGCGGCGCCGCTGGCGGACGATCCGCGCCTGGCGCGCAACGACACCCGCGTCATCGTCACCGCGCAGCAGGCGCTCGATGCCGCCGCGCTGGCTGCCGGGGCGGCAGGGTATGCGCCGTTGATCCTGTCTTCGAGTATGGAAGGAGAGGCGCGCGAGGTCGCGCTGGTGCATGCGAGCATCGCGCGCCAGGTCGTGGAACACGGGCAGCCCTTGCCCGCGCCCTGCGTCATCCTGTCCGGCGGCGAGACCAGCGTGACCGTGCGCGGGCAGGGCAGGGGCGGGCGCAATGCCGAGTTCCTGCTGGCCCTCGCGGTCGCCCTCGACGGCCTGCCGGGCGTGCATGCGCTCGCCGCCGACACCGACGGCATCGACGGCACCGAGGACAATGCCGGCGCCTGGCTGGCCCCCGGCACCTTGGCGCGCGCCCGCGCCCGGGGCCTGGATGCGCGCGCGCACCTGCTGGAGAACGACGGCTACGGCTTCTTTGGCGCCCTCGGTCAATTGCTCGTGACCGGCCCGACCCGCACCAACGTCAACGATTTCCGCGCCATCGTCATCGAAACGGACGTGTTGTAAAGACGTTGCATGCAGCGCCGGACTTTCGTTTTCTCCTTGCAATGCTGCGTATTCATCACTGACAATACGCGCTTTGCAAAACGGCAACTTTAAAACATCATCGAGATGTGCGCCACGATGCGCTTGCCGACAGGCGGAGCATACCGCCCGCGCCGCGGCGTTCACCGGATCGCGCGGCGACGACAAGAGAGAACGGGGACATCGGTTCTTTTATCAATCCATAGGGAAAACTCCATGATGAAGATGTCCAAGATGCACAAGCGCGTCGTCTGCACGCAGGTACTCGGTTCGCTGAGTGGCGCGCTGGCGCTGACCGCCGCCATGCCGGTCCAGGCCCAGACCGCCGCTGCGAACGCAGCGCCGGAACTGCAGACCGTCACCGTGACCGCGCAGCGCCGCACCGAAAACATCCGCGAAGTACCGGTGTCCGTCACCGCGCTCAAGGGCGACAAACTGGACGTATTGGTCTCCGGCGGCGAAGACATCCGCCTGCTGGCCGGCAAGGTGCCGAGCCTGAACGTCGAATCCTCCAACGGCCGTACCTTCCCGCGCTTCTACATCCGCGGCTACGGCAACACCGATTTCAACACCTTCGCATCGCAGCCGGTGTCGCTGGTGTACGACGACGTGGTGCAGGAAAACCCGATCCTGAAGGGCTTCCCGATCTTCGACCTGGCCAGCGTCGAAGTGCTGCGCGGCCCGCAGGGCACCCTGTTCGGCCGCAACACCCCGGCCGGCGTGGTCAAGTTCGAGTCCGAGAAGCCGAAGCTGGGCAAGTTCGAGGGCTACTACAACGTGTCGGCCGCCACCCACTACACGATGAACGGCGAAGGCGCGGTCAACGTGCCGCTGGCGGACAAGTGGGCAATGCGCGTCTCGGCCGTCGGCCAGCACCGCGACGACTACATCGACAACTTCGCCGACGTGGCGATGAGCCAGAAGCGCAATGAGCTCGACGGCTACAACGAGCACGCCGAGCGCGTCCAGTTCCTGTACCAGCCGGACGGCGGCTTCAATGCCCTGCTGAACCTGCACCAGCGCAATACCAACGGCAGCGCCCGCCTGTTCCGCGCGAACCTGATCCAGAAGGGCACGAACAAGATCGTGCCGGGTTACGACCTGGACAAGATCGTCACCAATGCCGACAACTTCCAGCGCCTGAAGACCAATGGCGCCAACCTGCGCCTGTCCTGGGACCTGGGCAGCATGCGCCTGTTCTCGATCACCGGCTACGAGCACGTCAGCGACTACTTCAGCCGCGGCGACATCGACGGCGGCACCCCGGGCGGCCCGGGCTTCATTCCGTTCCAGGTCGAGACCGGCGGCTACATCAGCGACCTCGACCAGTACACCCAGGAATTCCGCCTCGAATCGCAGAACGCCGGCCCGTTCAACTGGCAGACCGGCCTGTACTTCTTCGACGAAGACGCGGTCGGCGGCAGCGACAACTTCAACAGCACCAGCGGCGCCCGCAGCTCGCGCCTGGTGAGCAACCAGAAGAACGAGGCCTGGGCCGCGTTCGCCTCGGTGAACTACACCCTGAGCCCGGACTGGACCGTCCGCGGCGGCGTGCGCTATACCTACGACGAGAAGAACTTCCGCACCCTGGTCAACGAGAACGTCACCCAGATCGGCCCGCGCTCGGTGTCGACCGACCAGGACAAGTTCAACTGGGACCTGTCGGCGACCTACAAGCTGAGCCCGACCGTGAACCTGTACGGCCGCGTCGCCACCGGCTTCCGCGCGCCGAGTATCGCAGCCGCGTCGGCCGCGGTGCCGATCACGGTCGCCGATTCGGAAACCATCACCTCGTACGAGCTGGGCCTGAAGGCCGACCTGTTCGAGCGTCGCGCGCGCACCTCGTTCTCGGTGTATGACTACACCGTCAAGGACCAGCAGTTGACCGTGGTGGGCGGCAATTCGAACGTCAACCGCCTGATCAATGCCGACCGCACCAAGGGCAAGGGCGCCGAGTTCGACTTCGAAGCGGCCGTCACCACCGCCCTGCGCGTGAGCGCCGGCGCGAGCTACAACTACACCCAGATCCGCGACGCCAGCCTATCGGTGAACAAGTGCGCTCAATGCACCGTGACCGACCCGCTGAACGCCGCCGGCCGCGTCGTCATCGACGGCAACCCGCTGCCGCAGGCGCCGCGCTGGAGCGTCAATGCCACCGCCCGCTACGGCGTGCCGGTCGCGGACGGCGAGCTGTACTTCTTCACCGACTGGTCCTACCGCAGCAAGATCAACTTCTTCCTGTACGAGGCGACCGAATTCGTCGGCGCGCCGCTGACGGAAGGCGGCGTGCGTCTGGGCTACATCTTCGGTGGCGGCAAGTATGAAGTGGCTGCCTTCGGCCGCAACGTGCTCGACCAGCGCCGCATCACCGGCGCCATCGACTTCAACAACCTGACCGGCTTTACCAACGAGCCGCGCCAGTGGGGCGTGCAGTTCAAGGGCAACTTCTAAGCTGCGTTTGCATGAACGAGGAAGGCCGCGCTTGCGCGGCCTTTTTTGTTTTGAGCACGGACAATATGTCCTCTCCTACATTATCTCAACAGAAAGCTTTTTGAGATATGTCAACACAAGTGTGGCACACGTTATTTGCCAAAATTAACGTTTCACCGAAGAAAACATGTTTCTTCAACGGTTCTCCGCCTCACTGTTGTTAATACGCTGAAATTGTATCGAATTGTCGCTCACGATCTCATCCTTTCATATTACGCTGCTTTTCGCCGCATTCAGACGGCGCCGGCACTGACCGGAAATCAATGACACAGGCGAGGGTCATTTCGCTTGACGGAAAACACTAACAAGGAAGAAACATGAAGCAATCGCATTCGATTCATCCTGCAATGTTGAAGATGTGTGCTGCAATCTCGCTCGCCTTCGTGGCGGCGACGGTCGGTGCGGCCGAGCAGAAGTTCATTGTTGAAACTGACCGTATCATCGTGAAATACAAGGACGCGGCGCCGGCTGCCAAGGGCCTGGCCCGTGCCGCTGCCATGACCGCCGACCGCAAGGCCAAGCTGGAGCGCGCAGGCCAGGAATTCGGCATGACCGTCCGCGAAAGCCATGCGATCTCGACCGGCGCCCATGTGTTCCAACTGAACGGCCGCAAGCACCTCGACGAGGTGCGCAAGCTGGCCGCCGAAATGATGGCGCGCGACCCGAGCATCGAATACGCCGAGCCGGACCGCATCATGACCCACATGGCGACCGCGAACGATCCTTACTACGCCCAGCAGTGGCACTACACCGACACCACCGGCGGCCTGCGCCTGCCGACCGCCTGGGACAAGTCGACCGGCACCGGCGTGGTGGTGGCCGTGATCGATACCGGTTACCGTCCACATGCCGACCTGAGCGGCCAGATCCTGCAGGGTTACGACTTCATCAGCACCGCCTCCATCGGCAACGATGGCAACGGCCGCGACAGCGACGCGAGCGATCCGGGCGACTGGGTGGCCGCAGGCGAGTGCGGCGCCGGTTCGCCGGCCTCGGGCTCGAGCTGGCACGGTACCCACGTGGCCGGCACGGTTGCCGCCAAGACCAACAACAGCCTGGGTGTGGCCGGCGTGGCATACAACGCCAAGATCGTCCCGGCCCGCGTGCTGGGCAAGTGCGGCGGCTACACCTCGGACATCGCCGACGCCATCACCTGGACCTCGGGCGGCACCGTGAGCGGTGTGCCGGCCAATGCCAACAAGGCCAAGGTGCTGAACATGTCGCTGGGCGGCACCGGCGCCTGCGACGCCACCACCCAGACCGCCATCAACGGCGCCCGCTCGCGCGGCGCGGTGGTGGTGGTGGCGGCCGGTAACGACAACATGAACGTCAGCAATGCCAGCCCGGCGAACTGCTCGGGCGTCATCGCCGTGGCGGCAACCGGCAAGACCGGCGGCCGTGCCTCGTACTCGAACTACGGCACCCTGGTCGACGTGGCGGCGCCGGGCGGCGACGGCAGCTACAGCGTGATCTCGACCCTGAACTCGGGCACCAGCTCGCCGGGTTCCGACAACTACGCGGGCTACCAGGGCACCTCGATGGCCACCCCGCACGTGGCCGGCGTGGCTGCGCTGATGTTCGCGGCCAAGTCGACCCTGACCGTGGACCAGGTGGAAAGCATGCTGAAGTCGACCGCGCGCGCCTTCCCGGCGACGTGCTCGGGCTGCGGCACCGGTATCGTGGACGCGACTGCCGCGGTGAATGCGGCGATCGGCGGCACCAGCACCCCGACCGGCCCGACCATCGCCGAGACCGAGTCGAACAACACCACCGGCACCGCCGACCTGGTGACGACGACCGACACCACCGTGAACGGCAACCTGGGCAGCTCGACCGACACCGACTACTTCCGTGTCGATCTGCCGGCCGGCAAGACCCTGAACTCGGTCATGACCCCGAACAGCAGCTCGGACTACGACCTGTACGTGTACAACAGCTCGGGTACCCTGCTGGCCAAGAGCGAGAACGGCACCGGCTCGGCGGACAGCGTGTCCGTCACCAACACCGGTACCTCGACCTTCGCCCGCTATGTGCGCGTGGTGTACTACAGCGGCGGCACCGGCTCGACCAACGGCAAGTACACCCTGAAGCTCAGCTGGTAAGGAGCAACCAGGACGAGGCGGCGCGCTCCCCTGCGCCGCCTTCATCCGGGAACGCGCGGCATGCCGCGCGTTCTTTTTTGTATTGCAAGAAATCCACTTTCGACGGATACTGTATGCAATTACAGTAGTCGGCACCGCCGCCCGCGTGACGCTGTCCATGTGACTTCTCTGCTCCGTAAAATCATCCACTGCGACTGCGATTGCTTCTATGCATCGGTCGAGATGCGCGACGACCCGTCGCTGCGCGGGCGTCCGCTCGCGGTCGGCGGCCGTCCCGACCAGCGCGGCGTGATCGCCACCTGCAACTACGAGGCGCGCCGCTACGGCATCCATTCGGCCATGGCCACCGCCCAGGCCATGAAGCTGTGCCCGCAGCTGCTGGTGATCCCGCCGGCGATGGAAAAGTATCGCATCGCCTCGCGCCAGATCATGGACATCTACCGCGACTACACCGAGCTGGTGGAGCCGCTCTCGCTCGACGAGGCCTACCTCGACGTCACCGCCTCGCCCCACTGCAAGGGCAGCGCGACCCTGATCGCACAGGAGATCCGGCGCCGCATTGTCGAGACCGTCGGCATCACCGCATCGGCCGGGGTGGCGCCAAGCAAGTTCGTGGCCAAGATCGCCAGCGACTGGAACAAGCCGGACGGGCTGTTCCTGGTGCGGCCGGAAGAGGTCGATGCCTTCGTGGCCGCGCTGCCGGTCAAGAAGCTGTATGGCGTGGGCAAGGTCACCGCCGAGAAGATGCACCGCCTCGGCTTGCAGACCTGCGCCGACATGCGCGGCTGGAGCGTCGAGCGGCTGACCGAACACTTCGGTAGTTTCGGCGTCCGGCTGTACGACCTGTGCCGCGGCATCGATCATCGTGAAGTGAACACCTCGCGCGAGCGCAAGTCGGTCAGCACCGAAGAGACCTATACGCCGGACGTGCCCGACCTGGATGCCTGCCTGCGGCTGCTGCCGGATCTGGTGGAGCACCTGCTGGGCCGGATCAAGCGCAATGGTGCTGAAAAATTCATCAACAAGCTGTTCGTAAAAATCAAGTTTTCGGACTTCCAGCAGACCACGGTCGAGTGTGTTGGCTATGCGCCACATATCCCGACCTATGCCCGCCTGATGGAAACCGGTTGGGCCCGCCACAGCCGCCCGGTACGGCTGCTGGGCGTGGGCGTGCGCCTGAGCGACACCGAAACGGTCGAGCAGTTGCGCCTGTTCGACGATGCCCCGCCGGGCGCGATCGTCGAGGCTGTTGGTGACTCGTCAACTGAATAATTTTTTTCCCTGCTCTACACGGCTGAGTTCTTCCTGGCAGCGTAGAATGTCGTTCCCCAGAATTTTGCAAACAATCGGATAACACGCGTATGTGGTTCAAGAATCTCCAGATTTATCGCCTGCCCGCTCCCTGGGCATTCAACCCGGAACAGATGGAAGAAGCACTGCAGTCGCAGGCCTTCTCGCCCGCGAGCAGCAATGAGCTGCTGCGCCAGGGCTGGGATTCGCCACGCGGCAACGGCAAACTGGTACACGTCGTCAACAAGCAGATGCTGATGATGCTGGGCACCGAGAAGAAATTGCTGCCGAGCTCGGTCATCAACCAGGTCGCCAAGGCCAAGGCCGCCGAGATGGAAGAGCAGCAGGGCTTCCCGCCGGGCAAGAAGGCGATGAAGGAACTGAAAGAGCGCGTGGCCGACGAACTGTTGCCGCGCGCCTTCTCGATCCGCAGCAACGTCTGGGTCTGGATCGACCCGGTCAACGGCTGGCTGGTGGTCGATGCCGCCAGCCCGTCGAAGGCGGACGACGTCATCAAGCTGCTGCTCAAGGCGGTGGACCGCATGCCGCTCGAATCGCTGCGCGTGCAGCGTTCGCCGGTGGCCGTGATGACCGGCTGGCTGGAATCGGACGAAGCGCCTTACGGCTTCACGATCGACCAGGACACCGAACTGCGTGCCACCGGCGAAAGCCGTGCGGCCGTGCGCTACGTGAAGCACACCCTGGAGCCGGACGACATCCGCCGCCACATCGCCGCCGGCAAGCAGTGCACCCGCCTGGCCATGACCTGGAACGACCGCATCAGCTTCGTGCTGACCGAGTCGCTCGCGATCAAGGGCGTCAAGCCGCTGGACGTGATCAAGGAAGGCGAAGCAGTCACCTACAGCGACGACGAGCGCTTCGACAACGACATCGTGCTGATGACGGGCGAGATGGCCAAGCTGCTGGCGGATGTGGTCGAGGCGCTGGGCGGGGAAGCCAAGGCGTAATTCGCCAGCGGCGCCGTTGCAGTCATTCGGGCGCTAGCTATCACCGCGCGGTCGGCAGAGCCGACCACCCTACGAATAGCCGACATCCGTAGGGTGGTCGGCTTGCCGACCGCGCGTTCAACCGGCCGGTGAACTGCCGCGCTGTGCCGGCTTACTTCGCCCCCGCCATCTCCTCGCTGGTCGACGGCTCATCCCCCTGTTCCGGTTTGCCGCCCGAATAGGTCGCCCCCGGACGGTCCTGGTGCGGCGCCGGCATGCCCGGCAGCGGGTCCAGGGCCTTGGCGCGCTCCAGGTCGATCCCCGCCACTTCCGCCACCCGGCGGCCGTAGTCCTCGTCGCAATGCCACAGGTGCCACACCATGCGCAGCTGGATCGGCGCCGGGCATTTCTTGAGGTCGCCGCCGACATTGGCGACCAGGTCGTCGCGCTCCCAGTCCTCGAAGCTGCGGTAGCGCGCGCCGGCCTGGGCATAGTCGTCCGCCGTGCGGCTGGTCTGGTAGCGGCCCAGGTGGCCTTCCACGTGCTGGTGGTAGTCCTTCTCGGGCTGTGGCGCTTCGCCATAGCCGCCCATCAGGCTCGGCTCATAGTTGATGTGCTTGTCCTCGCCGCGGCCGTCCACGTAATAGGTCATGGCGCCGTCGCGCTGGTTGGTGCGCGCCGCCGCGCCTTCCTGCGGCTGGTTGATCGGCAGCTGCAGGTAGTTCGGGCCCACGCGGTAGCGCTGGGTGTCGGAGTAGGACAGGGTGCGGCCTTGCAGCATCTTGTCGTCCGAGAAATCGATGCCGTCCACCAGCACGCCGGTGCCGAAGGCCGACTGCTCGGTTTCGGCGAATACATTGTCTGGATTCTTGTTCAGCACGATGCGGCCCAGCGGCAGCAGCGGGAACTGGTCTACCGGCCAGCGCTTGGTGTCGTCCAGCGGGTCGAAATCGAGCTCCGGATGCGCGCCGTCGCTCATGATCTGCACGCAGAATTCCCATTCCGGAAACTCGCCGCGTTCGATCGCCTGGTACAGGTCGCGCGTGGCGTGGCTGGTGTCCTGGGCCTGGATCTGGGCGGCCTGTTCGCTGGTCAGGTTGCGCACGCCCTGCTTCGGCTGGAAGTGGAACTTCACGAGGTGGGCCACGCCCTGGTCGTTGACCAGCTTATAGGTGTTCACGCCCGAGCCTTCCATCTCGCGGTAGTTGGCCGGGATGCCCCATGGGCTCTTGACCCAGGTGACCATGTGCAGGGCTTCGGGGTGGCTGCAAATGAAATCGTAGAAGCGCCACGGTTCCTGCTGGTTGGTGACCGGGTCGGGTTTGAACGCGTGGATCATGTCGGGGAACTTGATCGCGTCGCGGATGAAGAACACCTTCAGGTTGTTGCCGACCAGGTCCCAGTTGCCGTCGACGGTCTTGAACTTGATCGCAAAGCCGCGCGGGTCGCGTGCCGTCTCGGGCGACTCCTTGCCGCCGATCACGGTCGAGAAGCGCACAAAGATCGGGGTCTGGACGCCGATCTCGTTGAGGACGCGGGCGCGCGTGTAGGTGCTGGCCGGCTCGCCGCCGATGCTGCCGTAGGGTTCGAAGAAGCCGTGGGCGCCGGTGCCGCGCGCGTGTACCACGCGTTCCGGAATGCGCTCGCGGTCGAAATGGGTGATCTTTTCGATGAACTGGTAATTCTCGAGCGTGGCCGGACCACGCTCGCCCACCGAGCGCAGCGACTGGTTGTCGCGGACCGGATGGCCCTGGCGCGTGGTCAGGATGGGACGCTGCTCGTTCATTGCTCTCTCCTCGTGCGGGGTCGATCGAAGAGAGAGTATAAGAAGGCACGCGCCCGGGCAGCGCGCGCATGCCGGTAGGAATTACAATTGCTGGAACACGCCCGCGGCGCGGTTCTTGGTGACGTTATCCCACGGGAACACCTGGCCGTTCATGGCGACGTAGACGCCGGCCGGCAGGGTTTGCGCGACGCCGCAGGCGAAGCCGAGGTTGAACAGGGCGTCGGAATTCGCGATCTCGTAGGGGATCATGGCGCCGGTCAGCACGATGGTCTGGTCGAGCTGCGCGCCGCCCAGCACGGCGGCGGTGTCGCGCATGGTGTCGGTGCCGTGGATGATGACGATGGCTTTCTCCTTGGCCGCCCGGCAGGAAGCCAGCACGCGCTGGCGGTCCGGGTCCTGCATGTCGAGCGAGTCGAGCAGGGGCAGCACTTCGAGCTCGCTTGGCACGGTCATGCGCGAGCGCGCGATCACGGCCGGCAGGTGGCTTTCGGAAAAGCCGAGCACGCCGTTCAGTTCATTGTAGTGTTTATCGAAAGTGCCGCCGGTGGCGATGATTCGCAAAGTCATGTTGGTTTGTCCACGTGCAGAAAAAAAGGTGGGTAATGATAGCCGCAAACCGTAGTGTATCCGACTGTGTCTGCGCTAGAATCGTCCGGATCGGATGAGCCATAATCGATGCGCTATCCCTTCTCTTCTTCATTTACTCCCATGAAAACCGTCGCACCGGGCACCGTCATTTTCCACCGCCATCGAGGCTATGGCGTGATCACCCACGTCAACCTGCTGACCGGCTGGATCTCGGCGCGCTTCGGCAACGAGCAGCGCACGCTCGACCTGAACCTGTCGAGCGACGAGGTACAGCATGCCGACGGCGAACCGATCCTGTTCCGGCGCGCGCCGCCCGACCGCATGCCGCATGCGCGCCTGATGGCCGTGGTGCGCGCGCTGCACCAGGCCGGCTACCAGAAGCTGTACCTGTACTCGTGGCCCAAGCCGTCCGGCCTGCACTGGCGCTGGCACCTGTTCACCGGCCCGCGCAACTGGATGCAGCGCACCTGGCGCGAGGGCTGGTACGGCTCGGGCGCGGACTACAACAACAATCCGGTGATGGGCTGGGGCGATTCGCCGGGCGCCACCACCGAAGAGCTGATCCACGCGCTGGCCAGGTTCGACCCGCAGGGCCTGGCGCAGGCGCTGGGGCGCGACGAAGACCACACGGCCTGGTTCGCGCAGGTGTGCGAGCTGCTGTTGCCGGGGTACATGTATAGCCTGAACATGGAACGCCCGGTGGGCGGCCAGCTGGTCGAGGCGCCGCCGGTGCCGGTGGTGCCGGTGCGCGCCGGCCTGCCGGCGTATGCCGGCCCGGCCATCGGCTGGCCGCCGGGCTGGGCCGGACTATGGACCGGCACCCATGTGATGCCGGCGCGGCGTCCCAGCTTCAGCGGTCTGCCGGAACTGAAGCAGGAGAGCTAGCGCGCGGGGGCTCACTTGGCCAGGGCTGCCGGATTCAGGATGTTGTCCGGCTGCCCCGCGGCAAAGCGCACGACGTTCTCGAACGCCGTCTGGAAATAGATCTCGTAGCTGTCCTGCTCCACATAGCCCAAGTGCGGCGTTGCCAGCACCGTCGGGATGCGCAGCAGCGGCGCATCCGGCCGCAGCGGTTCGCCGACGAACACGTCCAGCGCCGCATGCCCCGGCCGTCCCGCCCGCAGCGCCTGTTCCAGCGCGCCTTCCGCCACCAGCTCCGCGCGGCTGGTGTTGACGAACAAGGCGTCGGGCTTCATGCGCGCGAAATCCTCCGCCCCGACGATGCCGCGCGTCCCTTCCGCCAGGCGCAGGTGCAGCGTCAGCACGTCCGCCTGCGCGAACAGCGCTTCACGTGAGGCGGCCGCCTCGA
Source organism: Massilia sp. UMI-21 (assembly GCA_015277795.1). Classification (NCBI taxonomy): domain Bacteria; kingdom Pseudomonadati; phylum Pseudomonadota; class Betaproteobacteria; order Burkholderiales; family Oxalobacteraceae; genus Massilia; species Massilia sp. UMI-21. The sequence continues at coordinate 53,231 of CP063848.1, read as the reverse complement.
GGCCGTCGGCGGCGGCTCTCTGCCGGCTGGCTTCGCTTCCCCAGACCAGCACGCGCATGCCGAACGCCCGCGCATAGCCGGCCACGAGCTGGCCGATCTTGCCATAACCCCAGATTGCCAGGGTGCGGCCGCGCAGCGAACGCCCCAGGCCATTGAGCACCGGATTGACCGAGGCGGTCTGCCACAGGCCATCCTTCAGATTATTCGCATACGGCACGATCTTGCGGCTGGCGGCCATGATCAGGGCCCAGGTCAGTTCGGACGGCGCCACCGGCGAGCCGATGCCCTCGGCAATCGCAATGCCGTGTTCGGTGGCGGCGTCGACGTCGATGTGCCCGCTGACCTTGCCGGTTTGCGAGATCAGCTTCAGCTTGGGTAGCCGCGCCAACAGCGCGGCCGGGAGGGCGGTGCGTTCGCGGATCAGCACCAGGGCCTCGAAAGGCGCCAGCCGTGCAGCCAGTTGGCCCATGCCGCGCGCGGAATGCGTAAATACCTTGACCTCGTGTCCGTCCAGCAGCCGGAAACACTGCAGGCCGCGTACGGCATCCTGGTAATCGTCCAACACAGCTATTTTCATCGCAGTTGCTTCCAGTTAACGTTCCATACGTAGCGAAATAACAGCTTCCAAAATGCACTCGAATAGCCTACTACATTACTCGGGCATTTTCTGCTACTTTTTTGTAGTAGACGGGCATGAATCTGGGTTTTCAGGGTGTACAATCGACCAATTCATTGAGGGTTTGACACGCTTGCGTCAGCCCCAGCAGCATCGTTCCCGGCTTCCACGAGGCCGTCGACACGAGCGCCCGTCCCCGGCAGCACCGTGCCGCGCTTTATGGAGCGCACCGCCATTCTAAGGCACGGTCAGACGGACGCCCGAGCGTGTCCGGAACAGACAGCATTCTTAATTGGCATTGGAGGTATCTATGAACCAGCCCGTGATGAACGGCGTCGCCGCACTCAACGTTCCAGCTCACGTCAAACACCAAAAGCTCATCGATTGGGTCGCGGACATCGCCGCCCTGACGAAGCCTGACAGCATCTATTGGTGCGACGGTTCCGAAGAAGAGTACGACCGCCTGTGCGCGCAGATGGTTGCCGCCGGCACGATGAAGAAGCTGAACCCGGAAAAGCGCCCGAATTCCTACCTGGCCTGGTCCGACCCATCGGACGTCGCCCGCGTCGAAGACCGTACCTACATTTGCTCGGCAACGAAAGAGCAGGCCGGCCCGACCAACAACTGGATGGACCCGGCCGAGATGCGCCGCACCCTGAACGGCCTGTTCGACGGCTGCATGGCCGGCCGCACCCTGTACGTGGTGCCGTTCTCGATGGGCCCGCTGGGCTCGCCGATCGCCCATGTCGGCGTCGAGCTGTCCGACTCGCCTTATGTCGCCGTCAACATGCGCATCATGACGCGCATGGGCAAGGCCGTGTTCGACGTGCTCGGTACCGACGGCGACTTCGTGCCTTGCGTGCACACCGTCGGCATGCCGCTGGCCGCCGGCCAGAACGACGTGCCGTGGCCATGCAACGCCACCAAGTACATCGTCCACTATCCGGAAACCCGCGAGATCTGGTCCTTCGGTTCCGGCTACGGCGGCAACGCGCTGCTGGGCAAGAAGTGCTTCGCGCTGCGCATCGCCTCCAACATGGGCTACCAGGAAGCGCAGCAGGGCGGTACCGGCTGGCTGGCCGAACACATGCTGATCCTGGGCGTCGAGTCGCCCAAGGGTGACAAGAAATACGTGGCCGCCGCCTTCCCCTCGGCCTGCGGCAAGACCAACTTCGCCATGCTGATCCCGCCGAAGGGTTTCGACGGCTGGAAGGTCACCACCATCGGCGACGACATCGCCTGGATCAAGCCGGGCGCGGACGGCAAGCTGTACGCCATCAATCCGGAAGCCGGCTACTTCGGCGTGGCCCCGGGCACCAACGACAAGACCAACCCCAACTGCATGGCCTCGCTGCGCGAGAACGTCATCTTCACCAACGTGGCGCTGACCGACGACGGCGACGTATGGTGGGAAGGCATGACCAAGCAGGCCCCCGATCACCTGATCGACTGGCAGGGCAAGGACTGGACCCCGGCGTCCGGCACCAAGGCCGCCCACCCGAACGCGCGCTTCACCGTCGCCGCGACCCAGAACCCGGTGATCGACGCGGCCTGGGACGATCCGGCCGGCGTGCCGATCTCGGCCTTCATCTTCGGCGGCCGCCGCTCGACCACGGTGCCGCTGGTGACCGAAGCCAACAACTGGGTGGAAGGCGTCTACATGGCCGCGACCATGGGCTCGGAAACCACCGCCGCCGCCGCCGGCCAGATGGGCGTGGTGCGCCGCGACCCGTTCGCGATGCTGCCCTTCATCGGCTACAACATGAGCGACTACTTCCAGCACTGGCTCGATCTGGGTAAGAAAATCGAAGCCAAGGGTACGGCGCCCAAGATCTTCTGCGTCAACTGGTTCCGTACCGACGAGAACGGCGATTTCGTCTGGCCGGGCTACGGCGACAACATGCGCGTGCTGAAGTGGATCCTGGAACGTGCCGAGGGTTCGGCCACCGGCGGCCAGCAGCACCTGTTCGGCACCTCGCCGAACTACGGCGACCTGAACTGGGAAGGCGTGGAATTCACCGAAGTGCAGTTCACCCAGATCACCTCGATCGACAAGGACGCCTGGAGCGAAGAGCTCAAGCTGCACACCGAACTGTTCGACAAGCTGGCGTATCGTCTGCCGCAGGAACTGGTGGAGACCAAGGCCAGGTTGGAGAAGCAACTCGGTGCCTGATGCCGCATAGACGGCAGGGGGCTGGAACAGGGGCGGCGCCGAAGGGCGCCGCCCTTTTTGTATCGGAACCACCGTTCTCGTGGGCTGGGCCGGTTGCTTTCCAGATTTCAAACTGGCGCTGCCTGAATGGCAAGGGAGTTACGCTGTTTAGTCTTTCAATACCATCGAGGGAGGAAAGACCATGAAACCAACCATGAAACATTGCATTGCCGCTATGTTGCTGGCAGGATCGAGCAGCGTCGTCGTGGCCCAGGTAGGCCCCGCCAAAGAGGCTGCCACCGTCGGTACGGAACAGCATCAGGAAAAAATGGGCAACGCGGTCGAGCACATTAACAAGTCGATCGAGGTCGTGCGCCAGATGCAGGCAACGCCGGAAATGGCAACGCTGCTGAAGCGTTCGAAAGGCGTGTTCATCGTGCCGGATTATGGTCGCGCGGCGCTGGGTGTCGGCGTGCGTGGCGGCGCCGGCGTGCTGCTGACGCGAACCGGAAATACCTGGGGTAATCCGGCCTTCTACAATATGGGCGGCATCAGCGCCGGCATACAGGCCGGTGCGGAAGCCGGCGCCGTCGCCTTCGTGCTGAATGATGAGAAAGCGATGAAGTCCTTCATGCAGAACAACAAGTTCTCCCTGAACGCCGACGCCGGCCTGACGGTGGTGGACTGGTCGAGGAAAGGCATGGGAACGGCCGGCTGGGGTGACATCACCGTGTGGTCCGACACCGAAGGCCTGTTCGGCGGCGCGGCGATCAGCATCACCGACGTCGACTATGACGAAGAAGAGACCTCGGCCTATTATCGCCGCCAGGTCGCGGCACGCGATGTCCTGAGCGGCAAGATCACCAATCCGAATGCCGCCACGCTGCGCAAGTCGCTGGCCGCACTCACCGGGGACAGTCGCGCGGCCACCATGGGCGCGAGCGGCACCCGCGGCGCCACCTCGGACAGCCAGATGCAAGACAAGGAGCACATGGACAAGACGGACAAGGAATACAAGCGCTAAGCCGGGCGCAGGCATGAAAAAGCGGGGATGCGGCTGGTGGCCGCATCCCCGCTTTTTTTCATCCGACGCTCGATCCCGGCTCAGCCCTTGAGCAGGGGCTTCAAGTACTTGCCCGTCACGCTCGCCTTGTTCTTCGCCACCTCTTCCGGTGTGCCGCTGGCGACGATCTGGCCGCCGCCCGCGCCGCCTTCCGGCCCCAGGTCGACGATCCAGTCCGCGGTCTTGATCACGTCGAGGTTGTGCTCGATGATCGCCAGGGTATTGCCCTGGTCGCGCAGGCGGTGGATCACCTTCAGCAGCAGGTCGATGTCGGCGAAGTGCAGGCCGGTGGTGGGCTCGTCCAGGATGTACAGGGTACGGCCCGTATCGCGCTTGGACAGTTCCAGCGACAGCTTCACGCGCTGCGCCTCGCCGCCCGACAGGGTGGTGGCGCTCTGTCCCAGCTTGATGTAGCCAAGGCCCACATCCAGCAAGGTCTGGAGTTTACGCGCGATGACCGGCACCGGCTTGAAGAACTCGTGCGCGTCCTCGACGGTCATGTCCAGCACTTCGGTGATGCTCTTGCCCTTGTAGTGCACCTCGAGCGTCTCGCGGTTGTAGCGCTTGCCGTGGCAGACGTCGCAAGGCACGTACACGTCCGGCAGGAAGTGCATCTCGACCTTGATCACGCCATCGCCCTGGCAGGCTTCGCAGCGGCCGCCCTTGACGTTGAACGAGAAGCGGCCGGCCGAGTAGCCGCGTTCCTTCGCGGTCGGCACGGTGGCGAACAGGTCGCGGATCGGCGTGAACACGCCGGTGTAGGTCGCCGGGTTCGAGCGCGGGGTGCGGCCGATCGGCGCCTGGTCGACCGAGATCACCTTGTCGAAATGCTCCAGGCCGTGGATCGCGTCGTGCTCGGCCGGCTCGGTCTGCGAGCCGTACAGGTGGCGCGACAGGGCCGGGTACAGGGTGTCGTTGATCAGGGTCGATTTACCGGAACCCGAGACGCCGGCGATGCAGGTCATCAGGCCTACCGGCAGCGTCAGCGACACATTCTTGAGGTTATTGCCCCGGGCGCCGGTGATCACCAGCTGGCGTGCCGGGTCGGCCTTGGTGCGCTTCTTCGGCACCGCGATCTTGCGGCGGCCGTCGAGGAATTGCGCGGTCACCGAGTGCTCGTTCTTCATGATCTGCTCGAGCGTACCTTCGGCGATGATCTGGCCGCCGTGCACGCCCGCGCCCGGACCCATGTCGACGATGTAGTCGGCGGTGCGGATCGCATCTTCGTCGTGCTCGACCACCAGCACGCTGTTGCCGATGTCGCGCAAATGTTTGAGCGTCGCGATCAGGCGGTCGTTGTCGCGCTGGTGCAGGCCGATCGAGGGCTCGTCCAGCACGTACATCACGCCGGTCAGGCCGGAACCGATCTGCGAGGCCAGGCGGATGCGCTGGGCCTCGCCGCCGGACAGGGTATCGGCGCTGCGGTCGAGCGACAGGTAGTCGAGGCCGACGTTGTTCAGGAACTTCAGGCGGGCCGTGATTTCCTTGATGACGCGCTCGGCGATGTCCTTCTTGGCGCCGGTCAGTTCCAGGGTCTCGAAGAAGGCCAGGGTGTCGCGCAGCGGCTTGTCCGAGACTTCGTAGATGGCGCGCTGCTGGGCGCCCTGGCCGATCTTCACGAAGCGCGCCTCGGTGCGCAGGCGCGCGCCCTCGCAGGACGGGCACTTCTTCTCGTTGATGAACTTGGCCAGCTCTTCCTTGACCGCCATCGAGTCGGTTTCCCGGTAGCGCCGCTGCAGGTTGTTCACCACGCCTTCGAAGGTGTGCTCGCGGATCACGGTGCGGCCACGCTCGTTGACGTAGCTGAACGGAATCGCGGTCTTGCCCGAGCCGTGCAGCACGGCATCCTGCGCCGACTTCGGCAGGGTCTCGAAGGGCTTGTCGAGGTCGAAGTCGTAATGGGCCGCCAGGCTCTGCAGCATCTGGTAGTAGAACTGGTTGCGGCGGTCCCAGCCCTTCACGGCGCCGGAGGCCAGCGACAGGTGCGGGAAGGCGACGATGCGGCGCGGATCGAAGAACTCGATGTGGCCGAGGCCGTCGCATTCCTGGCAGGCGCCCATCGGGTTGTTGAACGAGAACAGGCGCGGCTCCAGCTCCTGCAGCGAATAGCCGCAGACGTTGCAGGCGAACTTGTTCGAGAACACCGTTTCCTTCTCGGTATCCATTTCGTAAGCGACAGCGCGGCCATCGGCCAGGCGCAGGGCGGTCTCGAAGCTTTCCGCCAGACGCTGCTTGATCTCCGGGTTCACCTTGACGCGGTCGATGACGACGTCGATCGTGTGCTTTTCGGTCTTCTTGAGCTTGGGCAGTTCGTCGATTTCGTGGATCTTGGCGGCATTGACGCCGCTGGCGACGCGGAAGCGCACGAAGCCCTGGGCCTGCATGGCCTGGAACAGGTCGCTGTGCTCGCCCTTGCGGTTGGCCACCACCGGCGCCAGGATCATCAGCTTGGTGCCTTCCGGCATGGCCAGCACGCTGTCCACCATCTGCGACACGGTCTGGGCCGCCAGCGGCTCCTGCGGGTGGTCCGGGCAATACGGGGTCCCGACGCGCGCGTACAGCAGGCGCAGGTAGTCGTGGATCTCGGTGACGGTGCCGACCGTCGAACGCGGGTTGTGCGAGGTGGCCTTCTGCTCGATCGAGATCGCCGGCGACAGGCCTTCGATCAGGTCGACGTCCGGCTTTTCCATCAGCTGCAGGAACTGGCGCGCGTAGGCCGACAGCGACTCGACGTAGCGACGCTGGCCTTCGGCGTACAGGGTGTCGAAGGCGAGCGAGGACTTGCCCGAACCCGACAGGCCGGTGATGACGATCAGCTTGTTGCGCGGAAGGTCGAGGTTGATGTTCTTCAGGTTGTGCGTGCGTGCGCCGCGGATACGAATTTCTTCCATTAAGTCTTTAAAGGCTTTCAATAAGTTTTGCGGGACCGGCACACATGAGTGTCGCGGGTGAGCGGGCCAATCGGGGAGAACCCATTAGTGTAGCTGGTTTTTCGAAACGCTGTACATGCATCCAGCACTTTCGTGCTAGTAGGACACACCAATCGGCATGTGGAGTAAAGCTATCTGATGTGTTCTCACGCCAGTTCAATAGTTCGCTCGTCAACAAGCGGGATTTTTTTATCGGGTCATTCCCGGTAGCCAAGTCCTGGCTTCGTAGTAGAGTGTTAATTTTAGTTAAGCTGGCAATGCCGACGCGGGGACAGCATGCAGATCACGACGGAAGACGATTTCAACGGCGTCCAGGAAGACCATCCATGGGCGGGACAGTTCACCGTCCTGGGTTACGCCAGCGGTGGAACCAGCCTCATTCCCCATCAGTTTTTCCGCGACTGGCGCGACCAGGAGGCGCAGCATGGCCATTTTTATATCGGCCGCTGCTCGGGCCTCGGCGTCGGCTCGCTGGCCAAGTACGACGCCGGGCACCAGGGCCTGGCAATCGGGCGCTTCGTCGCGGGTGGCCTGCGCCTGCGCTTTCTGCTCAACGGACAGCACGAGACCAGGACGATCTCGACCTACATGTTCTCGATCGCCGGCATGGGCCTGCAGAACGCGCCGCCTCCGCAATATGCCGATTCGATCATCAAGAACGATGTCTGGATCGGCGACGAGGTCATGATGCTGGGCGGCGGCATCATCGAGAACGGCTGCATCATCGGCGCCCGTTCGCTGCTGCCGCCCAACTTCCGCTCGGAACCCTACGGCGTGTATGCCGGGTCGCCGGCCAAATTGATCCGTTTCCGCTTTTCTGAATCCGTGCGCGCGGCCCTGCTGGACCTGGCATGGTGGGACATGCCGCTGACCTGGATCCGCGACAACAATGCGATGTTCCTGCAAGACATGACCATGGAGGAGGACCAGGCCCTTGCCACGATTGCCAGCTTAAAAGCCAGCCGCGAGGCCTTCGAAGCGCAGCACGGCAAGCAGACCTGAGCCGGACCGGATACGGTATTTTTTGCGCCGGATCACCGCGCCGGCGGGCACCTGCCGGGGCGGGGCCCGGTCTCAATTTGAGTGCTGCAACGCCGCGAAAAAAGCACTTTCGGTTCCTGCTCATCGGCCCCATAATACCCAGTTGCAGCACGCGTTCCCTGACGCTTAGTCACGTGCAGAGTCAGGGCTCTACAAAATCTACTGGAGTATCAACATGGCATCAGTCAACAAGGTCATCATCGTCGGCAACCTCGGCCGCGACCCGGAAATCCGCTACATGCCGAGCGGCGACGCAATCGCGAACATCGCGGTGGCCACCTCGTACAAATCGAAGGACCGCCAGACCGGCGAACAGAAAGAACTGACCGAGTGGCACCGCATCTCGTTCTTCGGCCGCCTGGCCGAGATCGTGGGGCAGTACCTCAAGAAGGGCTCCTCGGTCTACGTCGAAGGCCGCCTGCAGACCCGCAAGTACACCGACAAGGACGGCATCGAGCGCTACGCAACCGACATCATCGCTGAGAACATGCAGATGCTGGGCGGTCGCCAGGGCATGGGCGGCGGCGACAGCATGGGCGGCGGCATGGATGACGGCGGCGGCTACGAGCCGCAGCAGCGCCCGGCCCCTCGCCAGGCCCCGCCGGCACCGGCAGCCCGTCCGCAACCGCAGCGCCCGGCGCCGAACTTCTCGGACATGGATGACGACATCCCGTTCTGATACGTACTATTCTGCGAAGTCTTACCTGAAAACGAAGCCACCTCGGTGGCTTCGTTTTTTTATTGCCGATCACGCGCACCGGTGTCATGTCGTACAAACCGCATATCGCCTTATTTAGACGAAACTTTTGATGTCAGCACGACATCGCATCGCCTAGACCTTTATTGCCTTACGCGCGAAAAAGTGTGTTGCCCTGAGCTATTGCAAGGCGGCGACGCCCGCAGCACAGGCCGCCGCCGGCAAGCTCGCGAAACAACTGGCCGCGGCCGAGCGCGAGCGCGAACGCGCGCGTCGGCAGGCGGAAGAAGATCGCAAGCGCAAGGAAGCCGCCGATGTTACGGCTAGCGCCGGCCCGGCACTTCCTCGTCGGGTTGTTCGGGAATGACATACACCTCTCCCGCCGTCGCGCCGGAATCGTGCTTGCGCGCCCGCAGGTCGCGGTACACCGCGGCGCGCACGATCGTCATCGTCACCACCGGCGCCGTCAGGAAGATGAATACCCCGATCAGGATTTCATGAATCACCAGGCGCGACTGCGCCACCGTGAAATAGATTGTCGAGGCCAGCAGCAGGCAGGCGGCGCCGAGGGTGACCGTGATGGCCGGGCCGTGGATGCGCTGGTAGAACAGGGGCAGGCGCACCAGGCCGAAGGCGCCGATCAGGACGATGCTGGCGCCCAGCACCAGCAGCAGGGCCACCGGCAGCGCCGCCCAGCCGGGAATGGCCTCGATGCCCTTCATTCGATGATCTCCCCACGCATCAGGAACTTTGCCAGGGCAAAGGTCGAGGCGAAGCCGAGCAGCGCCACCAGCAGCGCCACCTCGAAATACACCTGGGTGCCGAAGCGGATGCCGAGCACGATGGCCAGCAGCATGCCCGACATCCAGAGCGTGTCCAGCGCCAGCACCCGGTCGTGCGCCTCGGGGCCGACCAGCAGGCGTACGGTGCACAGCACCATCGCCAGCAGGACGCAGACCAGGGCGTAGCCGACGGCGAATTCAAGCAGGGTGTCCATTGTCGTTCTCCGGTTCGAAAATGGTGATCAGGGGCCGCTCGTAGCGGGTCTTGATGGTATCGACCCACCAGTCGGCGTCGTGCAGGTCGAACACGTGCATGGCCAGTTCGTAACGCTCGGGCAGGATTTCGACCCAGACGGTACCGGGGGTCATGGTGATCAGGCAGGACAGCATCGCCAGGCCATAGGGGTCGCGGATGGTCAGCGGCACCAGGATGAAGCGTGCCTCGACATTGCGGGCGTTCCCCGACAGGATGATGCGGCTGACACCGAAGCACGAGCGTACGATCTCGACCGTGGCCATGGCCAGCAGGCGCACCATGGTCAGCGGGGCGCGCATGCGCGGGTAGCCGAGGGGCAGCAGCCGGCGCGACAGCCACGGCACCGCAATGCCAAGCAGCGCCCCGAACAGCAGGTGCGCCGGCGACAGCGACTGGTTGAGCAGCAGCCACAGTACGCACAGGCCCAGCGACACGATCGGATGGGGAAGCCAGCGCATCATGGCGCCTCCGGTGCCGGCGAAGCCTTGTCCGGCCGGGCGGGGCCGGGCACCGGGGGCGTACCCAGCACGCGCTCGACATACAGCCCGGGGTCGTGCAGCTCGGCGCTGGCGCGCGCCAGGTAGCCGAATACGGGGCGGGCCTGGATCGTCAGCAGCACCGACACCAGCAGCAGCGCCACCACCGGCACCACCTCGGCCGTGTGCAGCCTGGGCGGGCCGGCCGTTTCCGTGGCCCAGAAGCTGCGCACGCCGAAACGCATCATCGACACGATGGCCAGCAGGCCGGAACCGAACACCAGCGCCATCAGGCACCAGCCGGCGGCGCCGACGCCGGGCATGCCCGGCGCCGGGTTGATCACGGCGTGGAACATGCCGAACTTGGCGACGAAGCCCGCCAGCGGCGGCAGGCCCGCAATGGAGAGCGCGCAGGCCATGAATGCCAGCGACAGGAAGGCCATCGCCGCCGGCACGCCTTTTCCTTTCGGCTCGGCCGGCATGTCCTCGACCGCGAAGGCTTCGGCGGTCAGGGCCAGCATCGCGGCGCGCGGCGTACGGATGCGGTCGACCAGTTCGATCAGCAGCACGAAGGCGCCCAGGGCGAGGGTCGATACGACAAAGTAGTACAGCCCTGCGGTGACCAGCGAGGCCTGGCCGTAGCCGATGACGGCCAGCAGCGTGCCGGACGAGACGACCGCCGCATAGCCGGCCAGCCGACCGGCGGTGTCGGTGGCCAGCATGCCGGCGGCGCCGTACAGGATCGTTACCATGCCGCCCCACAGCAGCGCGTCGTAGCCGAAGGCTGCCGCATCGCCGCCGGTGTCGGGAAACACGAGCAGCCAGACGCGCAGGACCGCATACGCGCCGACCTTGGTCATCAAGACCAGCATGACCGCGACCGGCGGCGAGGCGGCCGCGTAGGTGGTCGGCAGCCAGAAGCCGAACGGCCACATCGCCGCCTTGACCAGGAAGGCCAGGGCCAGCACGCTCAGGCCCGCATGCAGCAGGGCGCCGCGTCCGGCCTCGAGCGCGCCGATGCGCGCCGCCAGGTCCGCCATGTTGAGCGTGCCCGTGGTCGCGTAGACCAGGGCGATGCCGATCAGGAACAGCAGGGAAGCGGTGAGGTTGACCGCGATGTAATGCAGGCTGGCGCGCAGCCGCTCGGCGTTGTAGCCGTGCAGGACCAGGCCATAGGAAGCCGCCAGCATCACCTCGAAGAACACGAACAGGTTGAACAGGTCGTGGGTCAGGAAGGCGCCGTTGATCCCCATGAGCAGGAACTGGAACAGCGAATGGAAGTGCACGCCGAGCCGGCTCCAGCGCGGCTGGGCGTAGTGCAGCGCCGCCAGCGCCAGCACGGCCGTCAGCAGCAGCATGGCGGCGGCCAGGCGGTCGGCCACCAGCGTGATGCCGAAGGGGGCGGCCCAGTTGGCGGCGAAGTAGATGCCGATGCCGCCGGCCCGGACGCCGTCGGCCAGCATGCACAGGGCCAGCGCATTGGCCAGCAACGCCAGCACCGTGCCATAGGCGAGCGCGAACTTGAGGCGGTGCCAGCCCTGGGTGAACGGCGTCATGAGCGCGCCGCTCAGCAGCGGCAGCAGCACGGGCAGGATCGCCAGGTGTTCGCTCCATGCAAGGCTCATATGCGGGGCTCCTCGCCGTCCACGTGGTCGGTGCCGGTCAGGCCGCGGGCGCCGATCATCACCACCAGGTACAGCGCGGTGGTGGCGAAGCCGATCACGATGGCGGTGAGCACCAGCGCCTGCGGCACCGGATCGGCCAGCGCCGCCGGGTCGGGGACCTTGCCGGCACGGGTGAGCGGCGGACTGTCCACCGTCAGTCCACCCATGACGAAGATGAACAGGTTGACGGCATACGACATCAGGAGCAGTCCGATCAGCACCTGGTAGCTGCGTGGACGCACGATCAGCCAGATGCCGGAGCCGAACACGATGCCGATCGCGAGCGAGATGACGGTTTCCATTTACTCGATCTCCTTGGGGGGCGCGATGGTGGCGGGCGTGGCCGGGGCTGTGGGCGCGGCGTCGCGCTCGGTGCGGCGACTGCGCAGCGACTGGTGCGCCAGCGCCACCAGTACCAGCATGGTGGTGCCCACCACGACGAAGAACACGCCCAGGTCGAACAGGAAGGCCGACGGAACGTGCAGCTCGCCGAGCAGGGGCAGGTGCAGGTGCGCGGTATGGCTGGTCAGGAAGGGATAGCCGAACAGCCAGGCGCCCAGCCCGGTGCCGCAGGCCAGCGCCAGGCCCCAGCCGATCCAGCGATGCGGCCGCAGGCGCAGTTGCGACTCGACCCAGTCGGTGCCGGCCACCATGTACTGCACGATCAGCGCGGTGGAAAACACCAGGCCGGCGACGAAGCCGCCGCCCGGCTCGTTGTGGCCGCGCATGAAGAAGTAGACGGCCACTACGCCGATGCCCGGCAGCAGGAAGCGCAGGTAGATGGCCTGCACCATCAGATAGCCGGAACCGGCTTGTTGGGCCGGTTTCTGGCGCACCGCCGGATCGACGTCGTTGGCCTGCTGCACCGGGATCGGAATGCTCTCGGGCGCGGGACGGAAGCGCCGCAGCAGCGCATAGACCGTCAGCGCGACCGCCGACAGCACCGTGATCTCGCCCAGCGTGTCGAAGCCGCGGAAGTCGACCAGCAGCACATTGACCACGTTGGCGCCGCCGCCTTCGGGCAGGGCGCGCAGCACGAAGAAATCGCGGATGCCGCTCACGCGCGGCTGCGTCAGCACGGTGTAGCTTGCCGCTGCCAGGGCCAGTCCGCCGGCCACGGCCACCGTCGCATCGCGCGCGCGCCGCAGCCGGGTAGCGGCCGGCGCGTGCGGCGCGAGGCCGGGCGGCGCAAAGCGCGGCGGCAGCCAGCGCAGGCCGAGCAGGATCAGGATCGCGGTCACCGTCTCGACCATGAACTGGGTCAGCGCCAGGTCGGGCGCCGACAGCCACAGGAAAGTGATGGTCGTGGCCAGGCCGGTGGCTCCGGCCAGGGCCAGGGCGGTGAGGCGGTGGTATTTGGCCTGCCAGGCGGCGCCCACCGCGCAGCCGGCGCCGATCACCCACAGCATGGCGAACAGCGGATCGGTGCCGGCCAGGCCGGGAAGCGGCCAGCTGCGCTCCGGCCGCGCCAGCAGCAGGGGAACGGCCACCCCGGCCGCCACCAGCACCAGCAGTTGCGACTGCAGGTGGCGTGTGCCGGCCAGGCGGATCAGCCGACGCGCGCCCAGTGACAGCCCCAGCATGCTGGTCTCGTACAACTGGGCGCCGCGCAGGTGGTGGAACAGCGGGGTGCGGTCGCGCTGGGCCAGGTCGAAGCGCTTGCGCAACACCAGGTACAACACCAGGCCGCCGCCCAGTGCTACCAGGCTCATCACCAGCGGCAGGTTGAACCCGTGCCAGATCGCCAGATCGTATTCCGGCATGGTCGGTCCCAGGATGGCGTGAGCGGCCACCGCCAGCACATCGCCCACCACCCGCTCCGGCATCACCCCCACCGCAATGCACAGCAGCACCAGGCATTCGATCGGCACGCGCATCCAGCGCGGCGGCTCATGCGGCTGCTCGGGCAGGTTGCGCGCGAGGGGGCCGAAGAAGACGCTGATGTAGCGCAGCGAGTAGGCCACGCTGAACACGCCCATCGCCACCGCCGCGACCGACATCCACCAGTTCTCGCGGCCGCCGACGTGCACTGTCTCGGCGAAGAACATCTCCTTGGACAGGAAGCCGTTCATGAGGGGAACGCCGGCCATGGCGGCGCTGGCCACGATCGCCAGCGCCGCGGTATGCGGCATGACGCGCCGTAGTCCGCGCAGCAGGCGCATGTCGCGCGTGCCCGACTCGTGGTCGATGATGCCGACCGCCATGAACAGCGAGGCCTTGAACACCGCATGGTTCATGGTGTGGAACACGGCCGCCACCACCGACAGCGGCGTGCCGATGCTCATCAGGACCGTGATCAGTCCCAGGTGGCTGATGGTGGAATAGGCCAGCAACCCCTTCATGTCGCTCTGGAAGATCGCGAAGAAGGAACCCAGCAGCAAAGTGCAGACCCCGGCGCTGCCCAGCACCCAGAACCACTCCACGCTGCCCGCCAGGGCCGGCCACAGGCGCATCAGCAGGAACACGCCGGCCTTGACCATGGTGGCGGAATGCAGGTAGGCCGATACCGGTGTCGGCGCGGCCATCGCATGCGGCAGCCAGAAGTGAAAGGGGAACTGGGCGCTCTTGGTCAGCGCCCCGAGCACGACCAGCACCAGGACCGGCCGGTACCAGTCGTGGTCGCGGATCCGGTTGCCCGCCGCGAGCACGGCCTCGAGTTCGTAGCTGCCGGCGATATGGCCGAGCAGCAGCACGCCCGCCAGCAGGCACAGGCCGCCCATGGCGGTCACCACGAAGGCCATGCGCGCCCCGCGCCGGGCGTCGTTGCGCTCCTGCCAGTAGCCGATCAGGAGAAAGGACGTGACGCTGGTCAGCTCCCAGAACACGACCAGCTGGATGAGGTTGCCCGACAGGACGACCCCGAGCATCGACCCCATGAAGGCCATGATGTAGGCGTAGAAGCGCGGGACGGGATCGCGCTTCGACATGTAATAGCGCGCATACAGCAGCACCAGTGCGCCGATGCCGAGCACCATGACGGTAAACACCCATGCCAGGCCGTCCATGCGCAGGACGATGTCGAGCCCGAATTCCGGCAGCCATGCAACACGCAGCTGCGGGACCTCGCCGGCGGCGATGCGGCCGAACTGGGCGATCGCCAGCCCCAGCGCGGCCAGCGTGGCAATGCCGGCGATGGCGGCGGGGCGGTCGCGCGAATCGCCCGGCATCCACGAGGCGAGCAGCGCGGCGCCGAAAGGCAGAAGCAGGAGCAGGAGCAGGAGCAGCATGCCGTCAGCTCCGTGGGATCAGGCGTGCGGACCGGGCCTGGCCGATGGCAGACAGCAGGGACCGCGGTCCGGGAGCACAGCTGCTGTCTTTCACGTCGTCCTCCTGCAGAAAAGTGTGGCAAATATGATCACTTTACTGTGTTTGCCGGGGATGTGACGCCGCGTTCAGCCCGTCGCGTGCTGTCGCAGCGCAGGCGGCCGGCCGTGCGCGCCCGCGAGGCATGCATTGGTAAGATGCCAACATGCACATCCTCTGGAGCTACCTGCGCCCGCACTGGCGCCTCGCCATGCTGGCGCTGCTGCTGGCCGGCCTGGCACAGGTGCTGAACCTGGTCGACCCGATCATCTTCGGCAAGATCATCGACGACTATGCCCTCCATCCCGGCGACAGGACCGACGAGCAGCTGGTGTCCGGCGTGATGCGCCTGCTGGGGCTTGCCGTGCTGGTGGCCCTGCTGGCGCGCCTGGCCAAGGCGCTGCAGGAATATGTCACGAGACTGGTGGTGCAGCGGCTGGGCGTGGCGATTTTCAATGACGGCCTGCGGCAGGTGCTGCGCCTGAAATACCAGGAATTCGAAGACCTGCGCAGCGGCGAGACCCTGTCGCTGCTGCAGAAGGTGCGCGCCGACAGCGAACGCTTCATCAACACCTTCATCAACACCGTATTTGCCTCGCTGGTCGGGGTCTCCTTCCTGGTCTGGTACGCGGTCACCAAGCACTGGCTGCTGGTGCCGGTGTTCGTGGTCGGGGTGCTGGTGCTGGGCGGGCTGACCGGCCTGCTCTCGCGCGAGATCAAGACCCAGCAGCGTTCGATCGTGCGCGAAACCAACCGGAATTCCGGTTTCATCACCGAGTCGCTGCGCAACATCGAGCTGATCAAGAGCCTGGGCCTGACCTTCACCGAGATCCGGCGCCTGAAGGCGCAGACCGACAGCATCTTCGCGCTCGAGATGGAGAAAGTGAAGCGGATCCGCCTGCTCTCCTTCCTGCAGGGCAGTACCCTGAGCCTGCTGAAACTGGCGATCCTGTTCGCGCTGCTATGGCTGATCTTCCGGAATGTCCTCTCGACCGGCGAACTGATCGCGATGCAGTTCATCTCGGTGGCGATCTTCGCGCCGCTGCAGGAGTTGGGGAACATCATCCTGGCGCACCGCGAGGTCGAGGCCTCGCTGCTGAACTTCCGCGCGCTGATGGACAAGCCGATCGAGCGCCGTCCGCAAGACTTCGTCGAGATCGGACCGCTCCAGCAGATCCGCTTCGCCGAGGTCGGCTTTCGCCACAAGGGGGCGCCCGAAGACGCGCTGGAGGATATCTCGTTCAGCGCCGCCCTGGGGCAGACGCTTGCCTTCGTCGGGCCCTCCGGCTCGGGCAAGTCGACCCTGGTGAAGCTGCTGGTGGGGCTGTACACGCCGGCGCGCGGCAAGGTGTTCTACAACGAGATCTCGACCGAAGACCTGCGCTACAACGAGGCACGCCGCCAGATCGGCTTCGTGACCCAGGAGACCCACCTGTTCGCGGGGACCATCCGCGACAACCTGCTGTTCGTGAAACCGGATGCGAGCGATGCGCAGCTCATGGCCGCGATGGCGCAAGCTTCCTGCCTGAACCTGGTCGAGAAGTCGCCCGAGGGACTGGACACGATCATCGGCGAGCGCGGCATGAAGCTGTCGGGCGGCGAGAAGCAACGCCTGTCGATCGCCCGGGCGCTGGTGCGCGAGCCGCGTCTCCTGATCTTCGACGAGGCGACGTCGGCGCTCGATTCGCTCACCGAAGAGCAGATCACCAACACCGTGCGCGACATCTCGGCGCGCGCCGGCCAGATCACGATCCTGATCGCGCACCGGCTGTCCACCGTCATGCATGCCGACGCCATCCACGTGCTGGAAAAGGGCCGCATCGTCGAAACCGGCACGCACGCCGCCCTGGTGGCGCAGAAAGGCCTGTACTACGCGATGTGGCGCCAGCAGATCGGCGAGCGGAAGCCGGAGCCGGGTGCGGTGCAGGCGTCTGCGGGGTAGCGCAGGCCGCGCCCGTCGCCTTGCGCACGACCCGAAGGCGCCGCCATGTGCAGCATGCTTGCGCTGGTCGACACCGCGCATTTGTCGCCACAGAAAAATAGCTTGCAATTAAATAGTGCGCTATGTATTATCGCTTTCATGGCACGGACCTTGGTCCAGGCCAGCACAATTTAAGTAGCGCGCGATCTAATCGCTAACAATGATTTGGGCTTGGCCCACAACCCGCAAAGGAGCATCTCCATGGCAATCGAAAAAGTCCTCTACCGTGCAAGCGCCCAGGTCACCGGCGGCCGCGACGGCCGCGCCGTCTCGTCCGACAATGCACTCGACATCAGGCTGTCCACCCCGAAGGAGCTGGGCGGCGCAGGCGGCGCGGGCAGCAACCCGGAGCAGTTGTTCGCTGCCGGCTACTCGGCCTGCTTCCTCGGCGCCATGAAATTCGTCGCCGCCCGCGACAAGCTGAAGATCTCGCCCGACGTGTCGGTGCAGGGCAGCGTCGGCATCGGCCCGATCCCGACCGGCTTTGGCATCGAAGTGCTACTGCAGATCAGCCTGCCGGGCCTGCCGGAAGAGGAAGCACGTACCCTGATCGAACGCGCCCATGTCGTCTGCCCTTACTCGAACGCGACCCGCGGCAATATCGACGTGAGCCTGCAGCTCGTCTGATACCAGGCCGCAGCGCCGGACCGACAGCCAGCCATACGGGACAGAACAGCCCATATGGCTGGCTTTTCTGTTTTTTTGACAACGCTTCCATTTATTTCTGCTTTTAAACCGGATTTAAATGCGAAAGCTGAGATTTCACAATTCAATGACTGAATAACTGAAATAGGCAAGCCTGATAAAGGGGTGGTTGAATCAGCCCGGCTTATGCTGAAGTTGCCATATTGATTATTCCATTTGAGCCAATGTAATTTAAACGATGGAGCGATATGTCATGGCTGGGTGTATTCAAATTTTTCTTGCTTCGGCACGATGCCCTGATGGCGAAGAATCCGTCAGCTCGGAAGCATTTGCTTACATTTAAAGGGCTCTTGGCCTATTTTCTGTTCGCTTTTGTACGGTTCTGTAGTGGTTCGATAAGGATGTTGGCAGCAATTTGTCGGCGCAAAACAACGGCATAAAATATTTTTCCGCGCGGCAAACAAAAAATTTTTCCGACGTTTAGAATTGCCTCCCATCAGCTTCCTGACGTAAATCATTTCACCGATCAGGATTGGCTGGCACTTCTCGAATTTTCCCGAAAAATTTAACAATCTTCCTTTCCGATGCACACTACCGCTTCCGCCTCGCGTTCCGGTTTCAGTTTCAGTTTCGCGCAAACCCAGCAATACGCCCTACCGGTGGCGTTTGCACTGTTCGGCCTGGTCATGGGCTCATGGGCCGGCCGCATCCCGGCCCTGGCCCAAGGCGTGAAGGTCTCGCATTCGGGCCTGTCGATGGTCCTCCTGTGCGGCGGCCTCGGCGCGCTGCTGTCCTTCCCGATCTCGTCCTTCCTGATGCGACGCTTCGGTGCACGCAAGTCGCTGCTCACGTCGGGCATGGCCCTGCTGGCC
This sequence comes from Massilia sp. UMI-21, assembly GCA_015277795.1. Classification (NCBI taxonomy): domain Bacteria; kingdom Pseudomonadati; phylum Pseudomonadota; class Betaproteobacteria; order Burkholderiales; family Oxalobacteraceae; genus Massilia; species Massilia sp. UMI-21. The sequence goes on along the minus strand of CP063848.1, from coordinate 34,753 downwards.
GTCCTGGTCTCGATCGGCATGGCGCCCGACGTCGCGCGCCTGATGATGGCGGTGCTGCTGCTGGGCGTGACCGCGAGCGTGTACGACGTGGCCATCAACTCGGCCGCTACCAAGCGTGAAGAGCAGACCGGCAAATCGGAAATGTCGAAGCTGCATGGGATCAGCTGTGCCGGCGGCCTGGTGGGCGCGACCCTGGGCAGCCTGATGGCCAGCATGAAGATCGCTCCGGTGAATCACTTCATGATGCTGGTCGGTCCGCTGGCGCTGGTGCTGTGGCTCGCCTTCAGCCTGATGGACGCCGATGGCGTTCCGGAACAGGTCGAGAAGAAGTCGTTCTCGCTGCCGCGTGGTCCGCTGGTGCTGCTGGGCCTGTTGGGTTTCCTGGGGGCGATGACGGAAGGCAGCATTGCCGACTGGAGCGGCGTGTTCCTGAAACAGCATTTCGGCGCGTCTGATGGCCTGGCGCCACTGGCCCTGTCGGCTTTCTCGGTCATGATGCTGATGTCGCGCCTGATGGGCGACAAGCTCAAGATGCGCTTCAGCGCCCAGCGCCTGGTCACCATCGGCTCGCTCGTGGGTGCCAGCGGCCTGATGTTCGCGGTGCTGGCGCCAAGCGCTTACGTCGCCCTGGTGGGTTTCGCGATCGCCGGCCTCGGCCTGGCGCTCCTGTTTCCGTTCGTGTTCAGCGCAGCAGGTACCCAAGGCCCGATGGCCCTGGCCGGCGTCGCCAGCATGGCGTATAGCGGCAGCCTGATCGGTCCGCCGGTGATCGGCGCGGTCGCCCACTTCGCCGGCATGCAGGCCGCGATCGCCTACCTCGGCGTCCTGGCGCTGGTAATCGCCTTCGTCGCCAGCCGTACCCGAATGCTGAAGTAAAGTTTTCGCCGGCCTGGGTTCCTGGCCGGCACCCGATCCTCGCACGGCGCAAGCCGGGCTTCCAACGCAGACCGCGCAGCGCGCCGTCTGCGTTTTTTTTCGCCTGGACTGCGGCGCTTTGCGCCGGCCCAAGCCGGACTGGTCACCGCCAGAACTTCGCCGGGCCTGCCGTCTCCAACGGGTATGACGACGAACGGGGATGCCATGTCCAGCACAGTCAACGCGGTCGCGGTGATGGGCTTCCACGATGGCGAGCTTGCCCAGCCCGACTGGCCGAGCCTGCATCGCCCGGCCGAGCTTCCCGGAGCGTGGCGCGCCATCGACGCCACCCATCGCTACAACTGCCTGTTGTGGCAAGAAGAAGACCGCGCGCGCCGGGTCGACGTTGCGGCCGCCGAGATCGCCACCAGCAAGCGCCTGATCGACCGCTACAACCAGCAGCGCCACGACCTTGCCGCCTGCCTCGACCAGCTGCTGCGCGAAGCGCGTGCGGGCCAGGCCTATTTCAAGGTTTACCGCCAGTTCAAGATGTACAACGACCCCGCCCTCAACCCCTACCTGTACGGGCCGGCGGCAGGTGGCGCGGCCCAGGCGGGAAGCTGAATGACGCTGCCGCGCATCGACGTGCTGGTTCCCAGCTGCTGCCGGCCGGCGGCGCTGGCGGTCGCGCTGACCGCGATCGGCGCCCAGGATTATCCCGCGCTGCGCATCGTCGTATCCGACCAGACCGAAGGCGCGGGCGCACTCGGCCAGCCCGAGGTGGTGGCCGTGCTGCGCTACCTGCGCGCCACCGGGCGCCAGGTCGACACCTGGCGGCACCTGCCACCCGGGCACTGCGGCGAAGACGTGCTTGCCCAGTTGCGCGTGATGGAGCGTTTCGGCGGCTGCGGCATGCTGCCTTCCGGCGCCTACCACATGGAGTTGCCGACCACGCTCAAGGCGCGCGAGGTCGATGCGCCCTGGGCGCTGCTGCCGCATGCCGGCAGCCCTGCGCAGCCGGCATCGCCGGGGCAGCCGGCACCTGTGCAAGCCGCCCCGACGCAGGCGCGGCCGTGAGCGAGGCACGGCCTCCACACCGGGTGCTGTTCCCACGGCGCGGTTTGCGGGCGCGTACCGCAGTGCCAGGGACAGGCCCATGAATGGCAGCCCGATGCGCCTGCACGGGGTCGCCAAGATCGCGGTACTGCGGCCAAACGCGGTGGGCGACTTCGTTTTCGCCCTGCCGGCACTGCAGGCGCTGAAGCACGCCTATCCCGATGCCGAGCTGGTTTTCCTGGGCAAGGCCTGGCATGCACAATTCCTGCACGGGCGGACGGGGCCGGTCGACCGGGTCGTCGTGTTGCCACCCATTCCGGGTGTCGGCGCGCCCGCCGGCGATACCGTGGAGGGCGCGGCTGTCGAGCGCTTCGTCGCACGCATGCGCGACGAAGGTTTCGATATCGTGGCGCAGATGTTCGGCGGTGGACGTTATTCGAACCCTTTCGCCATGCGGCTCGGCGCACGGCTCACCATCGGTGCGCGCGCGCAAGGCGCGGCAGCGCTCGACCGCTGGGTTGCGCATGTCGAGCCCGCCAACCGGCGGCTGGCCTTGCTGGAGATCGCGGCATTGGCCGGCGCCACGCTGCCCCCGCTGGCGCGCGAACTGGCGCTCATGCCCGCCGACCGCGCGGCTGCAGCGGCGCTTCTGGCGGCCGAGCGTGCCGCCATGCCCGGGTTCCACGCCACTGGAACGTGCCCAGCCCCTGGTGTTGCTGCAACCGGAATCGTCCGACCCGCGGCGATGCTGGCCGCCAGAGCGCTTTGCCGCCGTCGGCGATGCGCTGGCCTCGGCCGGCGCGCTCGTTACCGTCAATGGCACGGCGGACGAGGCGGGCCTGGTGCGCAGCATCGTGGGCGGCATGCGCCATCCGGCCCTCGACCTGTCCGGAAAGCTCGGGCTGGGCGGCCTGCTCGGTCTGCTCGAGCGTGCCGCGCTGGTGGTGTCCAACGATACCGGTCCGCTGCACCTGGCGCTGGCGATCGGCACACCGGCGGTCGGCATTTTCTGGTACACGAACCTGGTCGACGGCGCAGCTTTGCGGCCCAGCCTGTTGCAGGCGGCCGTGTCGGCGCAGGTCCGGTGCGCGCTATGCGGCGTCGACAATCGCGTGTCGCGTTGTACGCACCAGCAGAGCTTCGTGGATGACGTTCCGGTCGAGCAGGTGCTTGGTCTGGCGCTGGCGCAGCTGCAAAGGCGTGGGGATGGATGAAGCCGTGATCCTGCAAGCGTAGCGGCAGCGCCGCATCCGTTACCAGTAGGGCCACATCCCCGCCGCGCGCTGCCCGCTCGGCGCCGTCCCGGCCAGCAGGGCGCGCGCATGCTGGAGCACGACAGCGGCGCGCTCGGCGGCCGGATCCCAGATGCAGCGGTGGCGTAGCCGGTCGGCCGGCGCCCAGCGGGCGATATCGGCCTTGCTGAACACTACCACGCTGTTCAGCCCGAGCCCGGCGGCGATGTGCGAGACGCCGGTGTCGTTACAGATCAGCAGCCGTGACCGGCTCATCAGTGCGGCCATGGCGCCGATCGAAATCGGCGCCGCCGCTTCGACCGCCGGTGTGCGCATGTGTGCGGCGACCGCGCGTGCCAGCGGCGCTTCGTCGGCCGAGCCGGTCAGGACGGTATCGAATCCGAACTCGTGTTTGATCTGGTCCGCCACTTCCGCAAAGCGTTCGGGCGGCCAGCATTTGTCGCGCTTGCGGGCGCCCGCGTGGATGCAAATGTAGTTGCCTGGCTCCAGACCGGGCGCGACCTTGCTGGCTTCGAGCTCGTCGATGTCCTCGCGCCGCAGCGGGAACTCGAGCTGCGCGCCACCGATCGGCGCACCCAGCCGGTCCAGCAGGGTCAGTAGCCGTTCCGGCTCGGCGCCGCTGTCGGGATAGGGAAGGAGCAGGGTCCGGTGGCTCTGGCTGGCCTCACCGCGGGTGAAGCCGGCCATTGTCCTGGCGCCGAATCCGGCGACGACATGGTTCGTCACGTCGCCGCTGCCGTGCAACTGCAGCGCGAGGTCGAAGCCGCGGTCGCAGATGGCGGCATAGTAAGAGGTCAGTTCGTCTTGCCGGACTGCCTGTTCGGGCAGTAGCGGGTGCCCCGGGAAGGGAATGAACTCGTCCACGTAGGCGTCGAAACGCTGCGCGAACTGGCTTGCCCAGGGCAAGCCGGTCAGCACGATCCTGGCGCCGGACAAGGCCGCGCGCAGCGCCCGCAAGGCCGGCACGGCACAGAGCATGTCGCCCAGCTGGAGGGCACGGAACACGATGACCTGGTGAATATCGTGGCGCTGCAGGAAGGAACGGCGGCTCATGTGTTCTCCAGATAGTCCAGCCTTGCGCAAACAACATGGCGCCCGCCGGCGCCGATCCCCTACGATGCCGCGCCGGTACGGCGCCGGATCGAGCCCGGCACGAACGGTCGAGGAGCTTGCGCGCGATTCGCTCGACCCGGCGGTCGTGCGCATCGCCCAGCACCTGCGCCAGCCCGTCTTCGCAGCGGTCGATGGCAATGCGAAAGCGCGGCTCGTCGCCCGAGACGTGAATGGTCGGCGTGCCGCCGGCCGGTACGCTCGGGCGCCCCGGATATTCACGGGTCATACCGGCAGCTCCGGCTCGTTGCGCTTGGTGACCAGGAAGGGGGGCATGGCCAGTGCGTGCAGGGGCATTTGGCGGAATGCGGCCACGGCCTCGAAGGGCGTCTCGACGATGGGCTCGTCCTTGCCGTTGAACGAGGTGTTGAGCAGCACCGGTATGCCGGTGCGCACCTCGAAGCCGGCCAGCAGGGCACGCAGCAGCGGATCGTCTCCGGGCCCGACGGTTTGCAGGCGTGCGGTGCCGTCGACATGGGTGATGGCCTGCAGCATCGGTGCCACATCGGGGCGTACCGGCGCCGCGAACTGCATGAAGGGCGAGGTGCCGGCCACGTCGAAATACGCCGACGCACGTTCTTCAGGCACCACCGGTGCGAGCGGACGGAACCACTCACGCTGCTTGACGCGCGCATTGATCCAGTCGCGGATGCGGTCGCGGCGCGGATCGGCGAGGATGCTGCGGTGCCCCAGCGCGCGCGGGCCGAATTCGCTGCGCCCCTGGTAGAGGCCGATCACGCGCCCGGTGCACAGCAGGTCGAGCATGCGCGCGCACAGGGCGTCGCGACCGCGTGGCCGTTCGACGATCAGGTCGCCGGCGTCTTGCAGCGCTGCCTCGATATCGGACAGCTGGGGCGGCGGCCCGAGATAGTCGGCGCTCCAGCGGAAGTCGCAGGGCTGGTCCGCCAGTTCGGTGAGGCCGTAGATGGCGCAGCCGAGGGCGGTGCCGGCGTCGCTCGGGGCCGGCGGCAGGAACACGCGCCGGAACGGCGTTTCGCGCAGCAGGCGTTGGTTGGCGGAACAGTTCAGGGCGGTGCCGCCGGCGAAGCACAGGTGCTCGGCCCCGGTCTGGCGGAACAGCCAGTGCGCCAGTGCGATCAGTGCGTCCTCGAAGGCGCGCTGGCCGGCCGCCGCCAGGTTGGCGCAGTCGGTGAAGCGCGCTTCGGTGCTGCCGAAGCGGAAGCGGCTGCGTTCGCGCAGCAGCGAACGCCAGGCCGATGGAATGCCGACCGCCATGCCCTCGACGTCGAGCGGCGGCAGGCCGAGGGCGGCCGGGTCGCCGTAGGGCGCCAGGCCCATCACCTTGCCCTCGTTGCCCTCGCCCGGGAAGATCGCCTGCGTCAGCAGGAAGTAGAACATGCCGAGCCCGACGAGGCGGCCGTCGTCGTGGCGGCCGCCAACGGGGTCCCATACCTGCTTGCCGATGCAGCGGATGTCCTTGCGGCTCGCGCTGTAGAAGGACGCTACCTCGCGCCATTCGCGTGGCGTGCTGGCGGCCCCGCTCCAGGATTCGGTGAAGTCGGACACCGGGCTGCCCTGGCCGTCGATGACCATGACCGCCGCTTCGCCGAAGGGGGAAGGGTGGAACACGCTGTACAGGTGGGCCAGGTGGTGCGAAATGCGCGCGCGGCGGCTGCCGTGCGACAGGGTCAGCGTGGCGGCAAGTTCTTCTTCGTACGAGGACAGGCTGCGGATTTCGTCGTCGGACGAGAAGCATTCGACCACGATGTCGATCGGGCGCTCGAGCCCGGGCAGCTGCGGCAGGTAGTGCTCGCGCAGGTCGCCGGACTTGCCCCAGTGGTGCTTGCGGCGCGTGATGCGTTCTTTCTGGATAGCCCAGTCCAGGTGCGAGCCGTGCATCAGGCAGATGCTGGCGTCCTGGGTCCGGTTTATGCCAAGCACAACTGGGGTGTCGTCCATGTCTTCTCCTGGTATCCGTCTGAAGCAGCAAAAGGGCCCAACTTGGAGCCTGATGAGCAGCGATTAGTTCACGCCGTTGGCGAGAATCCGCACGCCGCGGGCGGAGTGCGGAAACGCGCGCGGGGCATCCTTAATGCGGGTGGAAGAATGGCGTCGGGAAAGGCGGTATGATCGGGGCATCGTCCCGCCTGCCCATACCTGAACATGCTCCAGACACCTTCCACCTTCACCCCGCTGTTCGCGCCCCGTCCCGATCCCGCACCCCGCAGCTTCCTGTTCCACGACGGCCGTCTGCTGGTGCGCGAGCACGACCTGGCGCTGCCCGATGCCGCCACGCTCGAGCGCCTGGCGGTCGACCGGGCCCGCCTGCAGCCGCTCGGCCTGCATGGCGAGCGCTATTGCGAGGCCGGCTGGTTCGACGCCGAACCCGTGCTGCCGCCGGGCTATGCCCTGCGCGGCCTGCGTTCGCTGTTCGCGGAGATGGACGAGGAGCTGCTGGGCCTGGCGGCGCGCGCCGCCCAGGTCGCTGAATGGGCGCGCACCCACCGCTTCTGCGGCGCCTGCGGCAGCGGCACCGTGCTGGCGGCCGGCGAGCGCTGCTACAAATGCGTGCAGTGCGGCCACATGGCCTACCCGCGTATCTCGCCGGCCATGATGGTGCTGATCAAGAAGGGCGACAGCGTACTGCTGGCGATGCACGTGGCCTCCGCCGTCAAGCGTTTCGTGCCGCTGGCCGGGTTCCTGGAGGCGGGCGAGTCGGTGGAAGAAGCGATCCACCGCGAGGTGTACGAAGAGGTGGGGCTGCGGGTGCGGAACCTGCGCTATTTCGCGAGCCAGTCCTGGCCTTTCCCGCATTCGCTGATGCTGGCCTTCACGGCCGACTACCTGGATGGCGAGATCCGGGTGGACGCGTCGGAGATTGCCGAAGCGCGCTGGTTCGGGCCGGATGACGAGTGGCCCGAACGGGTGCCGCACATGTCAGTGTCGAGCGTGCTGGTGGACGCCCACCGCCCGCCGCACCGTTAGGTTCAGGACTGCGCCGGCGCGCTCTCCGGCGTGTGGCGTACCGCGGCCTGGGGCTTGGCGCCGGTGCTGCGCAGCTGGACGGCGCGCTGCAGCAGGTCGAACCAGAACGGGGCGCCGAACAGGGTGGTGCCGGCGGTGATCAGCCAGCCGGCCGCCTGCAGCGCGAATGCGCTGTCCAGCTGCGGCGGAAAGCTGCTCCAGCCGATCGGCATTGCCCATAGCTGGCGCAGGGCCTCGGCGTCCAGCGCGGCCGGGGCCGCCTTGATCTGCGCCGCCAGGGCCGGGTTCTGCCACAGGGTCTGGAACAGATGGATGCTATCGATGTTGAGCAGGATGGTGAGCAGCAGGGCCAGCAGGAAGGAAATCAGGAGCTGGCGCCGCTTGTAGATGCCGGACAGGCGTTCCATCGCGCTATTGAACCAGCCGGCGATGCCGTCCTGGAAGCGCTGCAGGTCGCCGCTGGACTGGCGGTACAGGGCCAGCAGCACGCGCCTGAGCTGCTCGTCGGGCAGGGCTTCGATCGCCGCCTGCAGCGGAATGGCCGGGTTGCTGCGCAGCGAATCGAGCAGGGCGATCGCGAAGTGTGCGGGTTCGATGTAGGATGGTCGGGCCACGAGAGGCTTGCCGGACAGCGCGCGCCGTTCCTTGCTGCTGCCGTGCGGATTGACCAGCGGGTGATCGTACAGGCTCTGCGCCAGCGCCTCGCAGCGCGGATCGTCCAGCATGCGCTTGATGGCGTCGAGCAGCATGTTGGCGCGCAGGCTGAAGGCCGCCGCCAGCGCTTCCTGCAGGCTACTGACGACCAGCGCCAGGGTGCCATAACAAAACGTCAAACCGATGGCGACTTCGAGGACGGTGCTGCCGAACATGGCGATCTCCCAGGTCGAAAAACCACTGTCCACGCTACCCGCGCTGTTGCGTAGACACATTGTTTTTGCTCAACAAATTGGCAGCGCCCAGACCCCATCGCGCATTTTCTATATACTTGCGGCAATCGATTTTCGTAGGGTTCACCATGTCTGACAAAGAAGCTTTCACCGAACACGACTGGCGCCGTTTGCTGACCAGCCTGGGCGAGGATCCTGACCGCCCGGGCCTGCAGGAAACGCCGCAGCGCGTGGCGAAGGCCTGGAAACACTGGACTTCGGGCTATGACCAGGATCCGGTCGAAGTACTCAAGGCTTTCGAGGACGGCGCCGAGCAATACAACGAACTCATCGTGGTGCGCAACATTCCGGTTTACAGCCATTGCGAGCATCACCTGGCGCCCTTCTTCGGCAAGGCCACCGTCGGCTACCTGCCGAACGGGAAGATCGTCGGCCTGTCGAAACTGACCCGCCTGGTCGACATCTTTTCCAAGCGCCTGCAGGTGCAGGAGCGCATGACGATCCAGATCGCCAATGCGCTGATGCAAGTACTGGAACCGAAGGCGGTGGGTGTGGTCGTCAAGTGCCGCCATCTGTGCATGGAAAGCCGCGGCATCCGCGCCATCGGCGAGGAAACCATCACCTCCGCCATGCTGGGCGAACTGCAGCCGAACCTGGCGCTGCGCACCGAGTTCCTGGCGCTCGCCCGCGACTGAAAACCCGCTTCCGGGCGGCCTGTGGTTGAGGCCGTCTTGGAACCTGTTCCGGATCGCCGCCTCCAAGTTATTTTGGAGGGCGCGCCATGGATCGTCCGGCCTATCCCAGCGACATTTCTCGTGAGCAGTTCGAGCCCGTGCGTGGGCTGCTGGAAGCAGCGCGCCGCAAGACCCGCCCGCGCAAGCACGACCTGTACGACGTGTTCTGCGCCGTCCTGTACTTTCTCCACACCGGCGCCACCTGGCGCAGCATGCCGCCGGGCTTTCCGCCCTGGCGTACCGTGCACGAGTATTTCACCCAGTGGACGATGCTGCGCGACGGTGACCGCACCCTGCTCGAGAGCGCACTCGACAAAACAGGGCGCGAGGTGGAGCTGACCCAGTTGCGACGCCTGCTCCATCGTCGTTGAGCTGCGGCAGTCGCGCGCAGAATATTCACGCGTTTGTCACAATCTGTTGCATTTCTCTAAACGTGTGGCAGCCGAGCTCGGCTAAGCTAAAAAAATTGTCAGTTTTTTATCTTTGAGCCGGCACCATGTTCGAGCATGTCAACCTTATCCTGTTTTCCGCCCTCAACGCCCACGCCGGACTGACCGGCTGGCAATTGATGGGCGCCGTGTTCGCCGCACAGTGGCTGATTTTTCTTGTGCCGATGTCGCTCGTCATGCTGTGGCTCGGCGGCGGCGCGGCACGCGAGGTCGCGCTGCGCGCCTTCATTGCCGCGGTCTGTGCGCTCACCCTGAACGCCCTGATCGGCCATTTCTGGTACAGCCCGCGACCCTTCGTGCTCGACGTCGGCCAGACCTTCCTGCTGCATGATCCGGACAGTTCGTTCCCGAGCGACCACGCTACCAGCATCTTCTCGGTGTCCCTGGTGCTGGCCTTCAGCCGGGTGCAGGAAGCGCGCCGCATCGGATGGCTGCTCTTGCCGCTGGCGTTGGTGGTGGCCTGGTCGCGCGTCTACCTGGGCGTGCACTGGCCCAAGGACATGGCCGGCGCGCTCGCCATGTCGGCGGCGATGGCATTGCTGGCCCATACGCCGGCGCTGCGGACGGCCTGCGCCCAGTTGCTGCCGGCGACGGAAAAGGTATACCGCCGGGTGCTGGCGGTGCCGATCGGGCGCGGCTGGCTGCGCCCCTGATCGGCGTCCGGGCAGGTCAGCGCGGCCGGCAAGGCACCGGTCGCGGCCTGCGTCGGTGCGAGGGGATCCAACGCACGCAGGAAGCGTGGACGGGCTCCTGGCCGGTCGCGCTGTCCTGCGCTGTTCTACGCACGGTTCTACGCGCGGTTATACGCGCGGTTATACGGTGTCCCTGGCCGTTTTACTGCTGGTCGGACGCCGGCGCGAATACCAGCTTGTCGCGCTCGTCGAGGTGGAAGCTGCCCAGTGCCTCGCCGGTAACGGCGTCCGCTGCCGGCGCTTCCAGTTCGGTACACGAGCGGGCGTCGACCTGCCAGACATCCTCTCCCGCGCGCAGCGTGTACACGTCGGGACCGCTCGCGAACAATTCGATCTCCAGACCCGACAGGGACACTTCGCCCAGCGCCATCTGGCGCTGGCAGTCCGGCAGCCGGGCGGCGGTCAGCCGCAGCGTCGCATGCTTGCTCCAGAAATAATCCTGCACCACACGCAGCGTCAACGCATGATCGTTGCCCTCGATCTGGTAGCTGGCCGAGTCGTTGACGCAGCCCGTCAGCAGCAGGGAGGCGAGCAGTGGGGTGAGCAGGGAGATGGGCTTGCGCATGGCGGTTCCGTGGTCAATTGATGCATGAGTGCATCGTCTGATGGAGTATAGAAGGGCCATGGTGCCGACGCAACCGCGGCAGGGCATCAGAATTCCGTGCCCAGCGTCAGCGCGCCGATGGTGTGCCGGGGTACCGGAACCGGCGCCCGGAACTCGGCGCTGCGGCGGGTGGCGCGCAGCTGCACGAACCAGGGCCCGTGTTCGCGCCCGCGCGTACCGGGAAAGTCCAGCCTCAGTCCGGCGCTCAGCTCGCCCACCCAGCGCCGCGGCGTCACGCCCGGGTCGTCCCTCCATGGCCGGCCTTCGAGGAACAGGTTGTAGGCCATGCCGCGCGCTTCCGCGCCCAGTACCAGCGTGCACTGGACCCAATGCCACATGCAGGCGCTGTCCACGGGCCCCACGCGGTGGACGATGCCCGGCGGCGCCGGCGCCACCAGCGGCAGGTTCTTGCCGATCGTGACGCTCACGCCGGCGGCGGCATAGCTCATGATGCTGCCCACGGCAAGACGCCAGTGGCCGGCGGTGTGCAGCCGCACGTCGCCGGCCAGTTCGCCGGACAGGAACGGCCAGGCCGAGCGCCGTTCGGCCGACACCAGCACCGCCAGCGTATTGCCGACCTGCTTGTCCCAGCCCTGCGGCCGGGGGCGGTCGAAGACGCGGTGGAACAGTTTCTGCGCCGGTTCGGCCAGCGACAGCCGCCCGGTGACGCCGGCCTGGGCCGCCAGGGTCGTGAGCGACGCGCCATCCGGCGCCAGGAACAGCCACTGGCGCTCGGCGTAGAGCAGGCCGGCCCAGGGACGGTCGAAGGGCTGGGGCGCGGCCACGGTGATGTCGGCCGGGGTATACATCAGCTGGCCGACGCTGTGCTGGGTGAACAGGAAGCGGGCCTCGTCACAGCCGAACAGGCGGCAGGCAGCGCCGGTCCAGCGCCGGGCCAGCTCGCCGCGGGCATCTTCGGTGTCGCGCGAGACGAGCTGGATGCCGTTGGTGTAATGGCGGTCGGTCTTGAACGGGCTGTCGTTTTCCCAGGTCAGGAAGCGTGCCGACGATGCCGGCGTTTCCTGCGCCGGGCAGGAAGGTGCGAGCAGAAGTGCGAACAGAAGCACGAGGAGTGCGGGCAGGCTGCCGATGGCGCGCATGGTCGTCCTTTCTTGTTTGAAACATCCTCCAGTCTTGTGCCTGTGTTAAAGCACTCCTTGATCTGTGGCAGGGAGTGCGCGGATTCGACGCGCGCAGCAGCGTTTGTCGATTTGCGCGAAGATAGGTCGCATGAAACAGCACCTTACCCACACCCCATCGGGCATCGAGTTGCTCTCGCCGCAGGGTGGCAAGCCGGTCAAGATGTGGACGCAGGGCGTCCCGGTCGAGCCCGAGGCGAAGGAACAGTTGGAAAAGCTGGCGCAACTACCCTTCGTGTTCCACCACGTCGCCGTGATGCCGGACGTCCATGTCGGCAAGGGTTCGACCATCGGCAGCGTGATCCCGACCCTGGGCGCGGTGATTCCCGCGGCGGTCGGCGTGGACATCGGCTGCGGCATGATGGCCGCCAGGACCAGCCTGCGCGCGTGTGACCTGCCCGACAACCTGCACGGCCTGCGCAGCGCCATCGAACAGGCGGTGCCGCACGGGATGTCGCCCAGGACGCGCAAACATCCGGGCCGCGACACCGGCTCCTGGACCAACCCGCCGCCGCCGGTCGACGCCGGCTGGGCGAAACTCAAGGGCGAGTTCGACGCCATCTGCCGCAAGTACCCGAAGCTGCGCGGCACCAACAATTACAAGCACCTGGGCACGCTAGGCAGCGGCAACCATTTCGTCGAGGTCTGCCTGGACGAGGTGGGCTTCGTCTGGGTGATGCTGCACTCGGGTTCGCGCGGCGTCGGCAATGCCATCGGCACCCACTTCATCGAACTGGCGCGCCAGGACATGCGGCGCCACATGGTCAACCTGCCCGACCAGGACCTGGCCTACCTCGAGGAAGGCACCGAGCACTACGACGACTACGTGGAGGCGGTTGGCTGGGCGCAGAAATTCGCGCGCATCAACCGCGAAGTGATGATGCACAACGTGATCCGGGCGATGCGCGAGCTCATTCCCCAAGCTTTCGAAACCCACGTAGAGGCTGTCAATTGCCACCACAACTATGTGCAGAAAGAAAAGCACTTCGGCAAGGACGTCTTCGTCACGCGCAAGGGCGCGGTAGCGGCCCGTGAAGGCGAGCTCGGCATCATTCCAGGCTCGATGGGCGCGAAGAGTTTTATTGTGCGCGGCAAGGGCAACCCGGAAAGCTTCCACAGCTGCAGCCACGGCGCCGGGCGCGTCATGAGCCGTACCGAAGCCAAGCGCCGCTTCACCAGGGCCGATGCCGAGCGGGCGACCCGGGGCGTGGAATGCCGCAAGGACGAGGGCGTGATCGACGAGATCCCGATGGCCTACAAGGACATCGACGCCGTCATGCACGCGCAGCGCGACCTGGTCGAGGTCGTACATACCCTCAAGCAGGTGGTGTGCGTCAAAGGCTAGCCGCAGACCCGGCGCGCGGGTGCAGGATGTGCAACAGCTCGGCCGGCGAGCCGAACTCGAGATCGGGCAGCGGCGCCACCCGCCGCAAGGCCTCGATCGGGGCGTAGCCCCAGCTCACCGCGCCAAAGGCGACCCCGGCCCGGCGCGCGGCCTCGCCGTCCAGCGCCTGGTCGCCCACATACAAGGCATGCGCCGCCGGCACCGCCGCGCGCCTGACTACCTTGCGGATGCGCCCGGCCTTGCCGAACACCGACATGCCGCACTCGTAGTGGCCGAACAGGGCGCTCAGTTGCGGGCCCAGCACCAGCCGCACGTTCTGCTCCGAATTCGACGAGACGATCGCCAGCCGCACGCCGGCCCGGTCGAGCCCCTGCAGCGCCTCATGGACGCCGTCGAACAGCGGAATGCTCGCGGCGTTGTCGCGCATCAGGCCGATGAAGCTGCGCGAGGCCAGCGGCAGTTTCCAGGCCGGCATGCCGACCTGGCGCATGATCGTGCGGGCATCGTGGTGGCGCAGGTCGTGCGCCTGCGCCGCACTCACGCGCCGGAAACCGTGCCGGTCGGCGATCTGGTTGAACACGCTGATGAAGAAGGGAAAGGAATCGGCCAGCGTGCCGTCGAAGTCGAAAATGGCGAGACGGTAGGACATGGGCACGAACGCTTGCGATAACGATGCGGCCGATTATAGTCCTTGTCCTCTCAGGTGGTCCCGCCGTTGGCGCGCAGCACTTATCCGCTGATCCAGGCGGCCTCAGGCGGCGACGGCCGTGTCGGCGCTGCCCGCGACGGCGATATGCCGGTTCACCGCCGACAGCAGCGCGCGGAACGAAGCCGTCAGGATATTGCTGTCGATGCCGACGCCGAACAGGGTCTGGCCGCTGCCCACGCGCAGTTCGACATAGCAGGCCGCGCGCGCATCGGCGCCGCGGCCGATCGCATGCTCGTGGTAGTCCATCACGCGAATGTCCAGGCCGAGCGCGTTGACAAAAGCGTCGATCGGGCCGTTGCCGCTGCCGGCCAGCGCCTGCGGCAGGTGCTGGTGGCGCAGGTCCAGCGCGATCTGCACGCCGTGCGCGCTGTCTTCCAGCATGCGGTGCGCCACGTACTCCCAGGGCGTGTCCTGCTCCAGGTATTCGCGCGAGAACAGCGCGTGGATATCGGCGGCGGCGATCTCGCGGCCGCTTGCATCGGCCACGCGCTGCACCGCGCGCGAGAACTCGATCTGCAGGCGGCGCGGCAGCTCCAGGCCGTATTCCTGCGCCAGCAGATAGGCCATGCCGCCCTTGCCGGACTGGCTGTTGACGCGGATCACGGCGTCGTAGCTGCGTCCCAGGTCGGCCGGGTCGATCGGCAGGTAGGGCACTTCCCAGAGCGTGTCCGCCTGCTGCACCGCGAAGCCCTTCTTGATGGCGTCCTGGTGCGAGCCCGAGAACGCGGTAAAGACCAGGTCGCCCGCATACGGGTGGCGCGGGTGCACCGGCAGCTGGTTGCATTCTTCCACCAGCTGGCGCACCGCATCGATGTCCGAGAAATCCAGGCCCGGGTCGACGCCCTGGGTGTACAGGTTCATGGCCAGGGTCACCAGGTCGACGTTGCCGGTGCGTTCGCCATTACCGAACAGGCAGCCTTCGACGCGGTCGGCGCCGGCCATCACGGCCAGCTCGGCCGCCGCCACGGCGGTGCCGCGGTCATTGTGCGGGTGTACGCTGACGACCAGCGCCTCGCGCCGTTCCAGGTGGCGGCACATCCACTCGATCTGGTCGGCGTAGACGTTGGGCGTGCTCGCTTCCACGGTGGAGGGGAGGTTGACGATCATCTTGTTCTCGGGCGTGGGCTGCCACACGGCGCTCACGGCGTCCACGATCCGCTTCGAGAAATCGAGCTCGGTGGTGGAGAAGGATTCCGGCGAATATTCCAGGCCCCACTGGGTCTGCGGGTGCCGCGCCACCAGTTCCTTGATCAGCTGCGTACCCTTGACGGCGATCCGCACGATCTCGTCCTGCCCCATGCCGAACACCACGCGACGGAACACCGGCGCCACCGAGTTGTAGACGTGGACGATGGCGCGCCTGGCGCCGACCGCCGATTCCACCGTGCGGCGGATCAGTTCCTCGCGCGCCTGGGTCAGCACGATGATGGTCACGTCGTCCGGGATGCGGTTTTCTTCGACCAGCATGCGCACGAAGTCGAAATCGGTCTGCGAGGCGGACGGGAAGCCGACCTCGATTTCCTTGATGCCGATCTTTACCAGCATCTCGAAGAAACGCAGCTTCTTCTCCGGGCTCATCGGCTCGATCAGGGCCTGGTTGCCGTCACGCAGGTCGGTGCTCATCCAGATCGGCGGGTGCGTGATGCTGCGGCTCGGCCACTGGCGATCGCGCAGCTGGACGGCGGGGAAAGGACGGTATTTGGCGGCGGGGTTCTTCAGCATGGTGTTGCTCCTGGTTGCGTGACACGACGAGCCCGGTGGGGCGGTGCTGTGGCGGCAGGCTGCCGGACGGGCCACGAACGCTAGGCCCGGCAACCGGTCGGTAGTTTTAGCAGCAGGCGAAACCGGGCGCGCGCGCCGGCGGCCAGCAGGGCGCTGGTGGCGGAGAACGACGGAGTGGGTGAGGCAATTTTGGACATCGGTACAACTTTCCTGAAACTTGCTGGCCGGCCGGGGTGCCGGGACCTAGGGCGTGGATTACGCGCGTAGTAGCAGGGCGGCCGGCGATAGCGCGCCGGCGGCAGGTAGGGAAGTCGACAGATGCGGGTGGAAAGACATGCGATCCACTCTAAAAGACGAGTGAACCGCCTGTCAAGAAAAAATTGTGCGGTGCAGAATACGTACGACCGTGTTAAAACCGCTCCAGCAAGGCCGGCAGCTCCTTGATGAACGCATCGCGCACGCGCAGTCCGGCCCGGCCGCCCGGCACACGCTGCGCATCTTGTTCCAGCCGCGCGAACACGATCGTGCGCTTGCCCCTGCTGACCCAGCCCACCAGCCAGCCATGCGGCAGCGCGCCCGGCTCCGCACCGCTGCCGGTCTTGGCGTACAGGTCCCAGCCGTTGCGCAGGCGCGGGTAGCGCATGAGGGCCGTGGTCATGTCGACCGCCTTGCCCGAGACCGGCAGCGTGCGGCTGACCAGCTTGCGCAGAAACACGGCTTGCTCGTCGGGCGAGATCTTCAGCGAACTGCCCAGCCAGGCCTCGGTCAGCCCGTCGCGCTTGCCCGGATTGCCGGAGGCGTCGCGGTTGCCGTACTCGAAGCGGTCGAGGTAGGACTGGAAACGCTGCGCGCCCAGGCGCGTGGTGACCTGTTGCGAATACCACACCACCGAATACTTCATCCACGCGGACGGATTGGTGGCGCTGCGCCATTCCGGCAGCCAGTCGACGTAGCCCTGGCGGAAGGGCAGCAGCGGCGTGTCTTCGTCGACCAGCACGCCGCTGTCGAAGCCCATCAGGCTGATCGGCACCTTGAAGGTCGAGGCGGGCGTCACGCGCTGCTCGCACTGACCCTCGCGCACCAGCGTCTTGCCGGTATCGGCATCGACCAGCAGGGTGCAGCGAATCGCGTCCTGGGCCGTGGCCGGCAAGGCGGCGCCGGCCAGCAGGAGCGGCATCATCAGGGATATCGACTTCATCAGGCCTCCGTCAAAGCACGCAGTATAGCAATAGGGCAATAATCGAGAATGTGGCCCATTTCTGCACCGCAGCACCATCACTGGTATACTGGAGGCCTGTCGTCGAAGCAGCGCTTCCGACTTTCCTTCGGCTCCGCCAGTGCAACGATGCGCGGCGGCGCCGCCCAAGCCTCCGCACCCCGCCCTCGCACCTCGCAGGCTGCGCGCTTTCTGTTCTCTCTCTGGTCACGGTCAGGCCAGCACACCAACACCGCCCCGCGTCACCGGATGGTGCGACCGACGTTTCATCGACCCGCGCGCCGCGCGGGTCGTCCAACAGCATAAGGAGAATGACATGGCCAAAGAAGAACTGATCGAAATGAACGGACTGGTGTCCGAAATCCTGCCCGAAATGCGTTTCCGCGTTGAGCTCGACAATGGTCACAAGCTCATCGCCTATACCTCGGGCCGCATGAAGAAGAACCACATCCGCATCCTGGCGGGCGACCGCGTCACCCTGGAAATGTCGCCGTACGACCTGAACAAGGCACGCATCACCTTCCGCCACATCGAAAACCGGGGACCTTCGGGCCCGCGTCCGGCGCCACGCCGCCGCTGATCCCGATGTAGCCTGTCGTACGCAGGCGTGCGCTTCCCGCGAGGGAAGCGCGCATACTCGAGCCTCGCAGCCGATCACGGGAGCATGCGATGGACGAGTTCTTACGTTTCCTGGCCGATGGCCTGGCCGGCGCCTCCGCGCTTGGCATCCTCGCCTACACCTTGCTGGCGACGCACGTCACCATCGTTGCCGTCACCGTCTACCTGCACCGCCACCAGGCGCACCGCGCGCTGTCGCTGCATCCTTTCCTTGCGCATTTCTTCCGCTTCTGGCTGTGGCTGACCACCGGCATGGTCACGCGCGAATGGGTGGCCATCCACCGGCGTCATCACGCCCACTGCGAGCGCGCGGGCGACCCGCACAGCCCGCGCCAGGTGGGCCTGCGCACGGTGTTGCTGCGCGGCGCCGAACTCTACCGTACCGCCAGCCATGACCGCGAGGCAATCCACCGCTATGCGGCCGGTTGCCCGGACGACTGGATCGAGCACCGCCTGTACAGCCGCTTCACCTGGCAGGGCGTGGGCCTGCTGCTGGTGGTCGACGTGCTGCTGTTCGGCATCATCGGACTGTCGGTCTGGGGTATCCAGATGCTGTGGATCCCGGTGCTGGCCGCCGGCGTCATCAACGGTGCGGGGCACGCCATCGGCTACCGCAACTTCGATTGCCTTGATGCCGCAACCAACATCCTGCCCTTCGGCGTGCTGATCGGCGGCGAAGAGTTGCACAACAACCACCATACCTTTGCCACCTCGGCCAAGCTGTCGGTGAAATGGTACGAATTCGACATCGGCTGGATGTACATCCGCGTACTGGAATGGCTGGGGCTGGCGAAGGCGCGGCCCCTGCCGGCGCCGCCCGGCATCCGCTACCGCCACGCCAGGGTCGATGCCGCCACCCTGCGCGCCGTGCTGGCCAACCGGGCGCGGGTGATGGCGGCGCTCAATGCACGGCTCCGGCCGGTGTGGCGGCGCGAGCTGCGCGGCATGGCGCTTGGCGCCGGCCTCGACCGCAAATCGGCCCTGCGCCTGCTGAGCCGCGACCCGGGCTACCTGGACCGCGACGAGCGGGGCCGGCTGGGCCGCCTGCTGGCCGCCAGCGACTCCCTGCGCCGGGTGCAGGCCCTGCGCGAGCAGCTCGCCCAGCTGTGGCAGCGCTCGCTGGCCAGCGAGGAACAGCTGATGGAAGCGCTGAGCGCCTGGTGCGCCAGGGCGGCGGCCGACAGCTGCGCGCAGGTGCGCTCGTTCGCCGCCGAACTGCGCGGGTATGCGTAGGGTGGAACGAGTTTCTCGCCCACGCGGTGATAGTTTGCGCCAAGATCATCCGGCGCGATATCGGCGCCGGTAACAATCACCGCGTGGGCGGAATCCGCCCACCCTACGAAATTCAACAGTGCTGGCAACAGGCGTGATCGGCCTTACAATGTTTTCATCCATAAAACAGGTGAGCCCGACGATCCATGGCCCATATCCATCCTGCCGGCTGGCGCGAGATGTCCGTCACCGGTTCCGCCGCGCGTGAAATCGAAACCCTGACGTTGCTCGAGAAGCGCCTGTCCGATACGCCCTACGAGATCTACCACGGCGTGCACTGGACCAACGTCGAGCATGGCTTCTCGGCCTACGGCGACATCGACTTCATCATCGTGGCGCCCAACGGCAGGCTGCTGCTCATCGAGCAGATCGCCGGCTTCCTGAACGAAAGCACGGACGGCCTGGTCAAGAACTACCAGGGCAAGCCGCGCAGGATCCGCCACCAGATCCTGCACACCATCGAAGGCTTCGCCAAGCGCTACCAGGGCGAGCTGTCGATCGACTACCTGCTGTACTGCCCCGACTACATCGTGAAGGACCCGCAGCAGGCCGGCATCGATCCCAGCCACATCATCGACGCCAGCACCAAGGGCCGGCTGGGCGCCACGATCCGCGAGATTTTGCCGCTCACGCCGCGCACCGAGGAGTTCGACCGGGTCACGCGCTTTCTCGGCGACACCCTGAGCCTGCGTCCGGACCCGAGCTCGATGATCGGCTGCGCCACGCAAATGGTGACGCGCCTGTCCGGCGGCCTGGCCACCTGGGCGCGCCGGCTCGAATTCTCTCCCTACCGCCTGCGCGTCATGGGCACCGCCGGCAGCGGCAAGACCCAGCTGGCGCTGGCCGAATACACGGCCGCGCTGGACGCCGGCCTGCGCCCGCTCTACGTCTGCTTCAACCGCCCGCTGGCCGACCATATCGGGCGCCTGGTGCCCGCCGGCGGGCGCGTGGCCAACTTCCACGAACTGTGCGACGCCTGGCTGCGCGCCCAGGGCAAGACGCCCGACTACGCCTCGCCCGCCGTCTGGGCCGAGATCGAGTCTTCGCTGGCCTCGGCCGACCTGCCCGAGACCTGGCAGTACGACGTGCTCATCGTCGACGAGGGCCAGGATTTCTCGGTGACCTGGCGCGACATCGTGCTGCGCATGCTCAAGCAAGGCGGACGCGCCATCTGGATGGAAGATCCGGACCAGAACCTGTACGGCAAGGACATGGTGCCGCTGCCCGGCTGGGTGGTGCTGCACTCGAACACCAACTACCGCAGCCCGCGCGAAGTGGTGCAGATGCTGGGTTCGATCGGCGCCGTCAGCCAGCCGGTGGAAGCGGGCAGCCCGTTCAAGGGCGCCGACATCGAGGAGCTCACCTACCCCGAAGGCGACGTCGAGGCCATGCTGGCGCAGACCCGGCGCGCCGTCACGACCTGTCTGGCGGCTGGCTTCGGGCGCCAGGACATCGCGATCTGCTCCTTCCGCGGGCGCGAAAAATCCGCCATCCTCAAGCTGGATAAACTGAGCGACGCCCACACGCTGCGTTCCTTCACCGGCGCCTACGACCTGTTCGGCAACCCGGTGTTCCGCGAGGGCGGGCTGCTGGCCGAATCGGTGTACCGCTTCAAGGGCCAGTCGGCGCCGGCGCTGATCTTCACCGAGATCGACTTCGAAGAGATGGATGAACTCACCCTGCGCAAGCTGTTCGTCGGCATGACGCGCGCGCGCCTGAAGCTGGTGCTGGTGATGAGCGAGCGGGCATCGGTGCAGTTTCTCGACCGGATGAGCGGGGGCGGCGAGCTCAAACTGTGAGCAATTCGCACCCGGGCTTGATCTTATTCCGGCGGCATGGAAATCGGCCGGCCCGGGGCTTGGCCCCGTGCTAGCATTTCAGGGATCGAATTCCGGAGAACACCATGAAGCGACCCGCCGTAGGAAACGCTGCGCGACTGCGCCTGAAGCTCCTGGGCGCGTCGGCCCTGATGGCGCTGCTGGCCGCCTGCGGCGACCATCCGCCGAAGGAGGACGATGACGAGGAACCGGCGCCGGTGCAGACCGCCATCAGCATCGTCGCGGGCAGCGCGACGGATGCCGGCAGCACCAATGCCACCGGCGCCGCCGCGCGCTTCAACGGGCCGCGCGGCATCGCCATCGACGCCGCCGGCAACCTGTACGTGGCCGACACCGGCAACGACAGCATCCGCAAGATTACGCCGGAGGGCGTCGTCACCACGCTGGCCGGCGCCCCGGGCTCGAGCCAGTACATCGACGGCGCCGGCGACCGCGCCCGCTTCGTCGAGCCCGGCGCGCTGGCGATCGGCAGCAACGGCACCCTGTTCGTCACCGACGAACTGCGCATCCGCAGCGTCGGCAGCAACGGGCAGGTCGGTACGTTCACGACCATCCCGGTGGGCAGCAACGTTACCAGCGGCAGCATGGCTGCGGTGATGCCCAAAGGGATCGCGGTCGACAGGCGCGACCACCTCTTGGTGACCAATGGCCTGAGCACGCGGCGCATCGTGTCGGGCACCACCAGCATGCTGGAAGGCCCGGAAGTGGCGCAAGACCTGTTCGGCACGCGTACCGCGGAAGCGCGCGGCGTGGCAACCGACAGCAACAACAACGTCTATGTGTTCGACCTGCAGCGCACGATCAGCAAGACCAACAATGCGATCATCGTCAACATGAACGTCCTGACGCGCCTGGCCGGCACGCCGAACACGCGCGGCGCGGCGAACGGCGCCGGGGCCGCGGCCAGCTTCGAAGAAGTCGTGGCGATGACGGTCGACCCGCAGGGCAACGTCTATGCGGCCGATGCGGTCAACAACCTGGTGCGCAAGATCACCCCCGACGGCGTGGTGACGACGGTGGCCGGCACCGCGCGCGCCAATACGCTGCAGGCCGGAGGCCTGCCGGGCAGCCTGGCGCCGATCCGGGGCATCACCAACGACGGCAAGGGCAACCTGTACCTGACTTCCGGCAACGCCGTGGTCAAGATCAAGCTGCCCTGAGCGAGCTTCGCCCAGCCAGGCGCCGCAGCGCCGACCGGGAGCCGGGCCTCAGTGGCCGATGGCCGCGGTGGCCACGCCCTGCGCCACGCTGTTCTTGCTGGTGGTGGTCGTGAGGGCGAACAGCGGCTTGCGCGGCGATTTATCCGTGCTCCATTCGTAGGCCACGGTGCTCTTGACGCCGTCCGGCCCCTTGTCCGAGGTATTGCGCTTGCGCTCGCTGCGGAAAGGCTCGGGCGCCTTGCCCACCACCTTTTCGAACATCGCCTGGGTGGTCGCGGCCGGCACCGTCTTGGCGTACAGCGCGCACAGGTTCTTGTCCGAGTGGACCACCAGGATGAACTGGCCGTGCTTGCTCGGCACCGACCAAGCGCTGCCCTTGGCGCCCTGCAGGAACATCGCCGCCGCCTCCGCAGGCAGCTGGGGCAGGGGCGCGAGCTGCTTGCGCAGGCCGTCGAAGTCGTGCAGGTACTTCAGGCAGTGCGAGGAATAGATGTCCATGAAGGCCGCAGCCTGCTGTTCAGGCGCGGCGAGTGCGATTGACGATAGCAAGGTTCCTCCGATGATGGTGGCGGCTTGTTGAAGAAGTCGCATGGATTCGTGCTCCGGCTGGTTGCTGGTAATGCTCACTATAGCAACTCAGCCCTGGGAAGCTGGGTTGCCTCAGGCAAACGTACGCGAGCCAGCTACCAAAGCTTCGAGCTGATGCGGCAAATTCGCGAATGCTCAGCAAGACGTCCCGGGCCTGACGGTCTTCATCCAATTCATGAATTGTGCGCTAATAAGACCGGCGTGACTAAGTCATTCCGACCTGCGCCTTGTTAATTTCCCTGCCCCTGTGCCGCTTCAGAATGGTCCGTCCGGTATCAATCACATGGAGAGCACAACATGGCAATTGACGCATACCTGCAAATCGAGGGAATCAAGGGCGAGTCGGCCGACAGCGGGCACCAAGGGTGGATCGAGCTGACCTCGGCGCATTGGGGCGTCGAGCAGGCTACGGTTAGGAGCAAGTCCACCGGTGGCGGGCACACGGCCGGCCACTGCGAGCACCGTACTATCTCCCTGACCAAGCTCGCCGACATGGCCTCGCCGCTCCTCATGCAACACTGCTCGATGGGCAAGACCATTCCCAAGGCCAAATTGGAATTTATGCGCGCAGATGGCGACGGCAAGCCGGTGAAGTACTACCAGGTCGAGCTGGAAAATGTGCTGGTGTCCCATATGGAACAGAACATGCGCGGTGGTGGGCTGATTGAGGATGATATCGGTCTCTGCTTTACGAAGGTGAAGTGGACCTACACCCACCAAGTCATCCGCGGTGGCACCAGCGGCAGTACTTCCGGCGGTTGGGATCTCGCGGCGAAAAAGTGCGCGTAGAGGGCATGGGCTTGCGGCGCACGAGTCAGGTCTTGGCCCAGGAACGTCTCCGGAGAGCTTGGTATCGTCGCAGCCATTGTCTGGATCAGCCTGTACTGCGGACCCAACGCGTGCAAAACCTCCATATAGGGCTCATATCTAATAGTTTGTTGTTATAACGTGGAGCCAGCATGACTAACAACCGAACAGTCGAGCAGGTGAATACGAGTAGGACAGAAGTAACATTGGAACCGAGTGGTCGTCACTGGGTTTCTCGATACGGTGGATCCGAAAACCTCCGTGATTTGCGCCCCCCGTTCCGTGACCGTGTCGAAGCCTTCGTCGAGGCGTTGCGCGCTGCTGGAGCGCGAGTCGCGATTAACGCGACTTACCGGCCCGGGAAGCGTGCCTATCTGATGCATTGGTCTTGGAAGATCGCCAACCGTGTTGTTAGCGCTGAAAATGTCCCTGCCATGGATGGGGTACCGATATCGTGGAAACACTACGATAGGGACGAAAAGTATGCGGATGCGCCATCCATTGCAGCAGCGCGTGAGATGGTGCGTGCATTCAGGATGGAGCGGCTTGGTGTGGCGCCATCACTCAATTCGCGCCACGTGCACGCATCCGGAATCGATATGACGATCAGTTGGGCCAGGGCACTGACGCTGCCTGACGCCTACGGAAATGTTGTCGAGATATCGACTTTCCCGCGTACAGGTATGAACCCTCAGCTACATGTCGTGGGCGCAAGCTATGGCGTTATCAAATACAACCGCCGCGGTCGCGATGATCCTCATTGGTCAGATACGGGAGCATAAATATGCGTCTAGTGATTAAAGCTGTGCTGTGCGTACTTTACTTTGGCCTCGGTCCAGCAATCGCTGTGGAAGCACGTCTTCCTTCCGATGTTGCCAAGTTCGTGGATCAGCGAGAGGGCTGCGACCACTTCCGCGGCGAGTTCCCCGACCCGCCCGATGAGAAGCGCATGCGGGAAATCGAGCGCGAAATTCGCAAACTCTGCACCGGCACCGACAAGAAACTCCAGCAGTTGAAGCGCAAGTACGCCAAGAACCGGACGGTCATGGAACGCTTAAACGAGTTTGAGGAGAATATCGAGGCGCCTTCACGAAATGGCAGATCGTAGTACGGGCCCGGAAATAAAAGCGGCCTCATGAAGAGGCCGTTTCATTTTGAGACATGGATAGATTGAGCCCAGTCTCGAGGACCTGTCAGAAATTCTGTGTGCGGGGCCAGAATTCGTAGTTAGGTAATGGCGTTTGTGAAGCGTTCGCCGAACATGATGGCGAACTGGTTGGCAGCCTGCTTCCAGGTACGCTGCGGCATCTTCCAGTCTTTCTCGATATTGCGCAAGGCCAGGAAGAGTAATTTGGTCGCCGCTTCGTCGCTGGGGAAGTGGCCACGGTTCTTGACGATCTTCCGAAGGCGCATATGCAAGCTCTCGATGGCGTTGGTCGTGTAGATAATTGTGCGCACTTCCGGCGGATAGGCGAAGAAAGGAATCACCTGCTGCCATTGGCGCCGCCACATCGCTGCCACAGTCGGGAATTTGGTGCCCCAGGGCCCGGCCGCAAACGCGTCCAGCGCCGCTTCGTCCAGGTCGGCGTTGGCGGCCTGGTAGACGGGTTTCAAGGCCGCTGCCAGCTCCTTGCGGTCCTTCCAAGCCGCCAGGGTTGTCGAATTGCGGATCAGGTGCACGATGCAGGTCTGGATCTGCGCCTGGGGATACACCGCTTCGATGGCTTCGGGGAAGCCGCGCAGGCCGTCGACGACAGCGATCAGGACATCGTCCAGTCCGCGGTTCTTCAGTTCATTGAAGACCTTAAGCCAGAACTTGGCGCCTTCGGTTTGCTCGATCCACAGGCCCAACACTTCCTTGCGGCCATCGGCGCGAATGCCCAAAGCCAGATAAACAGCCTTGTTCTTGACCGTGCCTTCGTCCCGTATTTTCAGGCGCAGCGCATCGAAATAGACGATCGGGTACATCGCTTCGAGCGGGCGCTGCTGCCATTGCGAGACCTCTTCCAGCACCTCGTCGGTGATGGTCGAGATCAGGTCGGGCGATACCTCGGTACCGTACAACTCCAGCAAATGCCCCTGGATTTCGCGCACGCTCATTCCGCGTGCGTACATGCTGATGACGTGATCGTCAAAGCCCGCCATGCGACGCTGGTGTTTGGCGACCAGCTTGGGCTCGAAGCTCGACAGGCGATCGCGTGGGATGTCCAAATTAAGCTCGCCGCTGGGTGTGAGCACCTTCTTCGGACTGCTGCCGTTGCGGTGATTCTTGCTGCCTTCGCCCTCGTTGGCCAGATGATGGTTCAGCTCGGCCGACAGCATGCGCTCGGCCAGCATCTTCTTGAGCTGCCCGGCCAAGCCGGATTCGCCGAGAATCGACTCGGCGTCCTTGTTCTCAACCTGGGCAAGCAACTGGTCGATCAGCTCGACGGGGAACGGGTATGCGGCTTTCTGCTTCTTGGGCTTTTTGGTGGTCATTACGTCGGTCATGGAACAGTCCTTTCGGCATTATTTCATGACCCCGTTTCACACAGAAAATCTGACAGGCTCAGTCTCGAAGTTTTCTGCGTGTCCGACGCTTGCCACATCATTAGGTGACCGCCCAACGAGGATCCCTCACGGATACTCCCGGTGAATTGATGCACACCGTCTGTGCATTCATGCGCCTGATGTTCGCTTGACTATGTCCTTACCTCAACTATTCTGAACCAGCCAGGCGCGAGCATGGCTGGATCGTCGCACGACGACGACTCCACATAACGACGACAACATCGGAGACGGAATTGAACTACACCACTCGCACATCGACGGGGCTGGCAACGCTCGTCCTCAGCCTGCTCGCCACCAGCGCCCATGGCGCGGTCATCGCCCTGCCCAAGTACAACGTCAGCGTCAACGAGGTGTCGGTCTCCGGCTTCTCGTCCGGCGCCCACATGGCGGCGCAGATGCATTTCGCGTATTCGAAGACGGTGAAGAAGGGCGCCGGCATCATTGCCGGCGGGCCGGTCTACTGCTCGCAGGGCAATGCCTTGATCGCGACCGGTCCGTGCATGGCCAACACCGCATCGCGCAACCTGCCTTACCTGATCTCGGTGGTGAACACCTGGTCGGGCAACGGCTACATCGACCCGACCGGCAACATGGCGGCATCCAAGGTATACCTGATGTCGGGCACCATCGACTCCACCGTGCGCCAGCCGGTGATGAACGACCTGCGCACCATGTACGGCAACTACGTCCCGTCCGCGAACATCGTCTACAAGAACAACCTGACGGCCGAGCACTCGATCCCGACCGATTTCTTCGGCAGCGGCTGCGCCATCAACGGTTCGCCCTACGTCAACAACTGCAACTTCGACACCGCAGGCGAGATCCTCAAGTGGATCTACGGGCCGCTGAACGCGAAGAACGCCGGCACCTTGAGCGGCAGCTTCATCAACTTCGACCAGGCGGCCTTCTGGGGCAACCGCAACCCGAACACGCACGGTATGGCGAGCAGCGGCTACGCCTACGTGCCTGCCGCCTGCGCCGCCGGGCAGTCCTGCCGCCTGCACGTGGCCTTCCACGGCTGCATGCAGAACGTCGCCAGTGTCGGCACGGCCTTCTACCAGAACGCCGGCTACAACCGCTGGGCGGACACCAACAACATCGTCGTGCTGTATCCGCAGGCGATGGCCAAGGCGAACAACCCGGGCGGATGCTGGGACTGGTGGGGGCACGACGACGTGAACTTCCCGGCCAAGAGCGGCGGGCAGATGGTGGCGATCAAGACCATGATCGACAAGATCGTCAGCGGCAATGCGGCGGCGCCGTATACGTGCAGCTCCTGGTTTGCCAGCAACTACGCGCACGTGTCGGCGGGGCGTGCCTACCTGGGCTCGGACGGGCAGGTGTATGCGGTGAACTCGAACCAGTACCTGGGCTATTACATGACGACGGCGTACACGGATGTGCGGAGGACGTCGGCGGGGTATTACGCTTACGGGACATGTTCATAAAAACCTAGCGGATGATCGAAAGCCCCGGCCTGCCTCGGGCTTTTCGATCAGGATCCACAGAAAATCGTCGGACAACAGGTTTCAGCCGAAAATCGCTTGCTCGACCGGTTCCGGTACTTCGACAGCAAGGCGCGGCACCTGTTGATACAAGGCCAGCTTGAACTCGTCGCGGTCTTTCGCATAGTGGCAGCGACGGTGACAATTTGGACAAAGCGCTACCGCGTTTGTCGTCTGGTCCGAGCCATGGCTGGACAGGGGCATGACATGGTGGACTTCCAGGTAGGGCAGCCCATCCATGCCAATGAACGGTGCGGGGACGCCGCAGCCTTCGCAGCAGCCGTTTGCCGCCTGCAGCACCCATGCTTTCACGGCCGGATCGCGCACGTAGCTTGTCGTCGTTACCGTCGCCGTGCGGGGCAACTGCGCCCCCTTGGGCACGGCGCCAAGATGCCGTTGGCGTAGGTCGGCGACCCGCTTTGACAGCGTATCGGCATCAGGCGTCGGGACATACGCCTCCAGCGACTCGATACCTTCCGCGCTTAACAGGGAGATCATCTTCTCTTTGACTGCCGAGCCGATGTTGCGTGCGGGGAGATAGCCGGCAATGTACGGCATCTTGAGTTCATACAAAGCAGCCGAGATATTCTGCATTCGAAACTCGATCGACGCTTTTGTCCTACCGGCGAGTGGGCCGGCACGGAGTGTTCGATTGACCGCAGCCTTGTTATAGCTCACACCGTTCAGCTCCGCGTACAGCATTTGCAGATACGCCTTGATCGTGGCGGCGAGCTCTGCGTCGCTCCAGGCCTTGGCATCGGTGGCGGTGATGGTGAAGTCGGACATGGGTTGGTCGGCGCTCGTTGCCGGCCAGTCTAGCTGTTGTTCAATATCTCATCAATAACAATATGTCCTGCATAAATGGGTAGGGCAGAGAATATCTTTCCCCGCATTAACACTGATTTGATACGATCTCGACATGATCGATATCCCTGGCAGTCAAGCCGCACCTCCGCGCATCCGTCGCCGTCAAACGCTGGCACTCGTCCTGCTGGTCGTCACGGGCGTCATCAACTACCTCGACCGCGCCACGCTCGCCGTCGCCAACGAATTCATCCGGGTCGACCTCGATCTCTCGCTCGGCCAGATGGGCCTGCTGCTGTCGGCCTTTTCCTGGAGCTATGCCTTGTGCCAGCTCCCGGTCGGCGCGCTGGTCGACAAGATCGGCCCGCGCTGGCTGCTCGGCGCTGGCCTGGTGGTGTGGTCGCTGGCGCAGGCTGCGGGCGGATTGGTCTCGACCTTCGGCTGGTTCGTGCTCGCACGTATCGTGCTCGGGATCGGCGAGGCGCCGCAGTTTCCATCGGCGGCGCGGGTCGTCAGCAACTGGTTCCCGCTGCGCGCACGCGGCACACCGACCGGGATCTATAACTCGGCCTCCCCGCTGGGTTTTGCGCTCGCACCCTTATGCCTGTCACCCCTGATCGCCGCCACCAGCTGGCACTGGGCCTTTTTCGTCACGGGAGCGCTGGGCATTGTCGCGGCCGTCGTGTGGATCGCCTTGTATCGCGACCCGGTGCGCGAAGAGCTGTCGGAGGCCGAGCGTGCCTACCTGGACGAAGGCCAAAGCATCGAAGCCGCGCCAACGGCAGGTTTCGCGGCGTGGCGCGCACTGTTCCGCCACCGCGCCACCTGGGGCATGCTGCTTGGTTTCTTTGGCTCGGTGTACTTGAATTGGGTCTTCCTCACCTGGCTGCCGGGCTACCTGCGCACCGAGCGCCACATGGACGTGGCCTACGTCGGGGTGGCGGCCACGATTCCCTTCCTGTGCGGCTTCGCCGGCGCGCTGATCGCTGGCTGGGCGTCCGATCGGATTACCCGGCATGCGGCTTCCGCTGTGAAGGGGCGCCGCACGGCGGTGGTGCTGGCCATGCTGGGCATGGTGGCGTTCACGATTCCGGCTGCGCTGGTCGAGAGTAATACTGCGGCGATTGCCTGCATCTCGGTCGTGATCTTCCTCGCCAACGCGGCCTCGGCCTGTTCGTGGTCGCTGGCGACCGCGGTTGCGCCGCGCAGCCGGGTGGCGTCGCTTGGCGCGATCCAGAACTTCGGTGGCTTCATCGGTGGCGCATTGGCGCCGATTTTCACCGGCTATATCGCGCAGAGTTGGTCCTTCGTGCCGGCCTTGCTGACGGGCGCGGGCATTGCTTTTCTCGGTGCGATGTCGTACCAGTTCCTGGTGATCGGACCGATTCCCGAGCAGGATTGAGGGTGTCGCTTCGCAAGCGATAACAGAAATAAAAACGGCCTCATACGAGGCCGTTTGCTTGAAGAGGCAGGACGATCAGACGTCGATATTCCCCGCCTGCAGCGCATTCGACTCAATGAAGTTCCTCCGCGGCTCGACTTCATCGCCCATCAAGGTAGTAAAGATCTGGTCCGCTGCAATCGCATCCTCGATCTGCACCTTCAGCAGGCGGCGCACGGTCGGGTCCATCGTGGTTTCCCACAGCTGTTCCGGGTTCATCTCACCCAGACCCTTGTAGCGCTGCTTGGTCACGCCGCGTTCGGCTTCGTCGCGCAGCCACAGCATGGCTTCGTGGAAGCCGCGCACCGCGAACTCCTTCATTTTCTCGCCTTCGCCGCGGCGCATGATGGCGCCTTCGCCGATCAGGCCCTGGAAGGTGGCAGCGGCGTTGGCCAGCACGGCGTAGTCGTTGCTCTGCACGAAGTCGGCGTCGATCGAGGTCACGTTCACGTTACCGTGGCGCATGCGCTCGATGCGCAGCGCGTGCTTTTCGCTCAGTTCGTCCGAACGCACGACCACTTTCACGGCCGGGTCATTGATGGCCGCTTCCATTGCCTGGGCCGAGGCGGTGGCGTCTTCCAGCGTGGTCATCTGCAGGGTGACGCCGCCCATGATCGCGGTCAGCGCCGCGCGGTCGATCACGCGGGTCAGGCGCATCATGATGGCGTTGGCCAGGTTGTACTGGCGCACCAGCTCGGCCAGCGCTTCGCCGACGATTGGCTCGGCGCCTTCGCGCGGAATCAGGGAGGCGCCGTTCAGCGCCACCATCATCATGTAGCTCGCTTCTTCCAGGTCGTCCTTCAGGTAGCGCTCGTCGCGGCCGTGCTTTACCTTGTACAGCGGCGGCTGCGCAATGTAGATGTGGCCGCGCTCCACCAGCTCCGGCATCTGGCGGTAGAACAGGGTCAGCAGCAGGGTGCGGATGTGGGCGCCGTCGACGTCCGCGTCGGTCATGATGATGATGCGGTGGTAGCGCAGCTTGTCGACGTTGAATTCGTCCGGACCGATCGAGGTGCCCAGCGTCGCGATCAGGGTGGTGATCTGCTCCGACGACAGCATCTTTTCGAAGCGCGCCTTTTCCACGTTCAGCACCTTGCCGCGCAGCGGCAGGATGGCCTGGAACTTGCGGTCGCGGCCCTGCTTGGCGGAGCCGCCTGCCGAGTCACCCTCGACGATGTACAGCTCGGCCAGCGCCGGGTCGCGTTCCTGGCAGTCGGCCAGCTTCGACGACAGGCCCAGGCCGTCCATGATGCCCTTGCGGCGGGTCAGGTCGCGCGCCTTGCGCGCCGCTTCGCGCGCACGCGCCGCTTCCACGATCTTGCCGCAGATGATCTTGGCGTCGTTCGGCTTCTCCATCAGGAAGTCGGTCAGCGTCTTGGCGACGATTTCTTCCACCGGGCCGCGCACTTCCGACGACACCAGCTTGTCCTTGGTCTGCGACGAGAACTTCGGCTCCGGCACTTTGACGGACAGCACGCAAGTCAGGCCTTCGCGCATGTCGTCGCCCGAGATTTCCACCTTCGCCTTCTTGGCGAAGTCGTTCTCGTCGATGTACTTGTTGATCACGCGCGTCATCGCCGCGCGCAGGCCGGTCAGGTGGGTGCCGCCGTCGCGCTGCGGGATGTTGTTGGTGAAGCACAGCACCTGCTCGTTATAGGCGTCGTTCCACTGCATCGACACGTCCACCGAGATGTTGGTGCCCTGGTCCGACATACGGTCGCCGGTGGCCTGGAACACGGTCGGGTGCAACACACTCTTGGCCTTGTTGATGTACTCGACGAAGCCGCGGGTGCCGCCCTCAAAAGCGAACACTTCTTCCTTGCCGCTGCGGTGGTCGCTCAGCTTGATGTTGACGCCGTTGTTCAGGAACGAGAGTTCGCGGATACGCTTGCTCAGGATCTCGTAGTGGAACTCGACGGTGGTGAAGATTTCTTCGTCGGCCCAGAAATGCACTTCGGTGCCGCGCTTGTCGGTCTCGCCCAGCACTTTCATTGGCGAGACTTCGACGCCGTCGACCACTTCGATGAGGCGGTCCACCGGGACGCCGCGGCAGAATTCCAGCTGGTGTACCTTGCCTTTTTGGCGCACGGTCACGCGCAGCAGCTTCGACAGGGCGTTCACGCACGACACGCCCACGCCGTGCAGGCCGCCGGACACCTTGTACGAGTTCTGGTTGAACTTGCCGCCGGCGTGCAGTTCGGTCAGGGCGATCTCGGTTGCCGAGCGCTTCGGCTCGTGCTTGTCGTCCATCTTGACGCCGGTCGGGATGCCGCGGCCGTTGTCGGTGATCGAGATCGAGTTGTCGGAGTGGATCGTGACGTGGATCTCGGTGCAGTAGCCGGCCAGGGCTTCGTCGATCGAGTTGTCGAGCACCTCGAACACCAGGTGGTGCAGGCCGGTGCCGTCCGAGGTGTCGCCAATGTACATGCCCGGACGCTTGCGCACCGCTTCCAGGCCTTCCAGGATCTGGATCGAGGACGCGCCGTAATCGTCCGTTTTGGGGACGGGGGTCATTTCTGGTTGGGTATTCTCGGACATGGACTGCTTTCTATAAAACGGGTGATCCAGGTTGCCTGCCATAAGCCGCAACCTGGACCCGTCGTTCCGGCGCAGGCCGGAACCCAAGTTCCTGATGTTCACGCAAACTTGGATCCCGGCCGACGCCGGGATGACGGTGATAGCTAATCGGGCACTACAGTACTAACTCAGCTGGCGACGATCCCGGAGCCGCTGATCAGATACGCATCGGCATGACGACATACTTGAAGTCGCCATTGTCGGGAATCGAGATCAGGGCCGACGAATTCGAGTCGCCCAGCGCGATGTTCACCTGGTCGCACTTCAGGTTGTTCAGCACGTCGAGCAGGTAAGTGACATTGAAACCGATGTCGATGGTGTCGCCGCCGTAGTCGATCTCGAGTTCTTCCACGGCCTCTTCCTGGTCGGCGTTGGTCGAGCTGATCTTCATGATGCCCGGCTCGATGATGCAGCGCACGCCCTTGAACTTGTCGCTGGTCATGATCGCGGCGCGCTGCAGCGAACGCAGCAGCTCATCGCGGCCGATCGTGAACTCGTTCTTGTAGCCCTTCGGGATCACGCGGGTGTAGTCAGGGAACTTGCCCTCAACCAGCTTCGAGACCAGCTCGATGTCGGCGAAGGTCAGTTTTACCTGCGAGGCGGCGATGTCGAGGCGGACCTCTTCGTCGCTTTCTTCCAGCAGGCGCTGCAGTTCGATGATGGTCTTGCGCGGGATGATCACTTCCTGGCGCTCGAAGGACTGCTCGGTGGCCACCTGGCAGAAGGCCAGGCGGTGGCCGTCGGTGGCCACGGCGATGATGTTGTTGCCGTCCAGCACCAGCAGCAGGCCGTTCAGGTAGTAGCGGATGTCCTGCTGGGCCATGGCGAAGTGCACCATGTTGAACAGGTGCTTCAGCGTCTTTTGCGGCAGGGTCACCGAGGCGTTGTAGCTGTCGGCCACCGACACGGTGGGGAATTCTTCCGCGGCCAGGGTCTGCAGGGCGAAGCGCGACTTGCCGCTCTGGACGGCCAGGCGCTTGTTCTGCAGGGTCATGGTGACGTCGCCCGATTCCGGCAGCGCGCGCAGGATGTCCAGCAGCTTGCGCGCCGCCACCGTGGTGCCGGTCACGTCGTCGCCCGAACCGATGTTCGCGAGCGTGGTGATCTGGACTTCGGTGTCGGTCGAGAGGAACGAGACGCTTTCGCCGTCCTTGCGAATGAGGATATTGGCCAGAATCGGCATGGTGTGCCGACGCTCGACAATACCGCTCACGATCTGCAGTGGCCGGAGAAGCGTGTCTCGGGTGGTTTTGACCAGTTGCATAGATATCCTCAGTTAAGTATTAATTTATTTATTGCTATCGCTCTATTTTGCCAATTGCCGGAAGAGAACACAAACCTCTTCGAATATATGGGCGACAACCGCTTTTCGTAGGGTGGGCGGCATTGCCGCCCGCGCGTTCAGCTACATCATGCTCTGCCACATTGCGACCGAAGTTTGAACGCGTGGTCGGCAGAGCCGACCACCCTACGGGAAATCAGCCCTTCAGGGTCTGCTCCAGCACATGCAGCTCGTGGTTGCATTCCGCATTCTTCTGGCGGTCCTGGGCGATCTTGCGCACCGCGTGCAGCACGGTGGTGTGGTCGCGGCCGCCGAACAGCTCGCCGATCTCCGGCAGGCTCTTTTGCGTCAGCTCCTTGGCCAGGTACATCGCGATCTGGCGCGGGCGGGCGATGTTCGCCGGGCGCCGCTTGGAGTACATGTCCGCCACCTTGATGTTGAAGAAGTCCGCCACCGTCTTCTGGATGTTCTCCACCGAGATCTGGCGGTTCTGCACCGACAGCAGGTCCTTGAGGGCTTCCTTCACCACGTCGATGGTGATGTCCTTGCCGTGGAAGCGCGAGTAGGCCAGGATCTTGCGCAGCGCGCCTTCCAGCTCGCGCACGTTCGAGCGCAGGTGCTTGGCAACAAAAAACGCGACGTCGTCCGACAGGGTCACGTTTTCGGACTGCGCCTTCTTTAACAGGATCGCCACGCGCATTTCCAGCTCGGGCGGCTCGATCGCCACCGTCAGGCCGGAGTCGAAGCGCGAGATCAGGCGGTCGTCCATGCCGGTGATCTCTTTCGGATAGGTATCCGAGGTGATGATGATCTGCTTCTTGGCCGCGATCAGGGCCTCGAACGCATAGAAGAATTCTTCCTGCGTGCGGCTCTTGCCCCCGAAGAATTGGATATCGTCGATCAGCAGCATGTCGAGCGAGTGGTAGTAGTGCTTGAAGTCGTCGAAGCCCTTGCGCTGGTAAGCGGTGACGACGTCGCGCACGTACTGCTCGGCGTGGATGTAGCGGATGCGCGCATTCGGGTTGTCGGCCATGACCTGGTTGCCGATCGCATGGATCAGGTGGGTCTTACCGAGGCCGACGCCGCCGTAGAAGAACAGCGGGTTGTACGAGACGCCCGGGTTGTTGGCAACCTGGATCGCAGCGGCGCGCGCCAGCTGGTTGGCCTTACCGGTGACGAAGCTTTCGAAGGTCAGGTCCGTGTTGATGCGGCTCTGCTCGCGCTTGGGCGAGTTGGCGATGTTCACGTTGCCCTGGCTCGGCTGCTCCGGCTGGCGGGGTGCGTCGAAATTGGTCGCACCGCCGCCCGCAGTGCCGGT
Organism: Massilia sp. UMI-21; assembly: GCA_015277795.1. NCBI lineage: Bacteria > Pseudomonadati > Pseudomonadota > Betaproteobacteria > Burkholderiales > Oxalobacteraceae > Massilia > Massilia sp. UMI-21. The sequence continues at coordinate 276 of CP063848.1, read as the reverse complement.
CGCGGCAGGGCCCGCCGGCTTCTTGGCCGGGTTGTTCTTCGGGTCGAGCACGAACTGCACCTCGACCGGCGCCTCCCAGTACTGGCAGGCGAGCTCGGTGATGCGCGTGGCGAACTGCGTCTTGACCCAGTCGAGCTTGAACCGGTTCGGCGCTGCAATGCGCAGCTTGCCGTCCTCGTAATCGAGCACGACGAGCGATTTGATCCACGCACTGTATTGCTGCGGCGTCAGCTCGAGTTCCAGCTGCGCGGAACAGGTCTGCCAAAAGTTTTCCAT